>CALCJP010000064.1 GCA_937967625.1 uncultured Saprospiraceae bacterium
GTAATACTGGCGTTCTGGTCGAGGGCCAACCAGTGACATTTCACCTATCAACACGTTCCAGAACTGAGGTAATTCATCCAGTCGATATTTGCGCATGGTTTTGCCCCAGGGCGTGATTCGAGGGTCGTCATCGCTGGAGAGTTGAGGTCCTTTCGATTCGGCATTGATGCCCATCGAGCGGAACTTGATGATATTGAACTTTTTCCCATAATGACCTACTCGCTCTTGCTTAAAAAAGATTGGTCCAGGAGAAGAAAGTTTGACTCGAATCGCGATGTAGAGATACACCGGAGAAAAGAAAATCAGGAATAAGCTGGAGAAGACAATATCAATGATTCGTTTTAGAATCAGTTGCCAGCGTGGCATTAAGTCTTGCCTGATTTCAATTAAAACTGCGCCGTAGAGATGGTTCATCTTTACATTGCCCAACATGATGTCATACATGTCAGGTATGATTTTGACCAAAATCCGGTCGCCAAATTCGAAGAGTACATTCAATATTTCGCGTAAGCGATTATGCTCACTGGTTTCTATTGCGATGATAACTTCTTCGATTTCATTTTCCTCGACGACGTCATAGATGTTTTCAATTTTTCCGAGGCAGGGCAGATGCTTTTCCAATACCTTTTTGCTGTTTCCGTTTGAGTCGATGAATCCCACGAAATTGTATCCCAATCCCTTTTTTCGGGTGGCGACGTCTTCGTAAAGTTCCAGTGCCTTTTGGTCCCCGCCTATTACGATGGTTTTGAAAGTGACCAAACCTCTTTTAAGTTTTCGACTCGCTCTCGTCAGGATGAACATCCTAACCAAAGCGGTTAGGAGAAAATGAAGAAAAAATAGCGTGAAAAATGAAGAATAATAAGTTCGATAATCAGTCACCACATCATCCAAGATCAAGGTGAAAAACAAAAAGATAACACCAAAAAATGAAAGAAATAAGGTGCGCGTCAACACCTCCATTCGCGACAAGCGATAGATGTCTTTGTATTTATCGAAGATGTTATAGAAAAGCGTCCAAACGATGGGTATCAACAAAATGCCATAGTAAAACTTAGGGTCATCAAAGATGGTCTCTACAGAATGCCCTTCCAGGTTTTTGCGGTAAGCAAAGAATAACGCCCAAGCCAACATCGCTGATAAAAAATCAGAGACCTTGTAGATTAACGTATCAAACTTTCTTTGCCGAGTCATTCAATATTTTTAGTGTGAAGGCTTCTCATACGGCATTGCTTGGAATGGATCGTAAATTTAAACCTTCATTTAATAGTTACAAGAATTCCCTTCATAAACTTTTTAGAAAGCAGTTTTCATCTTTATTTCCCCGTATTTTAATTGCAGTCTCTCTTTCATTTGGAGGATTTGGTCTAAAATTTTAGATTCGTCTAAAAATATTTTTTGATGATGTGAATAAACACTATTTTTGCAAAAAATAACCATTTGCTTATGGATTTATGGTTGACTTTACAAGAACCTTGGGCAATTAGAGCATTGGTTTCGGCTGCAATGGTCGGGATTTCATGTGGTGTCTTGGGTTGTTTTATTGTTTTGAGAAATATGGCTTTGATAGGTGATGCGCTTTCGCACGCTGTTTTGCCAGGTGTCTTTTTTGCCTTTTTGATTTCAGGTTATAGTGTGATTGGTTTTTTTATTGGTTCTGTAACTGCGGGTCTGCTTTCAGCGGTGGCAATTACTTGGATTCAACAAAACGTTCATACCAAAAACGATGCTGCTATTGGCATTGTATTTACCGCAATGTTTGCCATCGGGGTGATGGGTATTTCATGGATCAGCAAATCTGAAGGCGTTCATTTAGATATCAAAGACTTTCTGGTAGGCAACGTGCTCGGCGTTTCCGATGAAGATATGTACCTAACCACCGGCCTAACGATATATGTGATCATCAATGTCATAATTTTTTACCGCCAGTTATTTGTCTCCACTTTTCAGCCGACCATCGCCGAGACAATGGGCATATCTGTTAATTTGATGCATTATTTTTTGATGTTGCTTTTATCATTTGTGGTGGTGGCAGCACTCCAAACCGTTGGAGTGATTTTAGTCGTTGCCATGTTAGTGACCCCAGCTGCGACAGCGCTTTTACTCACCCATAGATTGGAGCGAGTCGTGATCTTAGCAGCACTTATCGGATTGACTTCTACTGTATTGGGGCTATTTTTATCCATCATTTACATTACCACCCCTGGGCCTGCCATGGTATTGGTTGCGGCTTCTTTGTTTTTATTGGCTGCCTTTCTATCTCCTAAAAAAGGCTTGGTGTTCCGTTTTTTCCAAAAGCGGCGATTGAAAACCAAAATCCATTTAGAAGACGTCCTCAAAGAATCATTCAAATTGGAGCAAAAAGGACAATTGACTTTGGACTCCCTTTCGGGAAAATTAGGTTTCGGCAGTCGTGAACTCAATCGCCTAATCAGCACCCTCCGAGCCAAAAACCAAATAGCAAAACATACCATCGCCCTCACCGACAGCGGTCGCGAAGCTGCCGGAAAACTCACCCGCGCACATCGCCTCTGGGAAACCTACCTCGTCAACGAAGTCGGTCTCAACGATGACCAAATCCACGACGACGCCGAACGCCTCGAGCACCTCCTCCCAGAAGAACTGCTCGATGAGGTCGATGCTCATTTAGGCTTCCCACAGCGCGATCCTCATGGTTCGCTCATCCCATCCAAGACGGGGTCGCCGATTCTTTCGCTACTTCAGGTGGATAGCAACAAAGCAGCCACTATTGCTGCCAACCAGATCAGCGACCAAATCTCCACTGCACTTTGGAAACTCGGCGTCTTGCCCGATGATTCCCTGACCATTTTGCGAAAGCAAAAAGAATCAATTCAAATCCAACAAGGGGATAAAACCATCAATATTCCTGCTAAATTAGCGGCTCGAATTTCTGTAATCGAAAGTTGAGAAACGTTGAAAGTTCAACGTTCAACGTCATGACGTGTAACCTTGAACTATGAACCTTGAACCTTGAACCTTCAACTTTGAACTTTGAACCTTGACCGTTTTTGATGAGAAAACTCGTTTCTATTTCCTTATTGATTTTTGCTGCCGCGATGGTAGTCCTTGCCTTTGTTGCCAACGGAACCGGCGACGAGGGAGACAGTGTATTTCATTATTTGTTCTCTCGATTCGCGTTTGAGCATCCCGAAAATTTTCTCAATCATTGGGCAAAACCCGTTTTCGTTTTGTTCACTGCTCCCATCGCACAGGGCGGCTTCATTGCCATGAAATTATTCAATATCGCACTGCTAATCGCAACGATTTGGCTTACTTGGAAATCAAGTCTAAAACTCAATATTCCAAACGCATGGCTGGTCATTTTTCCAATCATGTTTGCGCCAATGAATATCTCCCACACCTTGTCGGGACTGACCGAGCCGATGTTTGCTTTTTGGCTCATGGTGGGTATTTATTTATTCCTTTCGGAAAAAAACGTTTCAGCCGTCCTATGGCTTTCCTTTTTGCCCTTTGTGCGGTCGGAAGGATTGATAGTTTTTTGCGTGGTGATTCTCTATTTGCTCATCAAACGCCATTGGAAACTACTGCCGCTGCTCGCTGTTGGGCACATTGTTTATAGCTTAATCGGGTTCTTCCACTATGGCGACTTTTTGTGGGTGTTCAATAAAATGACCTATGCCACTTTGAACGGTTCCTATGGTTCTGGGCCACTGTGGCATTTTGCTGATAATATGCATGTTGTGATTGGTGATTTGCAGCCTGTGCTATTAATTTTTGGAGTACTGGTAGGAGGCATTCGATTGCTGCAATATTGGCTCGGAAAAGCCCCATTCTCAAAAGATGAACTTTGGTTGGTTTATGGAATTGCCATCGCCTATTTTATCGCACATTCGCTCTATTGGTACCTTGGTATTTTCAATTCCTTTGGGCTAATGCGAGTGATGATAGGCGTCATTCCGCTCTTTGCCATCATCATCGTTCAGGGCTTAAATTATTTGATTAGCCTCCTTTCGGAGAATGCGCAAACGAGATTTCGAAACCCTTTGCTTTTCAGCATGGCAGGCCTCATGTTGGTGTTTTTGTTTCTAAAATTGGACTACCAAAGAGACCTCGAATTAAAACCCATCCAAAGAGGGCAGAAACAATTGCAAGAAAAATATGGAGAGCGATACAAAGGATACACCCATCACTTTGATGCCATCTATCCCGCAGTGGTTTTTGATACCGATTGGTTTGACGCCATGAGCCATCGCGAAAACGGGCAGTTGTTTTCAGGGGAACCGATTCCTTCTAAATCCATTGCGATTTGGGACAGTTGGTTTTCGGTACAGGAAGGAAAAATTCCACTTTCTAAATTTGAGGAAGACCCTCGATTCAAATTGATTGAATGTGTCAACATCGAAGAAAATGGCAATAAAAAAACCTGCCTTTTCGAATTCGATAGCACTTTTGCGAATGCTCAGATTTTACTAAAAACGGGTTTTGAAGAAGAGGCAGATTTGACATTTTCGGATTCGACGAAAGTCAAGTCGGGGAAGTTCAGTAAGATATTAGGAAAGAAAAAAGCATTTTCGAAAAGCTTCACGGGTTGGATCAATAGTTTTTTGCATGTGCCTAATCCGACCGTAAAGATGACTTGTTGGGCATATTTGCCGAAAGGCATAGAAAAAAGAGAACACGGCGCTCGTGGGGTCATCTCTTTCGAATCTGCTCTAAAGTCGTTCGATTACCATGCAGATCCGATTTTTGCCCCTGATGCGCAACCGGGAGAGTGGCATTTCGTTGAGATGGAACGACCGATTCCAAATTATAAAATGATAAAGGACAAAGTCAAAGTTTATATTTGGAACCCAGATCAAACCGAGATTTTAATTGATGACTTGGAGGTGAGTTGGAGTGGGGGGTAAAATCAAAATGTAAATCAAAATGAAAATCAAAATCAAAATGAAAATCAAAATGTAAATCAAAATGAAAATGAAAATGAAAATCAAAATCAAAATGAAAATGAAAATCAAAATGAAAATCTAAATGTAAATGAAAATCTAAATGTAAATGAAAATCTAAATGTAAATGAAAATCAAAAAAAACTTATTGTTTTCAAAAGGGTTTAGAAATAATCAATACTAAATATTCAATAAAACATTAATCATGAAAAAGAATTTTTCAATACCAACACTTTTTGCTTTTGCATTAATTTTTGCTTCCTGTGGAGGTGATTCTGCAAGCACAGTTGATGCTCCTGATGTCGTGAACCAAGCGAAGGAAGGCGAAGAAATAATGGATACCAAAAAAATCACAAACGTGGTGGCTGAAATTTATCAGTTGGATCCAAAAAATAGCTCGATGACTTGGAAAGGTACCAAAAAAATTGGCGGCGGCCATGCTGGAACCATGAAGGTGTCTGCGGGTAAATTGGCATATATCGACCATCGCATTGCTGCTGGAGAGGTAACTGTTGACGTGACTTCATTGGCAACTACAGATGATATGGGCGACAAAGCAGCGAGTCTCAATGGGCACTTGAAAAACGAAGATTTCTTGGATGTTGGAAAGTTTCCAACTGCGAAATTCGTCTTTCAAAAAATCCAACCTATCGAAGATGCGAAAAATGGATTCAACTATTCTATCAGTGGTCCTTTGACTTTGAGAGGTGTCACCAAAGTAGTTTCGATTCCTGCCAATGTGGAAGTTTTGGATAAAAAAATCCACGTAACTTCTCCTAAGTTTTCAATCAACAGAACTGAGTTTGGAATCAAATATGGCTCTGGCTTGTTTGGCGCTGTGGGTGATAAGGTCATAAATGACGACGTGGAGTTGTCGTTTGATGTGATGTTTAATTATCAGTCGTAATTTGATTGTTGCGTTTTGCTGATTGTTGCGCCACTTCGTGGCTGATTGTTTGATTGTTTCGCTTTGCTGATTGTTGTGCCGCTTCGTGGCTGATTGTTTTTTCGACCTCCGAAGCCAGTTCAGGACAAGTTTTCGTCAAATTGATTTGCAAGTTCATTTCGCGAAAGCGAGCTTAACAATCAAACAATCAAACAATCAAACAATCAAACAATCAGTGGCGAAGCCACGAAACAATCACCCCTCTTTCTGCCCTTTAAAAAGAAAATAAACTAAAACGCCAATCCCACACAAAACCAATCCTGCTACTGCCTGAGTGGGTTTTCCGATAAGGGTATAGACCAAAAACCAAATAGAAATTAGTATAAATATCGCTGGAATAACTGGATACCCAACCGTCTCATAGGGACGATTAGTGTTTGGCATTTTCGCGCGAAAGATATAGATGCTCGCCGCTGCTAAAGTCATGAAAATCCAATCCATGAAAACGACATAGGTAATCAGATTTTCGAAAGTGCCCCACAGTAGGAGCAAAATGATTGCCCATAGGCTTTGGAGATAAATTGCATTGGCAGGCGTTCCGAATCGGGGATGGACTTTCGTCAAAAAATCGAAAAAGACGCCATCATTCGCCATCGCAAAATAGATACGAGGGGCAGAGAGCGTATAAATTCCAACCGTCCCGAAGGTCGAAACCGCTATCAGAATTGCTATGAAAATACCACCCCAGCCAAAAATGCTTTTGACCGCATCTGCGGCGACGGCGGTCGAACCCGCAATCTCACTGATAGGAAGTAAAAAAAGATAAGCTAAGTTGATGAGCAAATAAGTAATCGTTACCACAAGCGCCCCCGTCATCATTGCTCGCGGAATGGTTCGTTGTGGGTCTTTCGCCTCTCCCGCCAAATAGCTCGCATGGTGCCAGCCTCCATAAGACCAAAGGACTCCAATCAATGCCATAGCAAAAGGAGTTGCAGAAGTGCTTTTCAGTGAAAAATCCACTTGAAAATCACTCCAAGAAAAATAGGCAATGAAGCCAATCATGATGATGAGAAAAATGCCCAATAGCTTTAAGGTGGTAAAAAGAGAGGCAAACATCTCGGCGAGTTTTACGCCACGCACATTGATTAGGGTCACCAAAAGAATCGCCAAAATGGCTAAAAACAGCCGCCCCATTTCCCCTAAGGGAATAATAAAATCGACGTATCTCGCAAAAGCGATGGCTAAAGCTGCAATCGCTCCGGAGGTGATTACCGTAAAAATGCACCAACCATAAAGGAAGGCAGCAAGGTCGCCATAGGCGTTTTTCAAATACACATAGACGCCACCTGAGCCAGTAAACATGCCGCCCAATTCTGCAAAAGTCAACGCACCGGTCAATGCCACTACGCCACCAATCGCCCAGACCAATAAAACCAAACTGGGTGATTGCAATGCACCGGCAATCGAACTGGGAGTTAGAAAAATTCCGCTACCAATACAACTACCGATGGCGACCATCGTTAATCCAAATAGGGTTAATTCTTTTTTGAGTTTAGCCATTTTGTTTATTTTGAAAATAGAGGAGAGAACAGAGAACGCTACGCTGAGAGACCAGACAATACACTTCTCTCTTCTCTCAGCGAAGCGGTCTCTTCTCTCTATTCTTTTTCACAATTAAAGGTATAAAACTGTAGCTAAAAACCAATTTAGCCCTTACTTTTGCAGCCGTTTTTAAAATCAACCAAAATATTAGAAAAAAATGGGACGCGCGTTTGAATTCAGAAAGGCGAGAAAAATGAAAAGATGGGCCGGGATGGCCAAAACCTTTACCCGTATTGGTAAAGAAATTTCCATAGCAGTTAAAGCAGGTGGGGGAGACCCCGACTACAATCCGAGGCTGAGAGCTGCGGTGAATAATGCTAAGGCGGCAAACATGCCAAAAGCAAATATTGAAAATGCAATCAAAAAAGCACTTTCAAAAGATTCTGCCAATTACGATGAAACGCTATTTGAAGGCTATGCGCCTCATGGCATTGCGGTGATTGTGGAGGCTGCCACTGATAATAATAACCGAACGGTTGCCAACATTCGCCACCACTTTAGTAAGTATGGTGGGTCATTGGGCACCTCTGGTTCAGTTGATTTTATGTTTGAGCGAAAAAGCGTTTTCAAACTCGAAGCATCAGCGATTGGAGACCCGGAGGAGTTAGAATTGGATCTGATAGATTTCGGATTGGACGAGTTGAAGGTAGAGGACGATGAGGTGACCTTGTACGGTTCCTTCACCAATTTCAATACCTTGCAAAAAGCGCTGGAAGAAAAAGGATTTGAAATCAAAAGTTCTAGCTTTGAGCGAATCCCTACTCACACCAAAAAGCTCAACGATGCTCAGGTGGAGGAGGTGATTAAGCTAATTGATAAGATGGAAGAAGACGAGGATGTGACAGAGGTATTTCATAATATGGACATGAGTGATTAGATTTTTCCCCTTTCGGGAAATAAAAAAGCGCATGATTTTCGTTTAAATCATGCGCTTTTTTTTCCTCCTGTTCATTTTGCCGAAAGGCATTGGATTTGGGGCAAAAAAAAACTCCTACATCTGGAGGCAAATCTGGACGTAGGAGCACTAAACATACTATGAGAAAACTACACGATGTAAATATAGACGAGTTATATAGTTATTTTTCACATATTTAGTAAAAGGTATATTTCGTCTATTTTACGGTAGTCAAAACGAACAATAAAATATGATTATTATTTATTTTAAAAATAAATATATTTAATGCGCTGATAAAACACATTGCTATTTTTTTTAATGTATCTATCACGTCACATTTAGAAATATTTTTTGATAGAAAAACTACAAACCAGTTAATTGAAAAAAGGAAAAAAACATACGTTAATCATACAAGGAGGCGGTTTCAAAATTGCATTCACAGCAGGTGTGTTAGATGCGTTTCTATTCGCCAAACACAATCCGTTTGATAATTACATTGCCGTTTCGGGAGGCACGGTGGCATTGTCCTATTATTTGAGCAATCAATTTCGGTATTGCTATGAAGCCATGCAGTATTTAGCAAAGGATGTTCAGTTTACCAATTTTAGAAGGACGCTGGGTAACGAGGGCTACATGGATATAGACTTCATCAAAAACGTCGCAGAAGAACTGGTTCCTTTCAACTTTGAAAAAGCACTAAAAAAAGGAAAGAAGAAACCGATTCATTTTGTGGTCACTCGTCGCAAAACCGGCAATGCTGAATACTTCCAACCCAAATCCCCAAAAGAATGGATGGACTACGCGATTGCCTCCTGCACCCTTCCCTTTGTCACTAAGGGCAAGCATAAAATCAACGGCAAAACCTATTTTGATGGTGGCTGGAGCGACGAGCTACCCGTCGAGTGGGCTTATAATCAAGGCTCTCGAAAGATTCTTTTACTCCGAACTTCTCCTTTAAATCTTCGCGCCACCCAGAGCTGGACTGACTACTTTGGCAGCTTCTATTTTAGAGAAATTCCAGGTTTGAAAAAAGCGTTCGCGCACTCCCATGAGCGATATAATGCGGCTTTAGATTTTATCGAAAAACCACCCAAAGACTTGGAAGTCCAGCAGATTACGCCTGAGGAGGTTTTGCAGAGCGGCACCTATGTGTATTCGCTCGATACCGTCAAGCAGGATTATCGGCATGGCTTGGATGTGGGGCTGCGATTTTTAAGATATATGGAGAGTTGATCCACCATTTGCCGAAAGGCGAAGTGCCTCATGCTTTTGGGCATTTCAATTTCATTTTGAATGGTTTTTTTCGTTTTGGTTTTTTGTTGAATCTATCTCGTTTCTTTCTTCGTTTTCTATTACTTTGCTCTCATGAGAAATTTAGGGTTACTTTTGGTGGTTGTTTTTCTATTGAGTTTCCAATCCGATTGGGGATTTTTTGCACATCGTCGCATCAACGAATTGGCAGTTTTCACCCTGCCTCCTGATTTGATAATCTTCTATAAAAAGCATTTTGACTATATCGGAGAGGAAGCCGTTGGTCCTGACAAGCGGCGCTATGCTTCCAAATTTGAAGCCATTCGGCACTATATTGATTTGGATGTTTGGGGAGCGCCGCCCTATGAAAATTTGCCGCGCAATTGGACAGACGCCCTGATTCAGCATACTGATATCAAAATCATTTTTCCGAAAGGGGACTCCCTTTATTTGTTTGAAAATCAGCAATTTAGAGATTCGATTTCTACTAAATCGTATCGAGCATTTTTCGTAAGAAATATTATTAAAGGATATTATGAAGAAGAATGGGTCGTTGATGGAGATAGTCTTAGCGCCTATTTTGGGTCTGACGTTTTGCCTTTCGGCAAATGCGAAGTCATCGACACCCTTTCCGAATTCGGCATACTTCCTTGGCATTTGCAATCCATGCAACGCAAAATCACGAAAGCATTTTCCGAAAGGAATCTAAAAGCGCTCTTGCGCCACTCGGCAGACATGGGACACTACATCGGAGACGCCCACGTGCCACTCCACACTACCGAAAACTACAATGGTCAATTGACCAATCAAAAAGGCATTCATGGATTTTGGGAAAGCCGACTGCCGGAATTGTATGCCGATGAGACTTATGACTTTTGGGTGGGCAAAGCGGAATATATCGAAGACAAGGAAACTTATTTTTGGGACATCGTATTAAATAGTCATTCACTGGTCGATAGTGTTTTGCTGATTGAAAAAGATCTGAGTCAGACCTTTCCTAAGGAGCAGCAATATTGCATGGAAGAAAGAGGTGCTGTTTTGATGCAAATGCCTTGCCCCGGTTATGCCAAAGCATTTCATGAACGAATGGATGGGATGGTAGAACGCCAGATGCGAAACGCAATCTTAGCGATTGGAAATTCGTGGTACACCGCTTGGGTTGATGCAGGAATGCCTGATATGCGCTCTTTCGAGCAAAAAAACGATGAGCCAGAGGTCGATAAGGAAACTGAGAAAGCATACAAAGAAGGAAAAATCATAGGAAGACCACATGGTCAATAGAAGGAATATGTGACTCGACTACTTCAATTCGTCATAAAAATCGAAGTTTAAATTTAGCCCATTCGAATTAAGAAAAATAAGTTTTCCACCGACTGAAGTTTTACCCCACCAACCTAAAAAAACATTTGCCGAAAGGCGAGTGTCGATTTTCTTATTTTTCATAAATACTTCTTAAATTTTTATTAGAAAATGGTAAACATTTTAGACCTATTAAAAGGTCAGCTTGGCTCTGCCGCAATCGGCAAGGTAGCTGAACTCATTGGAGATAACAGTTCCAATACTTCTTCTGCAATCAACTCCATGCTTCCGGCACTTGTTGGAGGTTTAATCAACAAGGGAAACACTGAGCAAGGTGCTTCAAGTGTGTTAGATTTATTGAATGAAGGCAACCACGATGGGAGCATGTTTGAGAACCTTACCGGGCTTTTAGGTAATGGTAGCAAAATGTCCACCTTGATGAACATTGGGTCTGCCGCACTTCCTTTTATCCTTGGCGGAAAAAAAGCAGGCGTCCTAAACCTTTTGTCCAGAATCACGGGCTTAGGTTCTTCAAAAAGTTCCTCATTGATGAGCATTTTGGCTCCAATGGTTTTAAGTATGATTGGCAAACAAGTCAAGAAAAATGGCTTAGGCGCTTCTGGTTTGATGGACCTTCTGATGGGACAAAAAGAACACGTTGCGAAAGCAGCACCAGCTGAATTAAATGATTTATTGGGTTTTGCGGGCAATGCAAGAAACACAGTAAAAGAAACTACCACTACCTCAACTCGCGAAGTGAAAGAGTCCGGTGGAGGTTTGATGAAATGGTTGGTGCCATTGTTAGCAATCTTAGCTGCGGGCTGGTTTTTGATGAAAGGATGCGGAGGCGAGGTTGCCACCACTGCCGATGCTACTGCCGAAACAGCTGTCGAAACGACAACTGAGGTGGTGCAGGGCACTAAAGAAGTGATTCAAAATACTGCTGATTACAGTATGGATGAAGCAGGCAACTTAGTGGATGGTTCTGGCAAAATAGTGAAAAAGGCAGGTGAATTCACCAAAGACGCTTCTGGTAACGTCGTTGGGACTGACGGTACCAAGCTTCAGAACATCGAGATGAAAACCATCGAAATGACCACTGAAAATGGAGAACCAAGAATGACGACCAACATGGCTGCTGAAATTGCCTTAAAAATGGATGATTCTGGCAACCTAATAAATGAGGCTGGAGAAATCATTTACAAAGCAGGTGAATTCAGAAAAGAAGGCAGCTACTACGTGGACAAAAACGGTAAGCGAATCGGGAAGGTATGGGCGAAAATCAAAAAAGCAGTAGGTGACGCTGCTGAAAAAACAGCTGAATTTTTTACGGGAACATTCGGAAACATGTTCTCTAAAAAAGCAGGCGCAAGTACGACGCATACTTTATCTCAAATGAAATTTGACGAAAAGTCAAATAGAATCACTTACTTCTCAAAACCTGAGTTTGAAGGATTGGTGGCCGCTTTGAAAGCAAACAAAGACGCTAAAATCACCGTGAACGTACACACTGCTGACGGTGGCGACAAAGCAAAGAAACTTTCTGCCGCAAGAGCTGATCAGATAGAATTAATGCTCACGACATTGGGCGTAGGTAAAAGTCAAGTCAAATCTAAAGGGATGGGTTCAGGCGACGCTGCTAAAGCTGCCGCCAATGCCATCGAAATTGTGGTAAACTAAATCTTAAATTGAATAACAACCACAAATTGGGCAGTGCTTTCGGGTGCTGCCCTTTTTTTGTGCCATACCAATATTAAAACTTCCTTAAGAAAAATTTCAAACTTCGACTGCTACCTTTGGCTGATGTACAGCTAAACCTAAACTCATGAAAAACTTCCTCCTCCTTCTCCTCCTTTTTTCCCTTTCGGAAATGTCGTCTCTTTCTGCTCGCCAAATTCATTTTCTAAATAACGGACAAACTCGTTGGATGGATATTGGAGATTTAGATATCAGTGGAAATCAAATCACCCTGGAAGCATTTATTTATATTGAAAAAGAACCCGATTTTGGAATCGCCTCCAATATTATTTCAAAACATGGAGACCAGAGTGATGTCAATTACCTTTTTCGTG
>CALCJP010000065.1 GCA_937967625.1 uncultured Saprospiraceae bacterium
GCTTCTGAACTAAAACTTCAACCAACTTCAATTCAAAAAAGCTAAAATACTTCTTTGAATCGAATCCGCAATCAAGGACAGGGGGAATTGAATTGTGGTTGACAGTTATTAGGGAGGTGCTATCTTTTCAATTCATACATATACACTCCTTCTCGATAGTGTTGGACTATGATTTTATTCTTGATAATTCCTTCTATTTGATTGGATTGTCCATAGGGCAAACCATTTCTTCTAAACGCTCTTGGAATGTATCGCTTATCCTCTTTACTAAACACAGTTTGATTTCCACTTAAAGAATACCAATGGTTTTCATCTCTAAAAAAGGAACTTTGCCAGTTATTATGATCAGGAAGGGAGTATTGCCAAGTCCATTCGGTTTTACCCAATTTTTTTGTGTAATAGCTTCTTACGTCTCTTGCACTCATGCCTTTTATTTTTTTTCTTTCTCGTACAAAAGCAAATAAGTTATCTCCCTTCTCAAATCCAATAAAACTTGGGTAATTAAAATCAACTAGTTCCTGATTCCACGTTTTTCCAAAGTCATATGAATAATTAAAAATCTGATTTCTATCAAAAAAGAAAATAGTGTCCTTTTTTTGATTGATGAAGTTATAGTAAAAATCTCCCGTTTGAACAGTTTGCCAAGTGTTTCCAAAATCATCTGAAATATAAAGTTCACTACGGTTTGGTGGAGCAGCTACTATTTTTTCTTCATACCTAAAGGTGTTGGCAGGTCTGTTATCAGGCTTATATTTCAGTTCGCAATTTTTCATTTTCTCATCACAAACATACATGCCCTCATTAAGTATTAAAAGACTTTGATTGCCTTCAAAGTATATTCCTAAAGCATGATTATTAGGGGTATTTGTCACGAAAGTATCTACTTGATAGTTTTGCCAGCTAGCCCCTAAATCATCTGATATTTGCACAGTTCTTTTGTGAGTGATGTAAGTAATTAATTTTTCTTCATCAATAAACAATTGCCCAAAATTGGATTTAATCGTCAGTCCATCATTTGTAGGTTTCCACTGACCATCATTGTCTAATCTTTGAACGCCCTCATTGCCCAGTAAATAAAAATGACCTCCATATCGACGCACGAAAAATTTGTAGCCGGGATATTTCGCGAAAGCGAAAGTATTCATCTCAGTTGTTCGCAAATTAAGTGCATATAGATGGAAGCTATCCACGCCATATAAATAGCCATCGTCCACTTTCGAAAAGGGAAGTTGCTCATTAGAGTCAAAAATAATTTGCCATTCCGAATCATTGGAATAAGTAGCAACAAAGTGTTTTTTACTCAAAGTATCCTCTCCTATCAAAACACTTTCTATCGGACTTATAATAAAATCTTTAGCTAAAAGATTACTGTCGCGGATTACATAGCGATACTGATCGTGTCTTATTTTTTCTTTGAGGTTGCCTTTATATTCGATGACATATCGCTTGTCGTCAGGAGTTTTTGTGAGTACTCGATCAGTTAAGAAATTAATATACTCGAATTGCCTTCCTGTGCATACATGCTGATTCGTCTCAGCCACGGTAGCATTTTCATCTCTTCTTCCTGTTACATAACGAGAAATTGGTTTATCAAAATTTTGTGAAAAATGAGATTGTGATGAAAAATAGGTAAGGCTCGTATCTACATAAAGATACTCTTGCTCTGGATAAGAAACAGCATACTTACCTGAGAAGTAAACAAGTTCTCCAAACTCATCCCGAATACCATTAAATGGATAAACTGGATTATGGACTTTGGTATGAAAACCATTCCATCTGATTAGATTGGTTGAAGTATAAATAGTCTGGCGACCATCTTCATCTAAATCAAGCGCATATGCCGTTCCATCCTTTACTGCTTTGATAGAATAAGCAAGATCGATTTTTTCCCAAAAAATTGAGTCTATATCAGAGATATAATATTGATGTGATTCTTTTAAAACCAGTTTATCTTTAAACTGAATTAACTCGGTGGGATAATATCGATTGCCGGGCATATTAATTCGCTCCCACTGCGAAAACCCAATACCAATTAACACAAAAAATAAAACGGAGGTAAGTAATGCCTTTTTCATGGATTATAATTTTGAAGAATGAATTGTAAATATAACAATTATCACCATCTATCTATAAAGTGCATTCCGAAACTTCACCCACTAAACGCTCTCATTCGATTCTATCGCTTGCACCTGTACCCCTATCCCCGAAAAACCAATATTTCCCGTAAGGGAGTCAATAAAATTTTCGCTGGTGAGGTCGTTTACACTCGCGCCAGCGTGCGCTTGAGCAGTTTCCATCTTTACCCCTGCTCGGTCATGTCCCCAGCCATGAGGAATGCAGACAACGCCCTGCGTTATTTCATCAGAGACTTCTGCTATTATCTCAATGCTTCCTGATTCGGAACTGACCTGTACCAATTGCTGATCCGATATTTCCGCGAAAGCGGCATCTTTTGGATGAATCAATAAGGTGCAGCGCTCGCGTCCTTTGACCAGGCGCAAGCTGTTGTGCATCCATGAGTTATTACTGCACAAATGACGACGACTGATGAGCAGCAGGTTATCGGATACTTTCAAATCATCCGATACTTTTTGCACAGAGTCATCGGACGACTTGGAGTCGTGCGACGACAGCAAGGCTTCCAATCTCGGCACATCCGCCATCATGCTCTCAGGCGCCAAATCTATCTTTTTGTCTTCTGTAAATAATCGCTCTGGCAACACCGACTTCAATGGTCCCAAGTCAACTCCCGATGGATTTTCTTTGAGCGTTTTGATGGAAAGTCCATTTCCTTGCTGCTGCAATCTATAATCGACAATATGCTCTGGATCAGTGATGGGTAATTGAAATTCGCCATCGGTCATGCGGCGGGTGAGTTCAATAAAAATTTCGTGGTCGTGGCGTTGATTATCCGCTTTCGCGAAAAGTGGCTCTGAAAACTTTGCCGTGTTTCGAATCGCTAAGGCATGAAAAGCAGCATCGAAATGTGAAGTTTCCAAACCCGTCGTAGGTGGCAAAATGATGTCCGCATGGCGCGTCGTCTCGTTGATATAGATATCAATCGAGACCATGAATTCGAGATTTTCGAGGGCTTTGTCGAGCGCTCTGCCGTTTGGAGTTGAGAGCACGGGGTTGCCTGCTGAGGTGACGAATGCTTTGATTTGCCCATCGCCGGAGGTGGTCATTTCTTCAATCATCACCGCGACCGGCAACTCGCTAAATCGCTCCGGCATACCACTCACGCGACTTTTCCAGCGGTTGATTTTTCCTTTTTTGCCGTGAGCGATATTGTCCATGGCGGGCGAGGTGAACATGGCGCCTCCTGAGCGATCCAGATTTCCCGAAAGGGTGTTGATCAAATAAATCAGCCAATTGCATTGCCCTCCGAATTCTTGAACTGAAATGCCCATTCTGCCATAGCAAGTGGCGCTATTAGCAGTGGCGAATTCGCGAGCAATCCGTCGTGTGTTTTCTGCTGAAATGCCCGTGATTTTTGCCGTTTTTTCGGGAGTAAATTGCGCCGCTTTCGCGGAAATGAGGTCGAGTCCTTTGACATGATCAGCAAGGTGTCTCAGATTGATTTGACTTTCGTCAAATAGGCAATGAATCAACGACCAAAGGAACAATGCGTCAGTGCCCGGTTTGATAAAAAAGTGTTCATCTGCTTTGTCCGCAGTTTCGGTTCGGCGCGGGTCGATGACGATGACTTTTCCGCGTTCGCTGATGGCTTTCATGCGTTTATGAAAGTCAGGAGCCGTCATCATGCTCCCATTGGAAACCAGTGGATTGGCGCCAATTATCATCATAAAATCTGTGCGATCGATGTCAGGAATTGGGATCAAAAAATAATGCCCAAACATCTGATGTGCCGCAAAATGACAAGGCAACTGATCTGCTGAGGTAGCTGAGAAGATATTGGTCGTCTGAAGGCTCCGAACGAATTTTGGCCCAAACATCAAGGAGCCATAATTATGCACATTAGGATTGCCGAAATAGGTGCCGACTGCGCTATTGCCATACTCTTTTTGAATGCGCTTCAGATTCGTTTCGACTTCATCAAATGCTTCTCCCCATGAGATGGTTTTCCAGCCATCGGCTGTCTTTTTGACGGGTTGTTTGAGTCGGTCGGGATCTTCGTAGATGTCTTTTAGCGCTACTGCTTTGGGGCAAATATGCCCTCGACTCAACGGGTCGTTTTTGTCTCCTCTGATGGAAGTGACTGTTCCGTCTTCAACTTTGATTTCAAGCCCGCAGATGGCTTCGCAGAGGTTGCAGGCGCGGTGGTGGATTTGTGTTGACATCAGTTAGATATTTTTGGGGAAGATAGGTGTTTTTTCGCCGAAAGGCGTCTAAAATTTAAGCCAAATGAGCATTTTTACCCCCATGATAGAAATCACCACTGACCGCACTCGTCTCGACCATTTTTACGTTCACCAATACCTCAACAAAACCTCCTATTGGGCGGCAGGAATCCCACTCGACATTTTCGAGCAATCGATAAAAAATTCAATTTGCTTTTCGGTTTTTAAAGACCAAAAGCAGATTGGGTTTGCTCGCGTCGTCACCGACAAAGCTACCTTCGCCTACCTCTCAGATGTCTTCATAGACGACCATCATCGCGGTCACGGCTACTCCAAGGAATTAATGACTTTCGTCAAATCTCATCCCGATCTCCAAACCATTCGCAGATGGATGTTGATGACTCGCAACGCACACGGACTCTATGAACAATTCGGATTTACCCCCATGAAAAAACCGGAAATAGCTATGGAAATCAGATCGGAAAATCCTTACGGATAAACTTCAAAAGAATTTCGAACGTTCTCTAAATGGAATTCGAGCGGAGCGATTTGTTGAGCGAAGTCGAAATATCGAGAACAAAATTATTTTTCCACACCTTTGCGTTTCTATGCAGCGAATCAAAAGTTTACTGGGCTTTTTAAGCACCTACCGTCGCAATGTATCTCTCAACATTTTGAGCAACATCCTGATGGTCTTCTTTTCGGTATTTAGCATACCGATGCTGATTCCGTTTTTAGAAATTCTTTTTGGACAGAAAGAATTAGTCACCGAGCAAAAACCGCTTTCGCTAAATGTCGAGTCCATCGTCCACAACTTCAATTACGAACTCAGCCAAATCATCACCAATTTTGGCAAAGAACGCGCCTTGGTCTATCTCTGCTTTGCCATCGTTTTTATATTCTTTTTCAAAAATCTGTTTCGCTATTTGGCGGTCTATTTTATTGCGCCGGTGCGCAACGGCATCGTGAGAGACATTCGGCAGAAACTGTTTGATAAAATACTGGTGTTGCCGCTTTCGTATTTCTCGGAAGAGAGAAAAGGAGACATCATGTCGCGCGTGACTGTCGATGTGCAGGAGATTGAAACGAGTATTTTGAGTGTCGTCGAAACCGTTGTGCGCGAACCTTTGATGATTATTGGCGCGTTGACTTTGATGATTTATTTGAGCCCAGGACTGACGTTTTTTGTGTTTTTTCTTTTGCTTTTCACGGCAGTGGTCATCGGAGGCATTGGCAAAACCCTCAAGCGAAAATCAACCAAAGTATTAGACCGATTAGGCTCTTTGGTTTCGACCTTAGAAGAATCCATTTCCGGTCAACGAATTATCAAAGCCTTTAATGCGGAAGAATATCAATCTGAAAAATTTTCAAAAGAAAACGACTCCTATCGCGACTTGCTCACTAAACTTTGGCGTCGCAGCGACCTCTCCTCCCCCCTTTCGGAGTTCATGGGAATCGGCGTCGTGACAGTGCTAATTTGGTATGGCTTCCGCGAGGTCAATTCAGGAGCAATTTCAGTGGCAGCATTTATCGCTTTTCTCTATGCCTTTTTTACAATCATCGAACCTGCGAAAAAATTCGCTTCCGCTTTTTATAAAATCCAAAAAGGCACCGCTGCCGTCGAACGAGTAGAGGTCATCCTCAAAGCTGAAAACGTAATCCAAGATGCCCCCAACGCAAAATCATTAGCCAATTTTCAATCCACCGTCACATTTGAAAACGTTTCTTTCTTCTACAAAAAAGAGGACGGCAACGTCATCGAAGACATCAATTTCAAAATCGAAAAAGGAAAAACGGTTGCCCTCGTCGGTTCTTCCGGCGCTGGAAAATCAACGATTGCTGACCTACTGCCTCGCTTTTTTGACGTAAGTCAGGGAGCCATTTTAATAGATGGAATTGACTTACGTCAAATAAAATTGAACGACCTCCGCGCTCAATTAGGAATCGTCTCTCAGGAAGCCATTCTTTTCAACGATACCATTTTCAACAATATCGCTTTCGGCGAAAAAGGCGTCACAGAAGCCCAAGTTACCGCCGCCGCAAAAATCGCCAATGCCCACGAGTTCATCATGGAAACCGACCAAGGTTACCAAACCAACATCGGCGACCGAGGCATGAAACTCTCCGGCGGTCAACGCCAACGCTTGACCATCGCCCGTGCGGTTTTGAAAGATCCCCCAATCTTAATTTTGGATGAAGCGACCTCTGCTCTCGATTCCAAATCTGAGCAATTGGTACAGCAAGCCCTCGAAAAGTTATTGCAAAACAGAACCTCGCTCGTCATCGCTCATCGTCTCTCAACGATTCAGCATGCCGACGAAATTTTAGTCATGAAAGAAGGACGTATTATTGAGCGCGGGACGCATGCTGAGTTGCTTTCGCAAAATGGTGAGTATCGGAAATTGGTGGCGTTGCAAACGGTGTAACTTTTGATTACAAATCGAAAATTATTGTTGTTTTTTCTAAATTGCACTTGAAATGAAAATCAGCAAAATACATATTCACCAGTTTAATCAATTCAAAGACCTTGAATTGGA
>CALCJP010000066.1 GCA_937967625.1 uncultured Saprospiraceae bacterium
TGGCACGACTTAAAGTCGTCCCACAAGTAAACCATTTCAAAAAAACAATCTGTAAAATTTTCATTAATCCCTATTTTAGCCAAAAATATCAAAATGAGACATCTAAACCAGTTAATCGTTGCACTACTCTTCTTTTTTGCGGCAAGCTGTCAAGCTCCTGTCGAAACCACCTCCTCTTCTGATTTTCAATTTGAGGAAATGACTATTGAGCAAATGCAAAAAGAATTCGCAAAAGGAACCTTTTCAATTACGGAAGTCACACGTGCCTATCTCGATCGCATCGAAGCCATCGACAAAAATGGACCAAAACTCAATTCGATTTTGACTATCAACCCAGAGGCGATGTCCATCGCAGAGAGGTTGGAAAAAGAATTGGCAGATGGCAAATCACGCGGTGCGCTACATGGTATTCCTATCATTTTGAAAGATAATATTGACACAGGCGATAAGATGCCCACCACTGCCGGTTCGCGCGCATTGGAAGGATCGATTGCGCAACAGGACAGTTGGGTTGCCGCCAAATTGCGCGAAAGCGGCGCCATCATTTTGGCGAAAGCCAACTTGAGTGAATGGGCAAATTTCAGAAGCGACAAGTCTTCCAGCGGTTGGAGCGGCTTGGGCGGTCAGGTCAATAATCCTTATGATGTCACGCGCAATCCATGTGGGTCAAGTTCGGGATCGGGCGTGGCGGTTTCTGCCAATTTATGCATGGTTGCGATTGGCACCGAGACGGATGGCTCCATCGTTTGCCCCGCTCATGCCAATGGGGTGGTGGGAATCAAACCAACGGTTGGATTGGTGAGTCGCGCAGGCATTATCCCTATCTCTGAGACGCAAGACACAGGCGGCCCGATGGGACGTTGCGTGGCTGATGCCGCCGCTTGTTTGGGTGCCCTTACGGGAAATGATGACCGAGATCGCTATACTCAATCAAGTGTTGGCAAAAGCCACAGCGACTATACTCCCTTTTTGAAAAAAGACGGACTAAAGGGCAAACGAATCGCTTATTTCACGAAAGTGAAAGGATTCCATCCCGAAGTGGATCGACTCACTGAAGAAGCCATTGAGTTAATGAAAAAACAAGGTGCGACGGTCATCGAAATTGACGAAATCAACAAAGAATCCGTCGGCAACGAAGAATACACCGTGCTGGTCTATGAGTTCAAAGATGGGTTGAATAAATATTTCGCGTCATTGGGCGAAAGCGCAAAAGTTAAATCATTAGAAGATTTAATCGCATTTAACGAAAGTGATGAAATCGAATCTCAGTTTGACCAAAACATCTTGACCTTAGCGCAATCAAAAGGCGACCTGAATTCGAAAGAATACTTAGACGCAAAAGCCAAAATGCAAAAACAAATGCGCGAATTGGGCATCGACCGAGTGATGGACGAAAACAACCTCGACGCCATCATCGCCCCCACTGGCAGCCCCGCTTGGAAAACCGACCATGTGAATGGCGACCATTATTTGGGAGGTAGTTCTTCTTCTGCGGCAACGGCGGGCTATCCCAATATCACGGTGCCGATGGGAGCAGTAAAAGGACTTCCGGTTGGTTTGTCGTTTTTTGGAAGAGCATGGAGTGAGCCGATTTTAATCGAAATCACTTATGCCTATGAGCAGGCGAGTCAACATCGTTTTGCACCAAAATTTGACTAAAAAACAAATAAAATCCTTGAAATGAATTACCTTTGTTATAGCTTCTTATCGGAGCTGATTTAATTAACCCTACTTTTTGGTTGAATTATTCTCTTTCAAAACACCTTAATTCACCACCTTATTAACAGATGAAAGCAAGGCGATGTCGGTATTTATCGGCATCGTTTTTTTGTTTTGCCTTGCTCCTGTCTTTATTCGTTACCTCCTCTTCCACTCTTTTTACTTTTATTACTAATTTTGCGGCCGCAAAAAAATAGGGTAGTACAAATACTTTTTCCCTTTCGGGAAAAGTTGTAACCCACGGTTTATTAGACAAAAACAATGACAATGAAGCGAACATTAATCTTATTACTTTTTGTAGTTCCTTTTGTATTTGAACTTTCTGCTCAAAAAAAGAAGAAAGACCCGGTACTTTTCACAGTTGACGGCGTGCCGGTACATGTATCCGAATTCAACTACATCTACACAAAAACCAATGCCGACAAGGCAGATTATTCCAAAGCATCTGTGGACGAGTATTTGGATTTGTACAAAAAATTCAAACTCAAAGTGCGTCGCGCAAAGGAGATGCAGTTGGATACCATTCCTTCTCTCATCAAAGAGTTGGATGGCTATCGCAGACAATTGGCGGATTCTTACCTTATCGATAAAGAGGTGACCAACAAACTCATCGACGAGGTCTATGAAAGACAAAAGAAAGACATCGACATCGGACACATCATGGTAGCTTTCGGCAAAACCACCAACCCTGCCGACACGATGATTGCCTATAAAAAAATCACGGAAGCGCAAGCAAAGATCGTTGGCGGCGCTAACTGGGAAGATGTGGCAATGGAATACTCAGATGATAATTCCAAAGCAAAAAATAAAGGACGTATTGGCTTTGTTACTGCCATGTTCCCTAATGGATTCTATGCTTTAGAAAATGCATCTTATACCCTCAAGAAAGGAAAGCTTTCTAAAATATTGCGCACAAAGGTGGGCTACCACTTAGTGAAAGTATTTGGCGAACGCCCAGCACGCGGGGAGATTGAAGTAGCACACATACTTGCCAGAGTAAAAGATGAAAAAGACGCAGGGCAAGCCAAAGCTAAAATCGACGCGGCTTATAAAAAATTGCAGTCAGGCGCTACATTTGAAGCAGTGGCTAAATCTGATTCAGATGACCAATTGACTGCTGCCAAAGGCGGTTACATTGGCTTTTTCGGCATCAATCGTTATGATCCAGATTTCGAAAACTCGGCTTTCGCCATAAAAAAGGATGGTGACTATTCTGCACCTATCAAATCTAATATCGGCTACCACATCATCAAGCGAGTCAGCAGAAGAGGCTTACAACCATTGAAAATCGTAAAAAGCGGTTTGCAATCAAAAGTCAAAAAAGATGGTCGTTTCACTATCGCCCAAAGAGCCATGGTTGAGCGCATCAAACGCGAGGGCGGGTTTAAAGAAAATATGAGCAGTTTGAATGAATACATCACGCATTTGGACTCCAACTTCCTAACTTTCAAGTGGAAACCTACGGGGCATCATGCCAATGATGTGCTCTTCTCTCTCGGCAGTGACTATAAAGCAACGGTTAGTGATTTTGAGAAATTCCTCTCTGAAGCGTCTCGCCAAAGAATCAGCGGAGCAGGCACTGCTACCAACGAAGGAATGGCTAAATTGCTTTATGGCGACTTCGTCAACAAAGAATGTCTTGGTTATGAAGAAAGAAATCTTGAAGCCAAATACCCTGACTTCAAAGCATTGATGCGCGAATATGAAGAAGGCATTTTGCTTTTTGAAGCCACCAAGATTGAAGTGTGGGACAAAGCATCTCAGGACACTACTGGTTTGGCTGAATTTTTCAAAACCGTAGATGGAAAATACAAATGGGAAAAACGCGCTGCCGTTTCGCTCTTTTCTTTGAAAGATGCCGCAAAAGATAAAATCGACGAAGTGCGCGCCTATGCCAAAACCAATAAACCAGAGTCCGTACTTGCTAAATTTAATAGCGCCGACAATCAAGTTTTGACGGTTATCGACCGCACCTTTGAAAGAGGCCGCAACGATGTCTTAGATAAGTTGCCTTGGGAAGTCGGCACCCTCTCTGCCAACGAACCCAACAAGCGCAACAAATCAACCAACTTCATGAAAATTGAAGAAATCCTTCCTCCAGGCAATAAGAGTCTCAAAGAAGCAAGAGGCTACGTAGTCGCTGACTATCAAGACCAATTGGAGAAAGAATGGATTGCAAAGCTGCGTCAAAAATTCCCAATCAAAGTCAATAAGAAGACCTACAAGAAATTGATTAAAAAGAAAGGGAAATTTTAAACGTTCGAGGTTTAAAGTTCAAGGTTCAACGTTCAAACGTGACTTCAACATTGAACCTTGAACTTTGAACCTTTCAAACCAATTAAAAATTTGAGAATACACCTTGGCATATTATCAATGCTCTGCATTGTCCTCTTTCTGTTTGATTGTGGTACGCCTTCCGGCGAATCATCAGGCATCAAACTCCTCGCAGAAGTCGAAGGAGAACAACTCTATCTTTCCGAACTGGAAGGAATGATTCCTCCCGGCAGCACGAGTGAGGACAGCTCATTGATCATCAATGCTTTTGTGGAAAAATGGGTTCGCGAAGCAGTGCTGCTCAACGAAGCCGAAAGAAATGTTCCAAAAGATTTCAACATAGACCAACTGGTTCGTGATTATCGCGCCTCTTTAGTCAAGAACAATTACGAAAACATCCTGATTGACCAATTGATGGATTCAACAGTGACCAATGCAGAGATAGGAAATTTCTATGAGGCAAATCGAGAATATTTTCGCCTCAACGAACCCATCATCAGATATTGGTTGCTTCAATTGCCAGAAAATCATTCTGAAATCAATGAAGTAAAAAAGTGGTGGCAACAGATTTCAAAAGAAGAAAATCAAGAGAAGATTTTAGACTTTGTTGGCCGAAACAGCATCGACGCCAAACTAAAAGATAGCGTTTGGTATGAAGTCAGCGAGTTGATTGAGGAGTTGCCGACAGGTTGGATGACCAAAGCCAATGTGGCTACCGTAACCAATTTTATCCGAAAGGATGAAGGCGTTGAATATTTTTTTCGTCCTTTTCAGGTACTTCAAAAAAATGCAACACCTCCCCAATCCTTTCTAAAAGCAAAAATAAAAAGAGCCATCTTGCACCAGCGTAAACAAAAATTTCTGGAAGAAAAGAAAGAAGAAATGTACACCAGAGAGTTGCGCCAGCAAAAAATAAAAATTTATAATTAAATTGTTTGATTGTTAAATTGCTTGATTGTTTCAGAACGGTCGAAGAATTTCATGACCATCAACTCAACAATCAAGCAATCAAACAATTGAACAATCAATTTTCGATATGAAAAATATACTGATTTTGTTTGCCATCCTACTTTCTTTTAGCGCTTTCGCGCAACGTCAGATCATCGACAAAGTGGTCGCTCAGGTAGGAGGTGAATTGATTTTACTTTCAGAAGTAGAAGAGCAACATGCCATGCTTCAATCACAGCAAGGCGTCCTTCCTGACAATGCCAAATGCTTCGTGCTCGACCAGATTTTGGTACAAAAACTCCTCATCAATCAAGCAAAACTTGATAGTGTTGTTATCTCAGATGAGGAAGTGGAAGCGCAACTTAGCGCCCGTATTGATCGGATTTTGACCCTCATGGGCAATGACGTAAAGCAATTTGAGGACTATTACGGTCAAACCGTTTCGCAGGTCAAATCTCAATTTAGAGAAGACCTCAAAAATCAAATTCTTTCTGAGCGAATGAGAGGTCAAGTCATGGCAGATGTAAAAGTGACACCAGCAGAAGTGAAGCAATTTTTTGCACAAATACCTGCTGATTCGCTTCCCTATTTTAGTTCAGAAGTGGAAGTTGGCGAATTGGTCATCATGCCCGAAACCAGCGAATTAGAAAAAACACGCG
Source organism: uncultured Saprospiraceae bacterium (assembly GCA_937967625.1). GTDB lineage: Bacteria > Bacteroidota > Bacteroidia > Chitinophagales > Saprospiraceae > JAGQWW01. The sequence goes on from CALCJP010000066.1 coordinate 5,601, forward strand.
CTCGCCAAAAATTAGAAAGCCTTCGCCAACGCATTGTGGAAGAAGGTGCAGATTTTGCAGAGTTGGCAGGTAAATTTTCAGACGACTTTGGCTCCGGTAGAGGAGGTGGAGATTTAGGGTGGACTCGTCGAGGACAGTTCGTACCTGAATTTGAAGCCGCTGCTTACAATCTCGAACCAGGAGGAATTTCAGACATCGTAGAGTCTCAATTCGGCTTTCACCTGATTGAGCTGTTGGAGCGTCGAGGCAATTCAATTCACGCACGCCACATTTTGGTAAAACCCAAAATCACAGAAGCCGACCTCCAAAAAACTGCTCGAAAATTAGATTCCATCCAAACCTTAATCGTAGCGGATTCGATGACTTTTTCTATGGCAGTGAAAAAGTTTGGCGATAAAAAACAGCAGAGCTACAACAACGACGGCCGTATGGTCAATGGTCGTTCCGGCAATACCTTTTTCGAAATCGCCGATTTGGATTCAGACGTCTTCTTTGTAGTAGATACGATGGAGACGAAAGGTGTTTCTAAACCATTTCAATTTGCAACCCCTCAGGGAGAGAAAGGATTTAGAATCGTTCAGTTGCAATCGCGCACCAAGCCTCACCAAGCGAACTTGGGGCAAGACTACTCCAAAATTCAAAAGGCAGCCATCGAAGCCAAAAAGAGCAAATTTGTAGATGATTGGATTGCTTCCAAAGTCGATGCGACCTTTATCAAATTGGACAACCGATACGGCACTTGCGAAAATCTCCTAAAATGGCAGGAAGAACCTAAAAAGCCTTAAATATGGAATAGAGAACAGAGACCGCTTCGCTGAGAGAAGAGAGCGAAGCGGTCTCTCTTCTCTTGTCTCAAAAAAAATATGATTCAAAAAAACGTATCACTTCAATCCTATAATACATTTGGCATTGACGTCAGGGCTACTCATTTCACGAAAGTGAGTAGCCCTGATGAATTTAGGGACGCCATCGAAAAAGACATCCAACCTGTGCTGATTTTAGGCGGCGGCAGCAATATGTTGCTCACCAAAGATTGGGAAGGACTCGTCATCAAAAATGACTTCAAAGGCATCGAAATTGAGGAAGAGCAAGACAACTTCGCCATCGTCTCGGTTGGTGGTGGAGAGAACTGGCATGAGTTCGTTCTTTGGTCGCTTTCGCGAAATATGGGTGGCATTGAAAACCTCTCCCTCATCCCCGGCACGGTCGGCGCTTCGCCCATCCAAAACATCGGCGCCTATGGCGTGGAGCTAAAAGATACTTTCGTAAAATTAGAAGCCCTCAGCTTCGAAACCGGTCGCAAAAACACCTTCCATCTCGAAGATTGCAAGTTCGGCTATCGAGACAGTGTTTTCAAAAAAGACCTCAAAGGCAAATATCTCATCACCAAAGTCTATTTCAAACTCACCACCAAAAACCACCAAATCAACAATAGCTACGGCGCCATCAAGCAAGTCCTTTCGGACAAAAAAATCACCACGCCCACTATCCAAGACATCAGCGAAGCAGTCATCGAAATTCGTTCTTCAAAGCTCCCTGATCCAAAAGAATTGGGCAACTCCGGCAGCTTCTTCAAAAACCCCGAAATCGAAAAACCACAATTCGAAGCGCTGCAAAAGAAATTCCCCAATCTCGTTTTTTATGAACTGCCCGATGAGCGATATAAAATCCCGGCAGGCTGGCTCATTGACCAATGTGGTTGGAAAGGACTCCGCGTCGGCAACACGGGCTGCCATGCCCAACAAGCCCTCGTCCTCGTTAACTATGGCGGCGCTACGGGCAATGAAGTTTGGAAATTTGCTAAAAAGGTGCAGCAGTCTGTGAAAAAGAAATATGGAATTGAATTGACGCCAGAGGTGAATGTGTTTTGAGATGTGTAGGTGTTTTTAACGTGTTCAAGTGTTTGTGTGTTTGTGTGTTGAAGTGTTCATGTGTTCATGGCTAATAAATTGGTTCATTGAGAACTGACAAGAACACAAGAACACGTCAACACCAGAACACGTCAAAAACGTCAAGACCCTAACACAACAAAAAACACAACTTTTCTGTTATCTTGTGCAAAATTAAAAGATCAAACAACCGCTCACATATCGTTCTTTCTTAGCAATCCTTCTCGCGTTGGTATTCGTCAATGCGCTGATAATCAAGGATTTGCACCACTTTCATGCGCACTCGCATGAAGACGATTTTGAGTGTAATTTAGTCGGCAATGAAAAGCACTTTCATGGCGACGAACTGCACATTGAGCAGTGTTTTATCTGTACTTTCAATTTCTCACCTGAGGAAATCAATGACCTTCCATTTGTCAGCTTCGCGCACCATGCGCATTTCGCGAAAGCGATATTTCACGAAAGTGAATTTATAAAACAAGCTGACGAATTGCCTATCTTTTTAAGAGGCCCACCTTTAGTTGGATAAATAGCTAACCGTACTCACACAACGGAGTTCGAGCGGAGCAGAGAACGGCAACGCAACGAAATGTCTTTATAATTTCAGTCTCCGCAATTGACACTGAGTACAACTCTTTTTTCAAAATTTACTACATTTTTTTCCATGCACATAGGGGTTTGCCATGTCGGCGAATACCTGTTTATGTGCCCCTATTTTTATCATCCAACTAAAAAAATATATCATGAAAAGTATCAAGTTTTTATATCTCCTCGCTTTTGGTTTATTCATTTTTGCAAGCTGCAATGACGATCCAGTAATCGAAAATCAAGAAGAAGTTATCACTGATTTGGTTGTGACCTTAACTCCAACAGACGGAGGCGATTCCAAAACCTTAATCTTTAATGACGACGACGGTGATGGTGGCAACGCACCAAGTATCGTTGGAACCTCTTTAGCTCCAAACACAACCTACGACGCAGTAATCGTTGTGAGTGGTTTTGAAGAAGGCGAAGATGAGAAGGAAGACATCACCATCGAGATATTGGCGGAAGCCGATGAGCACCAATTCTTCTTTCAGGCAACTGGACTTTCGATCGACTTCGAATATGCAGACACGGACTCTGCAAACAGACCAATTGGGCAGCAATTCCGATTGATCACTCGCGAAGCTGGAAGTGGAACTGTTTTGGTGACCTTGCTTCATGAGCCAACAAAAGACGCTGCCGGCGTCGCTGATGGCGACATCACCAACGCAGCAGGCGAAACTGATGTCGCAGTGACCTTCCCGGTTACTGTTGAGTAGGATAAACTATAACACGGTGACTCTTTGCGTAACTCATGCAGTTGCGCAGAGAGTCGCAATGTAGTTAACCAAATCGTGAGAATTCTTCTATACATATCATTCTTTTTTTGCCTCCCGACGTTGTCGGGACAGGTTCCGGCAAATGCCTTTGGTCAGCAGTGCAGCTTGACCCTTTCGGGCAATGTCTTGGACAAAGGCACCAACATCCCCCTGCACTTTTCTAATGTCTATATTCAAGAAGCAGAGGTGGGAATGGTCACCGATTCGTTGGGCAATTTCCAATTTAGAAACCTTTGTGCGGGCAAATACCACATCGAAATCAGCCATATCGGTTGCGAACCAGAGTTGTACTATTTTCAATTGGCAAGAGATACGGTACTTAAAATCTACCTCCATCATCACGCAGAACTACTGGACGAAGTCGTCGTGCATGGACATCGAGAGGACAATACCTCCCAAGCAAGCGCGACCATTAGTGCGGAAGTAATTGCGAAAGAGGGAAATAAAACCCTAACCGATCTGCTCGAAAATATCACGGGCGTCAGCAGTTTGAAAAATGGATCGGGGATCTCAAAACCCGTCATTCATGGCTTATTTGGCAATCGAGTGGCGATATTGAACAATGGCGTCGCGCAGGCAGGACAGCAATGGGGCAATGACCATGCGCCTGAGATAGACCCTTTCTCTGCCAACCATCTTTCTGTGGTCAAAGGCGCCAGTGCGCTTGCCTACCCAGGCAATTCGTTGGGAAGTGTCGTGCTGGTCGAAGCAGGTGATTTTGAGGAAGACCCGCATTTGCAAGGCAACGTCAATTACATCTTTCAAACCAACGGACGCGGTCATTCACTCAACACCAAATTGGAACAAAATGCCGATTGGGCAGCATGGCGAGTCACCGGTACCTATAAAAAAAGAGGCGATACGCATACGCCAAATTACTTCCTCACCAACACTGGCAATCAAGAGACAAACTTCTCTACGCAATTAAAAAAGCAATTTTCAACGCGCTGGAAGAGTAATTTATATTACAGTCTGTTCAATACCGAAATTGGTATTTTGCGAGGCTCGCATATCGGCAATTTGACTGATTTGGATAGAGCGCTAAATAGCAAATTGCCTTTCTATACGGAAGAAAAATTTTCATACAATATCAATGCGCCGCGTCAACGCGTGAAGCATCATTTACTCAAATTTGAATCAAAATATTTCCTTTCGGAAAATGCCGCCCTAAATTTCAAATATGGCGGACAACTCAACAATCGAAAAGAATTTGACGTGCGCCGAGGCGGACGAACCGATACTCCTGCCCTCCATCTCAATCAATACCAGCACTTTTTCGAAACAGTTTTCAATCAAGAATATCGAAACGGCATGCTCCTCAAGTCAGGAGTGCAATTCAACCTCGTGGATAATGGCAACATCCCCGGCACGGGCATTTTACCGTTGATTCCTAACTATTTGAGTTATCAGCCGAGTGGCTTTGTCATTCTCCGAAAGGAGGCAAAAAAATGGTTTTGGGAAGCAGGCGGGCGTTATGACATGAAGATTTATGACGTGACTGCCATCTCGAATTCCATCCCACGCGTTTTCGAATATTTTGATCATCAATTTCATAATTATGCCTTTTCGGGAGGGGTGAAATACAAGTTTTCAAAGTCGCTCAAAGCATCTTTGAATTTAGGACAGATGCTCCGCGCGCCTGAAATCAACGAACTCTACAGTGCCGGTTTGCACCAAGGTGTGAGCGGAATTGAGGAAGGCAGCCGCGATTTGGTGCCTGAGATGTCCACCAAATTAGTTGGCTCTGTGGATTGGTTTTTTCGAAAGAAATTATTCATTCAAGCGCTCGGCTATTATCAAAATATTGATGACTTCATCTATTTGCAACCGCAGTCGGATTTTCGCTTGACAATTCGAGGCGCGTTTCCAGTTTTTAAATATGAGCAAACCAATGCGACTATTTATGGTACCGATTGGCAGTTGACTTTTGAACCAACTCAACGACTCAAAATCGTGAATAAGTATTCGTTGGTCAGAGGTGTGGATCGCACTCAAAATTTACCGCTTATCAATATTCCGGCTGATAACCTTTCGTCGGCTTGGCAATATAATTTCAAATCATCCGACCGCTTTAAGAATCCTTTTTTCTCCCTTTCGGGAAAATACGTGCGCCGCCAAAACCGCCTCGAAGAAGAGCAAGACTTCGCTCCCACGCCCGATGAATACTTCTTACTCAATGCTTCAATTGGCACCTCGGTTTCGATTGGACATTCTTCTTTTGACATTGGCATTTCGGGGGAGAACTTGCTCAATACTGCTTATCGTGACTATCTCAATCGCTTGCGCTACTTTGCTGATGACTTGGGGCGGAATGTGAGTTTGCGGGTGAATTGGAAGTTTGGGGGATAAACCCTTATGATGGTATGGAACGCTGATGACGCAGATTTAGCAGATCAACGCTGATCATTGAAAATCATGACAATCTGGGCATCAGTGTTCTAAGTTGTTTAACTTAAAAATCATGGGTGTGATAAACCCTTATGATGGTATGGAACGCTGATGACGCTGATTTAGCAGATCAACGCTGATTAGTGAAAATCATGACAATCTGGGTCATCAGCGTTCCATACCGTTTAAGTTAAAAATCAGAGGCAACACAAAATATTTTCAATTACTCGTTTGAAAATTTAGGGTAAACTAATTCCATTCTGTCTTCCCTGTGAATAACTCGATTTTTAATTAAAAAAATTCTCATCTTATGAAAAAGCTAATCCTACTTTCCACAGCAGTATTCCTTTGTTTTCAATTTGCAACCGCTCAGATTAAAATCAAACAAGTCGGTGTCTCAATGGGCGTCGATGAAGATATGATTAAGAATCTTGACTACACTTACATGCTTTCCACCGGAAAAGGCATAGACCAATCTCGATTTGCAAATCTTTCTTTCGCACCTGAGACCATGTATGGTGGCGTTTGCGAAAATCCTAACTTCCGCGCTTTCGCAACTTTAGGAATTCCTCAATTGAAAAGCTTTGACTTGAATGTCGCGATGCTTTTTAATTTCAATCGCTACGATGGCGTTTACTATTATGACCATACGAACAGCAGCTACATGTCAATCGAAAGCATGGGTAAAGAAATTGCTTTGGAAACAAGCATTCAGAAAAACACAAAATTCTTACGCATTTTTAGAGCCACTGCCGGAATCGGTTCCAATATCGGTTATGGTTACGGCGGCAACATGTCTATCTATGGCACTTCCGTGAAAACAATGGACGCCAACATGGATCGCAGCTATAGCGAAATCTTCAATGGCGATACTCAGGTGGAATATGATAACTTCCACGAGACTTTTGAAGTGAAAGACGCATTGCACCAACGCCTATTCGTTCAGACAGGTTTGGCAGTAATTTTCCTCAAAAGATTAGAATTAGGATTAGACTACAGATACGGAAAAGGATATAAATTAATCTCCGGCGCGGATATTAAAACGACTACCTTGAACTCTATGTCGCTTACCGCGAAATGGAATCTGTAAGCTAAAAAGAAAGTATTTCATTTTTTCGCTCCCGATTAAAATACGGGACAAGTTTTCGCTAAATAACGTCATTTGCCAAAGACCTGTCCCGAACTCGCTTCGGGAGGCGAAAAAAACTCGATAACAAAAGAGGTGTTGGAACTAACCACACCCCTTTTGCTGTTTCTATGATTCATCAAAAAAATCAGAATCATGGCAAATAACAAAAAGCAAAAATTGACTCAAAGCGACCTCAAAAATCTCGCGGTCAAAATCGACCTATTCGGCTCAATGATTCCGAATATTGAATTAGACCAAGTCAACGATTTTCTAAACGATAGAGTCAAGGATCGTAAATTGGAACATTTGCAAGGCGATTTACAGAGCGAATCGTAATTTTACATTACATTTGTGCCGATTAACAAATTGAGAAAGTGCACGGGAAAAGAACTATCAGTTTTTTCTGTGCACTTTTTTATTTTGGAGGACTCGTTATATTGAAAATGTTAAATTATATGTTTTTTACATATAAGGCATGAGTTTTAACCATTTTGGATTAAAATTTGTCATAATATGAAATGAGTTTTCTACACAAACAGCAAGACGCTATTTTTCCCCTATACAGAGCAGCTATTTTTGAGATAGCAGCTTTTTTCAAAAGCGTCATTATAGTCCCGTTACACGTTTTGGTTTAAATTAAACTGATCTTGACAAAGATCGTGGTCAGATTGGAAATCAAATTTTATTTGCCCGAAAGGGAAAAGAAAATTTGATTATCAGACTGACTTCATCATGAGATTTGTAAAGATTTAAATACTAATGTTCACATATTTGTGTCCATTTTATAATCGGCAACGTCCGATATAAATATTTATAATTTTTATCCCATTAACATCGGCATTAGAAGTCGCTAAACTTAATTGACACTATGCAAAACCGATTTACCACCCTCCCATGGGTTATCTGTTTGTTACTTTCCATCGTTAGTTTCAAAAATGCGTTTTCGCAGGACTGTACGTTGAGCAATCCGTACTTTGTTTTTTCGCCTCCGATAAGTGATGAACTTGTGGCGGCAACCAACACCTGTAGCGCAGTTTTCATGTACGACAACCATCTGCCTACCGTCAACGAAGCAGCAAGATGTAGTACCAGTATGAATGCGTGTGATGTTACCTCTTTCAATGAAGATTTAGCATTGACTGGCTTGGTAGATGGACAAGTGGTGCAAGTTGGGTCAACTTTGACCATTTACTACGTCTTGCAAGGAACCGTTGACAGCTTAAACAATCCTACATTTCCAATTAGAGACACCTTTTGCTTTGACATCAGAGTTGTCGAATCGGATGATCCCGTTTTTATAACCAATAAAAAACCAGACACCTTAGTGGCCTGTATCACGGATATTCCTGCCCCTGACACCTTGTTAGCAACGGATATTTGCGACCCATCTTTTTTGGGTTCTAAGAAGATAGTCCCCGTCGATAACTATGATGCTAACTTCTGCGATATGCAAGTCATGTCAAGAGTATGGACTGCTACTGACCAATCGGGCAATGCCGTTTCGGTTACCCGAAATTTTGTCATCGCGGATGACTCTATGAATCCTACTTTGAGTTTTGTGGACGCAATGACCGAAGATACGCTCCGCATCACCTGCGAAATGCCTATGCCTGACACTCCTGCAGTGGTAGCGATGGACAATTGCGAAGCAGGCATCCCGGTTTACACCGAAATTTCGACGCAAGTCAATAATGGATCATGTGCGCAATTCCGATATGAAATCTTAAGAAGGTGGACCGTTACGGACACCTGTATGAATACGGATACCTTACGCCAATGGGTTTTGGTGACCGATCCGACTCCTCCGACCATCACGACTCCAAAAGATACAGTCATTAATTGCTCACAGGGCGTTTTGCCAGCGACCACAGGGCAGATGATAGCAATGGATTTATGTGATCCAACTCCAAATATCACGTTCGTGGATGCACGAGATACCCTGAGTTGTATCAACAATGTGCGCATCACTCGTACATGGACGGTTTCAGATGCTTGTGGCAATCAGCGAGTAGCTACCCAATTGGTTACAGTTCAAGACACCACGAAGCCGACCTTTATTGTTCCAAAAGACACGACAGTCAATTGTGGATTTACAGACACGAGTTTCACAGGAGTACCGACCAATGTGGCAGATGATTGCGATGCAGATCCAAATCTAACTTTTTTAGATACTCAGGCAGCAGGTGCATGTGCTGGCCAATTTACCATCACTCGCGAATGGCGTTTGGAAGATACTTGTGGCAATGTTTTGATTCAAAATCAAATCATCACTTCGATTGATACTATTGCTCCGATGATTATTACTGAGGCAAAGGACACTATTTATGACTGCTCCGGCACCAGTGCCAATACCGCTTTCAATAATTGGTTGATGGTAAACGGAGGCGCTACTGCTACTGATAACTGTAACGGGAATCTAACTTGGGTCGCCTTCAATACAGGTACCACTACGCAGGCTGCATTACCAACGCTAAACTGTGGAGCCTCCAATGCAGTGCGCTCGCGCACCGTTGATTTCATTGTTTTTGACCCTTGCGGGAAATCGGATACCACGCGCGCGACATTTACCGAAAGGGATACTATCGACCCTGTGATCGACATGTGCCATCCGAATGTAGCGGTTGATAACGACCCTGGACAATGCGGCGCAACCCTCAATTTCCAACCGCCTCGATTTGTGGATGACTGCCACGATTTAGTGCAAACATTTGCGACTACTATCACAGAACCGATTACATCAAATGGTCCTTTCGGAGACCAAGACATTGTAGTAGATCCGATGGATTTCGACCTTAATTTTGGAGTGCAAACGCTAAGTATCACCAGCACCAGCGTCGATTTCGTGATTGACCTCAATAACGTAGATGGGGAAATCGATACCACTGAGTTTTTCAATGTATTTGATGAAGACGGAATGCTTCTCGGAAGAACAATGGAAACCGATACTCAATGCGGCACCAGTACAACGACCTTCACAATCACTGACCTCAATAAGATTTATAGCTGGTTGAATGATGGCATAATTGAGTTTCGATTGGAACCTAATATTCCAACTACGCAAACAGGTCGATTTGCTATCAATAATATTTGCCCCAATGCTTCCGTAACGATTTCGGCAAGTTTTGACGCCAAATTGATTAACAACACCATCTTTGAATATTCTATAAATGGTGAGCCTCGCAACTTGGTTTCACCCGTTGCCGCTTTCGCGGAATTTATACCCGTCGGTTCGCATACCATGACCTACTATATCACCGATTGCGGAGGTAATGTAGATAGTTGCTCATTTAGCGTAGCCGTTGCAGATGTGGAAGCGCCTCAACTGACTTGTCCCGCCGATGTAACTGCCAACACAGACTTAGGCGAATGCGATACAGATGTCACCTTATTGCTGCCAGTCGGCGCTACTGACAATTGTGGACTTCCGGGTGGCTATATTCGTACACAGCCAATCAGAGCAAGTGATAGGTTGATCACCTTTATGGAAGATCCAAACCTGAATGATTTCTTAGCGCAAGATAAAACCATCAATTTCACGAGCATCTCAGGCAATGCCTCAGGCGGAGCTGGAATGTTGAGGGTTTTCTTTCAAGGCGACTTTGATGCAACAGATGGTTTCTTCACAGTTATTGGTGAAGATGGAACTACCGTTTTAGGCACTACAAATACCAACGTCACCACTGCTGCTGATTGTAACACAGTTGGCACTGCCAACATCCCCATTAGTGACGCACAAATCAACGCATGGGGAGCAGATGGCGTGATTTCAATTACTTTCGTTTCCAATATCAATATTCCAGTACCACCGGGTGGGCCAGGTTCAGGCATCAACCCATGTGGCACATCGGTTACTACCAATGGTCAATCGGATGGCACCAGCCAAATTTGGGCAGAACTCTCTTTCGAGCAATTGACGCCCACCTACTACACCACTGGCGCAACGGTCATTGCCAACACCATGCATACCGTCAATCATGATCCAACGCATACTTTCAATGTCGGTACCACTGACGTGTTTTATGTCATCGAAGATATTAATGGCAATATTGACACTTGCACCTATCAGTTGGATGTAATCGACAACGAACCTCCTGTGGCAAACTGCCTACCATCCGTCATCAGGATCAATCCATCTGGAACGGTTACGGGAACAATTTCACCATTGGACATCGGTGCGAATAGTACTGACAACTGCGGCATACCAAACATGACCGTAGTGCCAAGCACTGTCGGTTGTGCCCTCATCGGTCAGACCATCGACGTGGACTTAATCGTTGAAGATTTCCAAGGCAACACAGATACTTGTACCACTTTCGTGAGAATTGAAGGCGAAGAAGCCAACCCAAGTTTCTCTTTCGAGTGTGGTTCTGATACCTTATTCCTATTTGCGAATCCGCCGACCTCGTCCTCTGCCAACTCATATACCTATAGATGGTTTGGACCAACAGGTGCGCTAATCTCAACAGATCAAGATCCAATAATCACGACTCCTTCCCTAATTCAAGCAGGTAGTTACTGTATAGAAATCGAGGGGCTAACAGGTTGTATATCAACAAGTTGCATAAGTATTCCATTAGAATTGAATCCAACGCAACCAACCATTAGCGGTCCTTCGCTTGTTTGTTGGGATTCGGATGATATTACATTGAACACCACGCCACCTCCGGGTTTTACTGGAACGATAAGCTATAACTGGTATTTCGGAAATTTCCCGACAGGGACATTAATAAGCTCAACGATTACGCCTTCATTTTCAATTCCGGCACCTCATAATATTCCACTCAATACGGAAGAAACTCGAAGCTTCTACCTGACCATCTCAATCAATGGTTGCGAGTCGAAACCATCAAATATTCTTCCAGTCGATGTGGTGCGTCCGCCCAATGCGACGGTCACAACTCCAGTCATCAACCTTTGCGAAAATGAAACTTTGCAATTGAGTACTGATGATTTAGGAGTCGATTATGTTTGGACTGGACCTTCGTCCAATGCGAATACACAAAACCCAGTCATCACCAATGATGCTGATCCAAATATTCACTCTGGCAATTACAATCTGCGAGTCGGATTGCGTGGGTGCCTCTCACCTCCAGCTACAACTGTCGTCAATGTCTTAGATGTGCCTGATGGCAAACCCAATTTGACGCCAGTCACTCAAGAAGTTTGTGCGGGCAATGATTTCACACTTTCTACCAATTTGACAGGAGTAAGTTCTTACATCTGGATTCCTCCAATTGGACCTGGAATTCCTTCGCCAAGACCAACCCTGACCTTGACTGCGACAGTCAACCACGATGGACCTTGGCAGGTATATGGCGTTCAGACCTACTCTAATCAAAGTTTGGTTTGCGCAACTGAAACTTCTGATCCCGTCCTCGTCAATGTCAATACTTTTGATGAGCCACTGCTTGCGGGTGTTCAGCCCAACCCTGCTTGTGAGGGAAGCGATATACAATTGGAAGTATCCCCTGTCTTAGCAAATGCCACCTATCAATGGATAGATCCAGAAGGTGGTTCTGCCGGTGTAGGACCCACTGTGATTATTCCAAGTATTCAAGAAATTGATGAAGGTATCTATCGCGTTCGCGTTACCAATTCAGCGGGGTGTGTTAAAGAAGAAATGGTGCCCATCATGGTCACTCAAGGCGTTGAAATCATTGCAGTAAGCAATAACGCCCCCAATTGCTTCACAGGTCCGACTGACGTCGAATTATCAGTCGTAACCGTTCCGCAAGATGATGGCACATTTACCTACAATTGGACTGGACCAAGTGGTAACCTAATAAGTAACGACAGTTTAGCCACAGTCAATTTTGTTGATTTCAATAACTCACTCGGTGGCTATTTTGTAGAAGTAACGAATGGCGACGGCTGCGTTTCCGATATTGGAACGACTGTAGTCAATGGACAAGCGCCCCTGCCTCCTCCAACGATTTCGAGGACGCCCAATGAGTTTCAGTTTTGTGAAGGCGATGATTTGACATTGACCGCCACCATGTATCAAGGGCAATCAGTGACCTACAACTGGTTTTTGCCGACAGGCGGAATCCGCCCTGTCAATAACAATCCAAGTTTGGACTTAGTCAGCATGTCCAGTTTTGATAGTGGTTTTTACATTGTGCAGGCAGAAGTCGATGGCTGCCCAACCGCTGCCTCCGCTCCTGTCAATGTTACGGTCAATCCAATTCCAACTGCTTTTCCAACTGCCATTGAGCCTTGCGAAGGAGGGACTTTGGAGTTAACAGGACTCTATTTCCCCGCAGGGGGCAATGATGTGAATTTTGAGTGGACAAGACCTCAAGGAGGACCACTTGGCGCTCAAAATCCAAGAATCCTAAATGCCGACCCAGACGAACACAACGGGCTTTGGACCTTCAGAGTCGAAAGAGATGGATGTTTTTCTGATATTAGAAGTATTCCTGTTGAAATCACCGAGGCGCCATTTTTGCCGGCTCCATTGCCCAACGATCCCGTTTGCTTAGGCAGCGGCGATCCGCTCATGCTCTGTGTTGATCCGGCTTCCGCCGAAACGGGTGCCACATACATTTGGACTGACGCCAATGGTGATACTTTAGGAACAAGTACGAATTTATGCCTGACGATTTCTGACCTTTCTGGCTACTCAGCAGGCGATGAAGTCTTCTTTATTGCGACCACCAAAGATGGTTGTACTGCTGAGAATACGACTCCACATGTAGTCACATTTAGCGACTTGCCAAATCAAACCGCTGCCGCTGGAAGTGACTTCACAGTTTGTGATGATACTCCTTTAATGCTTACCGCAAATGCGCCTGCTATTGGCACTGGCACATGGACTTATCTGGGAGGACTTTCTTCCGTAATGATTGACGCTCCAAATGCTGCCACCACGATGGTCACTGGTTTGCCTCCAGGCAATACCTACCGATTTGAGTGGGCATATAGCAACGGCGGATGTGTGAGATATTCCTTAGATACCGTCTCTGTTACAATTTATGCACAAGAGAATGCCATTGGAGGAATCGATATCGATACCTGTAATACGACCACTTTCCGACTCAATGCACTGCCATCACTTTCAGGTCTTGGCTTCTGGGAGCAGAGTGCGGTTCAGACTCAATTGAATGTAGTTATTGATGATCCAACTGATCCGAATACATTAGTCACCGTGCCTGGTCCGAGTCCAAATTATTTCTTCACTTGGGTGATTCCTGATCAGGTTTGTGGCGGCGATAGAGATGAGGTGAAAGTTAGGGTCGCTTCTCCAACCGCTTTCGCGGGAATGGATACCATAGCATGCGGCTTGGGCGATTTTCAATTGAATGCCACTCCTTCTGCCAGCACGATTGGCGAGTGGTCTGCGTTTGATTCAGACAT
>CALCJP010000067.1 GCA_937967625.1 uncultured Saprospiraceae bacterium
CCTAAAGGTGTGAAACCACCCGCATCTGATTCGAGAGCGAAGAGGTGGGATTCATTCTTTTCATTGGAGATTTTGGCGTATTCTAAGCCGCCTGCGAGTCCGTTTTCTTCATTCATGAACATGACACAACGGATGGTACGTTTGGGTTGGTAATTGAGTTCTTTTAGGATATTCATTACCTCCATAGAGTGTACGCAACCAGCGCCGTCATCATGTGCGCCGCCGCCAACATCCCATGAGTCGAGGTGTCCTCCGACGACAATGATTTCGTCGGGAAACTCAGATCCTTTTATCTCTCCGATGACGTTGTAGGAATTTTCTTTTGGGAGGTTTTCGCAAGTCGTTCTGATGAAAACGCGCACCACTTCTTCTTTCAATAATCTGCTCAATAGCTCAGAGTCGTTGGTTGAAATCGCAACTGAAGGAATGGGTTCCTCTCCTTCTTTATTGATGGTCACGCCGGTGTGCGGCACATCATCCAACCGCCCGGTCATGGAGCGAACGATAGCAGCGACGGCGCCATATTTAGCAGCTTTGGCGGGTCCATTGGTTCGTTGATCCACTGCGCTGCCGTAGGAGCGGAAGGTGGTGATTTGCGTATTGTCGAATGGGCGATTGTAGAAGACGATTTTGCCTTTCAGTTTTGAACCTAATTTTTCTACTTCGTCCAATGATTTGACTTCGATGACTTCTGCGGTGACACCATATTCGCCGGTGCCGACGCTATTGCCTAAGGCTAATGCGTTGAGGGCGATGGTTCCCATTTTTTTGGAATTGACGATTCGGACTTGTTCTTTTTCGCCTCGCACCCAGTGGGGGACTTTGCAGGGCTGCAACCAAACGGAGTCTAAATTCAAGTCCAATAATTCTTGGCGAGTATATTCGACGGCAGCGGCAGCTTCGGGCGATCCAGCTAATCTGCCACCGATTCGTGTACTTAAGCTATTCAGCCAATCATAAGCCTTTCCTTCGAGGAGGGATTTGTCAAATATCTGCTTGATAAAGAGGGCGTCTTCGTCAGATACTTTGGACTGAGAATAGCTACTAAAAGTAAAAAATACACTTAGTAAAGTGCTTAAGATCAAGTATTTATACATTTTCATTCTGTCGTCTTTTCAGTGATAGAAGCGATTTTGGCGTTTTGCTAAAATGTTTGGCGAAAACCCGTTTTTCGCAAATAATTATCATTTTTTTATTGGAAAAATAAAATTTAATGAATTAAACAATGTCATCTTCAAATCATTTTCTACCCAGAAATAAGGATTTATCAATGTTTTTGATGATAAAGTTTGGATTTATAGTAATTATTCAGACTTTTGCATTGTGTAAAAAACACACAAAGATTTAGTAATAATTTTGGTTTTATTTGGTTAGGGCGAGGTAGCACATTTTTTTAAGGCAACGCTACCTCTCAAAAGTTTTAAACAGCATCGATTTTCGGTGCTGTTTTTTTTATTTCTGCTCCCGAAGCGAGTTCGGGACAAGCCTTTCGGCAAAACGTAGCACCCAAATTTATTTGGTGACTTTTCCCCCTTTCGGGAAATCTATGATCATTTGCCGAAAGGCAGAAAAAAGAAGTGCAACCCAAAGTCTCACGCCTGAGGAAAGACGATTCATGAATCGTCTCTACAATTAAATCAAAAGCGAAAAGATGAATTACTCTAAATTCAACCTTTATGACCTTATGAAATTCCTTACCTTTGCACCCTCATTTGCCGAAAGGCAGAAAATCAGTTCTAATGGCTAAAGAAATATTCGCGAAAGTAGAGCAAATCATTGAAGAAATCGAAAAGGCAGCGCCAAATGATAAGGATGCTGTTGAGCAATTTCGTATCAAATATTTGGGAACAAAAAATATTTTGAAACCGCTGATGGGCGAGATTAGAAATATTCCCAATGAGCAAAAGAAAGATTTTGGGCAATTGATGAATAAGGCGAGGCAAGCAGCCGAAAGCAAATTCGAGCAATTGCAAAGTTCACTCGACTCTGCAGCGGAAGCAGCCGGAGCAGGTGATTTGGATTTGACGGCGCCGGGCGACCCAATTCCTTTGGGAAGTCGCCACCCGATTGCGACGACGATGAATCGTATCATTTCAATTTTTGAGAAAATGGGATTTGCCATTGCTTCCGAAAGAGAAATCGAAGATGATTGGCACAACTTCACGGCGATGAATACGCCTGAAGATCACCCTGCACGTGATATGCAAGACACATACTATTTGAAAGATAGTACCGAAATGTTGTTGCGTACGCACACCTCAAGTGTTCAGGCACGCATGATGGAACATAATCAGCCGCCAATTCGAATTATTGCACCAGGACGAGTTTATAGAAACGAGACGATTTCTGCGCGTTCGCATTGTCAGTTTCATCAGGTGGAAGGTTTGTATGTTGATGAAAATGTTTCTTTTGCTGACTTACGTCAAACGCTGATGTATTTCGCCAAAGAGATGTACGGTGCAGATGTCAATATTCGTTTGCGACCTTCGTTTTTTCCTTTTACGGAGCCGAGTGCGGAGATGGATGTTTCTTGCTTTATCTGTGATGCGAAAGGATGCAATGTTTGCAAATACACTGGTTGGGTAGAGGTGTTGGGCTGCGGCATGGTTGACCCAAAGGTTTTGGAAAACTGCGGCATTGATTCTGAAAAATATACTGGTTTTGCCTTCGGTATGGGCATCGAGCGTCAGGCGATGATGCTTTATGGAATTAATGACATCCGCCTGTTGTTTGAAAATGACGTACGATTTTTGAAGCAGTTTACTTCTGCAATATAATATTATGTGTTCGAGTGTTAATGTGTTCGCGTATTCATGCCACATCAACACTCGAACACCTGAACACTTTAACACACAAAAAATATGATTGTTAGTAATCCATGGCATACGGTAAATATTGGAAGTGAAGCTCCCGAAGTCGTCAACGGAATTATCGAAATTCCGAAAGGTTCTCGCGCGAAATATGAATTGGATAAAGAGTCTGGTTTGTTGATTTTAGATCGCGTTTTGTACTCGGCGATGTACTATCCAGCGAATTATGGATTCATTCCGAAGACCTATTGTGATGATAAAGATCCATTGGATATTTTGATTCTTTCGCAGATTGATTTAGTGCCGCGTTGCATTGTGCCTGCAAAGGTGATAGGAGTAATGCGAATGCTTGACAACGGCGAGGCAGATGATAAAATCATCGCCGTTGCTGCTCACGACATGTCAGTCAATCACATCAATGATGCGAGCGACCTGCCTGCGCATTTCCGAAAGGAAATTCAAAATTTCTTTGAAGATTATAAGAAACTCGAAAACAAAACGGTCGAGGTAGAAAAGATTCAAGGACGCGATGTAGCTATCGAAATCGTCAAGAAAAGTTTGATTGATTACATCAAGCATTTTAGCAACGTGCATAGTCAAAATCCGACTTTCACGCCGATGATGTAGATAATATGTGTTGAAGTGTTCATGTGTTGGCGTATTCATGAAAACACGAACACTTCAACACTTGAATACAATAACAAAACGAAAACCACCTTATGGAGCCTTTTTTTACTAATGACGCCATCGTGCTGGGTATTTTGCTGATTGTTTTAGGATCTGTATTTTATACTTCTCATTTAGATAGTCCCGGTTGGAAGAAATTTTATCAGTTTGTGCCAGCGCTTTTACTTTGCTATTTTATACCTGCTTTGCTTTACTGGCCGTTTGGATTGATTGCTTCAGAGTGGTTTGATAATTCACTTTTGGACTACGTTGCCCAACTTGGATTAACAATCCCAGATGGAGCTTCTTTTTCTGAAATTGAAAAATTTCTCGAGAAAAAGGGGGTAGAAGAATCTGTAATCAAATCTTACGAAAGAAAATCACAACTCTACTTTGTTGCTTCTCGTTATTTGCTGCCAGCTTCATTGGTTTTGTTATGTGTCAGCATAGATTTTAAAGGGATTTTGAATTTGGGACCGAAGGCATTGATTATGTTTGGAACGGCGACGATTGGGATTGTCATTGGAGGTCCGATTGCTTTGTTGGCGGCTCAATATATTTTTCCAAGTGCGTTAGGCGTCAACCCTGCTGATGTTGCCAATGGGCTATCGACAGTGGCTGGTAGTTGGATTGGCGGAGGTGCCAATCAGAACGCCATGAAGATTATTTATGAAGTTCCTAATGATGTCTTTGCCATCATGTTGGTAGTGGATATCGTTGTTGCCAATATTTGGATGGGCTTTCTTTTATATGGAGCGAATATCACGGAGCGAGTGGACAAGTGGCTAAAAGCAGATACGACCGCTATCGAAAACTTGAAAAAGAGTGTCGCTGATTATCGAGCAAGTATAGCTCAAATTCCGACCACGACTTCTTTGTTTGTCATGCTGGGTGTCGCTTTTGGAGCAGTGGCGTTGTCGCACTGGGGGGCAGATATCATGAGTCCGTTTTTCAAAAATTACAATGAGTCAACTAAAGCAGTTTTGGATGCTTCTGGCAATGCTGTGTATCCTAACGGCAGGTTGGTTGAGATAGGATTGAGTTCTTTGTTATCGGGTTTCTTTTGGTTGGTAGTGTTTGCTACAACGATTGGAATGTTACTCTCCATTACTCCTGCCCGAAAACTCGAAGGAATCGGTGCTTCAAGATGGGGAACGATTTTTATATTTATCCTCGTAGCAACGATTGGAATGCACATGAACTTGGGTCAAGTCGCTGCTAACTGGAAGTTATTCGGTATTGGTATCATCTGGATGTTAGTCCATGTGACTTTGCTTCTGGCTGTCGCCAAATTGATTAAAGCACCTTTCTTTTTCGTGGCAGTAGGGAGTCAGGCGAATGTGGGAGGCGCGGCATCTGCGCCAGTTGTGGCTTCGGCATTTAGTCCTTCATTGGCTCCGGTTGGGGTTTTATTGGCAGTGTTGGGGTATGCAATTGGAACTTATGGCGCTATCATCTGTGCAGAAATAATGCGATGGTTAGTTAGCTGATTTCGATTGCTTTGAAAGTGCTTCCAGGTTTGAAAACCTGATCTAATTGATGATTGATGTCTGGAAAGATTTGCTTAAATTTTTCTGGAAAAGTAAAGTAATGAACGATGGCTACCTGTAGTTTTTCAACAGGTATGCCGACCCATTTTTCTATGACTTCTTGAGTTAAGCCATTTATTTGAGGGACTTTCGTCCAAAAATCGTCTCTGATAATTGGGTATTTTTCACTTGGATTAGAAATAATAAACACCTTCGCAAACTCATGCAAACCCAATCTATAGTAGTTTTTTGGTTGGGTGAAACCGAGCATATATTGCTCCATTGAAAAAAGAATTACACCATCTTTCTCCTCTGTTTCGGAAGCATGAAAAACTTCATGATTAGGAGATGGAAATGGGTGCGGATAGACCACAATATTTTCAAATTTTGGGAATACAAACTCCTCTCTTCCAAAGGTCAATTCTATAGCTGAGGCACTAATTAATCCTTTCACATCTTTGGGTACGGACTCCAGGTTTTGGGGCATAAACTCCGTTGCCATTTCAAACAATGCAACTCGATGCATGAATTTCTTCTTGTCATTTCCCGAAAGGGAAGCATAAAAAGGGGAAAATTTGCTTAGCATGGTTTTGACCATTGGATCCTCTGGAGGAGGGGTTCTTTTGTACCACCACCAGTTTATTTGAGGAGTAAAAATAAAGATAATGGCGGCAGTAAGAACGCATGGAATAATCCATAGGGAGTAGCTGCTATCAACCTCCCAAGTCATGTAAAGAAACATCAATGCGAGAAGCACGAAGGGTATCAGAATTCGATTAGCAAACATGTTTTTTTAAATTGTATTAGTGTAATTTTTGGGTAGGCGAAGTTGGCTCTTGATCACGGCTTATTCAAATCTGAATTTAACCTGATAGTTAAAATGCGTTTTTGCAAACACTTCCATCTTTGCAAAGAAACCACTATTTTTGTACTTCATTTCGTATATTGCACATATTTCAATTCAGACCCACTTATTTATTACCCTCCATACTGGTGCTTTGATTTAGGTCAAAGCAAATCACTCCGATGACTTAATTTTATTAAGGATCTAATTCAGTGAAAATTCAGATGTCGCAAAAATTTGTAGCAACGCTCTTCTTGTGTTGCCTTGTATCATTTATGGGGGCCCAAATTCGGGTGTCGCCAAATGGTAATGGCAACGGTAAAACTTGGTCGCAAACCATGAACTTGGGTGATGCATTGAAGATCGCCAACTCCGGAACTGAGATTTGGCTAATCAAGGGCACCTACTATCCAACAACTTGCACTCAGTGCTCAGACTCAGATAGAATGAGGACTTTTGCACTTCCTAATAGTGTAAAACTCCTTGGAGGATTTGGGGGCAATGAAACCAACTCTTCTCAACGCAATTGGAATTTAAATAAAACCATTTTAAGTGGCGACATCGATCAAGATGGCACGCCAGAAAATAATTCTTATTCAGTAGTCTTTTCAGAAAATGTAAATGAATCCACAGAACTCAATGGTCTAATTATCAGAGATGGTAATGCTGACAGTGACAACCCAGTTTTGGAGATGCCTTCCAGAAGTGGCGGCGGCTGGTATAACGGGGGGCTTGGAACTCCTATGTCAAATCCGACGATAAAGAACTGTATTTTTGAAAATAATAGAGCAAGTGGTTTCGGAGGAGCGATGTACAACATGGCCTCATTGGAAGGACAAGCTAATCCTAATTATGAAAATTGTATTTTCAGAAATAATCAGTCGCAATATGATGGAGGTTCCATTTATAACAATGGTTCCTTTGGGGGAGAGAGTAACTATACGATGACGCACTGTCGATTTGAAGATAATTTTGCTGGATGGGAAGTTGGAGGTGCTGCGGCACTATTCAATAATGGCATAGAAGGCACTTGTAGTCCTATTATTACGAACTGTCGGTTCATTCGCCAAAAGGCGACCCTTCATGGTGGCGCTATTTATAATCACGGTAAGGGAGGCGAATCAAGTCCCGTTATAACCAATTGCGTATTTTATCAAAATGAAGCCATTCAAGCAGGAGCGATATATAATTTAGGTGTTTTTCCGGGAGGGAAGAGTAGTCCTGTTATAACTAATTGCACCTTCTATGGCAATGTCGCTTATGACTTCGGAGGCGTCTCGACAGTTAATGGTGATGTGAATGGAGAGAGTAAACCGTTTTTTAGAAATTGTATTTTCTCAGAAAATGAAGGAAGAGTAAAAGGCGATATTTTCTATAAAATCAATGGGCATCCAACGCTCGAATATTGCTTAGTAGATGAGTCTTCTTGCGAAAATATGTATTCGGCACTCAGCAATCTCTCTGAGGTGACTTGTGGGGATGGCGTGCTTTACAACATGCCTCCAAAATTTGTAGATGCCGCCAATGGAGATTTGCGATTGAAGCACAGCTCTGCTGCTTTGGATGTCGGCCAAGATAGCTTCAATTTGTTTTTTGATGATGTGGATGGTTCTCCAAGGATTTTATTAAATCAAATTGATTTAGGGGCTTTCGAATACACCGGCCCTCGTCCCACTCGAATAGATACCTTTCATACAGATTCCTATCAAGACTTTATTTCTATCAGTTGGGTTACTTTCAATGAATTCAAAAACGTAGGTTTTGAAATCCAACGAAGTAGAGATAGTGTCGATTACGAACCCATCGGTTGGATTCCTTCTCAAGGAAATAGTGCGCAACGTCAATTTTATCAAGCATGGGACACGCCTCCCCAACGCGGAGAAGTATATACATATCGACTTCAGCGATTCGATACAGACGATTGTTTTGAATTTTATGGTAAAGACACTGCTTTTATCAAACCGGACCAGATTATTGTCAAACTCTTTCCAAGCCCGGCAGAAGATGTGGCGATCTTAAAAGTCTTTTTCCCGCGACCAGATGCCAATGGACTTCAGATATATTTGACCAATGTATTGGGGCAAACTGTCCTGGTGCGAGAAGACATGGGGCAATCAGAGGGTTGGTCAATCTATGATTTAGATGTTTCTGAAATGGCGACTGGAATAAACTATATAACTGTCTTTGCCAATAAAGAAAAACATGTCCTATCCTTCATGAAAGCCTATCATTGATTCTTAGATAGGACTCGTGATAGAGACCGTTTAAAAATTCCATTTCTTTTTTCCTTCCGGAAAATGAAGGTCTCGCTTTCGCGAAATAACAGACATTTCGCGAAAGCGAGAGGAGAAATTTTCTCCATGTTCATTTACATCAAATCTTTTTACTTTTGTTACTTCCTTGACACTTAGTAATTTAAGCAAGGATTCAGAATAACTCTTTCCATTCTTGTAGGTTAGATTTTGATTAGTTCCAAATAATTAATAAATCAAAAAAATGGACACAACAGGTCAGTCTCTTTGGTACCTTGAAAACATTGACATGAATGGCATTTTTTGCCCAAACAAAATGGAGCATGCGCAATCCTCTCAAGCACACCGAACCTTCAAAAAAGGCGAATACATTTTTTTGCCTGAAGAAGAGGCAAAAAAAATATTTCTATTGGTTGAAGGCAAAATTAGGATTGGAACCTATGGTCCTTCCGGTAAGGAGATTACAAAAGCAGTCATCGGTCCGGGAGAGGTTTTTGGCGAGTTGGCACTCGTTGGCGAAGACAAAAGGCGTGACTTTGCAGTAGTAAGCGAAACCGCCTCTGCCTGTATCATAAGTAAGGGAGACTTGAAAGAAATGATGAGAAACCGCTCTGAACTTTCACTTTTTTTGATGAAGCTAATTGGCAGCAGAAAACTCGAAATCGAACAACGCCTCGAAAGCCTCGTCTTCAAAGATAGCCGCACCCGCATCATCGAATTTATACATCAATTGGGAGAGAAGAAAGGACAAAGAGTAGGGTACGAAGTCGTGGTCAGAAAATTTATGACTCATCAAGAAATTGCCAACCTAACCGCTACCAGCCGCCAAACCGTCACTACAGTTCTCAACGAATTGAGAAGTCGAAACCTCTTGACTTTTAACCGTCGTCGATTATTGATTCGAGACATGGAAACCCTCGCCAAAGAGGGTTTGGTTGAATTGAAGGAAAGTTAGAATCTTGGCATTTTTCCACCTCCAGGCATCATGCCGCCCATTTTACCCATTGGCATTTTGCTGAGTTTGTGCATCATCTTTCGCATTTGATCAAACTGTTTGATAAATGCATTGATGTCTTGCAAATCTCTTCCGCACCCAAGCGCAATTCGTTTTTTACGGCTCAAGTTCATCACTTCGGGGTTGGCGCGTTCTTTTGGCGTCATAGATTGGATAATCGCCTCAACTTTCAAGAATGCCTTATCATCGATTTCGACATCTTTCAGTGCTTTGCTCATGCCCGGCATCATATTGACGAGCGAGCGAATATCACCCATTCGCTTCAGTGCTTGCAACTGCGAAAGCATGTCGTCGAAGTCAAATTTATTTTTGCGAATTTTCTTTTCAAGGCGCTTAGCCTCTTCCTCACTGAACTGATCTTGCGCTCTTTCTACAAACGAAATTACATCACCCATGCCCAATATCCGCTGAGCCATTCGGTCAGGATGGAAGACGTCCATCGTCTCCATTTTCTCACCCGTACTGATAAATTTAATGGGTTTTCCGACGGTATATTTTACAGAAAGCGCTGCTCCACCTCTTGTATCACCATCTAATTTCGTCAATACGACTCCGTCATAATTGATGCGTTCGTTGAATGCTTTTGCAGTATTGACCGCATCCTGACCCGTCATGGAGTCCACTACAAAAAGCGTTTCGTTTGGAGTGATGGCTTCCTTGATTGCTGAAATTTCTTTCATCATCGCCTCGTCCACGGCCAAACGTCCTGCCGTATCCACAATCACGACTTCATGCCCAAATCGTTGGGCATGAGCGATAGCGCTCAATGCAATCTCAACTGGATTTTTATTTTCAGGCTCTTTAAAAATATCAACTTTGACTTGCTCACTGATGACTGTCAATTGGTCAATCGCCGCAGGTCGATACACATCACATGCCGTCACGAGCACCTTCTTCCCTCGCTTTGATTTGAGGTGTAGCGCTAATTTTCCAGTGAAAGTCGTTTTACCTGACCCTTGCAGACCAGCAATCAAAATCACGGCAGGTTTGCCTTTGATATTGATGCCGACAGACTGTCCTCCCATCAAATCAATCAATTCATCCATGACGATTTTGGTCATCAACTGTCCGGGCTTCACAGATTTGAGTACGTTTTCGGTGCCCAATGCTTTGTCTTTTACCTTAGCGGTAAATTCCTTTGCAATTTTGTAATTCACATCGGCAGCCACCAAGGCACGTCTGATTTCCTTGATTGACTCAGCGATGTTGAGTTCCGTGATTTTATTATTTCCAGTAAGTACCTTGAAGGCACTATCCATCTTGCTACTTAAGCTATCAAACATAATTTCAATTTAGCAGCAGCCTCCCGATAAGCTATCGGGATTGGCTGGTCATTTTTAGTTGATTTTCGCTTTCGCGAAATGTCCTTAATTCCGCGAAAGCGGAAAAATAAGAGTGCAAAGATAAGAAGCACAAACAATTATTTGATTAGAATAACATCTCAACTTACATTTGGATTTATTCGCTCCCGAAACGAGGTCGGGACAAGTTATCGCAAAATGTAATAATTCCTCGGAAGATGTAAAACTTAAAAAATGCAATCACTCTCTCTTTTCGAACTCAACGAACACATTCGCCGCGCGTTGGCATTGAACTTTCCGGAGGCGATTTGGGTGCGTGCAGAAGTTGCTCAGGTCAATGAGTCGAGGGGGCATCATTATTTCAGCTTGGTTCAGAAGGATGAGAGTGGCAACGGTATTTTGGCGAAAGCCGATGCGGCACTCTGGAATAGCCAATTTCGAGCACTCCAAAAAAAACATGGCAAGAAACTCCTCGAAGAATTGCTCCAAGATCACCTCGACCTCTTATTAAAAGTCTCCATTGATTTTCATGAGCAATATGGTCTTAAACTCATGGTCGAAGACATCGACCCAACCTACACGTATGGTAAGTTAGCCATGCAGCGCCAAGAGGTTTTAAAAAAACTAAAAAAGAAAAAACTCCTCGAAAAAAACGGCAAGTTACCGTTGCCGGAAGTACTTCAAAATATTGCAATCCTCTCCAACGAACGTGCTGCGGGTTATCATGATTTCGTGAGTCAATTGCAGTCTAACAAGTATGGTTATCATTTCGAAATGACACTTTTTCCCATTGCCCTCCAGGGCGAAAGAGTAAGAGAGGAGTTGACTGCACAAGCGAAAGAAATCGGGGATTTGCGAAAGCAATTCGACTGCGTGGTGTTGATTAGAGGAGGGGGGAGTAAATTGGATTTGGCTTCTTTTGACAACTACGAAGTCGTCGAAACGATTGCTAAAATGAAGCTGCCCGTCCTGACTGGAATTGGTCATGAAATAGATGAGAGCATTGCCGACATGGTTGCCCACAAAGCACTCAAAACTCCCACCGCTGTCGCGGAATTTTTAATTCAAAAAAATACCTCTTTCGAGGAATCGCTCGCCATCTGCTGGTATCAAATCAGCCATGTGGCGCAACAGACCTTGCAGACCTCTAAAATCGAATTGGAATCCATCGCTCAAAACATAAAACTCCTCAGTAGAGAAACCCTCAAATCTCATCATCAGTTGATAGATTACATCGCTCAAGAAGTACCTGCTGCCGCCAAAAATAAACTTCAAAAGGAAGCGCTCCGGGTGGAAAACTTGGCGACGTTGTGCCATTCTCTTTCGCCCGAACGGGTTTTGGAGAGGGGGTACTCTATCACTCGGAAGGGAGGGAAGATCATTGCTCGAAAGAGCGAATTAAAAGAGGGCGATGAGATCGAAACGGTCTTGAAAAAAGGAACGGTGAAGAGTACGGTTGTGAAATGAACAAAAACGTATCTGATTCTTTTAAAGAGTCAGATGAGGCTTTTACTTTTTGATGATAAGCACTTCGACGCGGCGGTTGGTTTTGCGTCCTTCTTCAGTTTCATTATCGGCGATGGGTTCTTGACTACCGATGCCTTTGTAGCGAGTTCTATATTTTGAGATGCCGTTTTCGTTGAGGAAGGTTACGACGGCTTTGGCGCGTTTTCGAGAAAGGTAGAGGTTGTAGTTTTTCTTACCGACATCGTCAGTGTGTCCGATGACTTCGACAATCATTTTTGGGTTTTCGTGCATGATGTTGAGCAGCTTTTTCATTTCTGCAAAACTGCGCGGGAGCAACTCAAATTTGTCGGTATCGAAGTAGATGTTTTTTAGCTGTATTTTTTTTCCTGCTGCCAGCGGAATCTTTCTAATGTCGTTTTCTTTTATCGGCACGTTGATGATTGGCTCTTCTTTTCTGAGCAGAATGTCATCAATATAATAGTAGGCGTAGGGCAGTGATTCGGCACTGACTTCTTTTGAAGCAGTCTCTTTGTCAATGAAAAAATTACCGACCATCATGTAGTTAGATTCCGCGTCAGCGGTAAAATACCCGGCTACTTTGATCCAGTTGTCATCAGGTACGCTCACGAGTTTCTTTGCTCTGATTTCGGGTTTGAATCGAAGTATTTCGTCAGTCCTCTTAGTGATTTTCTCTTTCGAGAAATAAGCTCCCAAATTATTAATTTCGAGCGAACGAGGGAGTTTACTCGTCCAACATTCGAAATAGTATTTCTGCCCTATTACTAATGGTTCTTTGAGTTGAATTTGCACATATTCGCGACAGTGTGGCTTGCCATTGTCGCAGCCATAGAGCGTCAGTCCGATCATGGATTCGCCACTGTGAGGAGTGTGTTGACCGAAGCCTTTATCTGCCCAATGAACGGGCACTCTAACTTTTGGACCAAAAACATCAGGCGACGCAGCTGTAGGAGAAGACCAGAATTTCATGAGGTTGGTGAAGTGTTTTCCCTTATAAAACCAGCCAATGGGAGTGGCACTATACTTCTCAAAACTGGGATTTGGAACAATATTTTCCATTTCTATTTCTGCATGTGATTGGCTTGACCCCAAAAGAGAGGTTAGGCATAGCATGAAGATAAAAGAGAGTCTCATAGAAGTAATTTATGTAGGATATAATTCTTAACGAGCAAAAAGCGTTTGGGTTGTCTTGAACGTTTTTAATAACAATTGGTCAACTCCAACAAAAAATTATCTACTTTTGACCAATATTTTTTGCAATCAAAAATTTTAAATACTTATGAAAAAATTTCTTTTGTTCATTGCTTTAGGTCTCACACTCACTGCAATGACGATTGCTTGTAAAAGCAAACCAAAACTATTGACAGAGGAGCAAATGCTTCAAAAAATTGACTCCATGTACAACACCCAAATCGAAACGCTTGGAGCAGATTTGGATGATGCTTGCGATGCAAAATTTGATGATTTAGTTCAAACTGCTCTTGATTCAATTTTAGCAGCAAGAACTGAAGTAAATTAATCATTGCCCTTGATATAGATTCCCCTTTCGGGGAAAACCATTTCGAACAAAAATTAAAATTTTAAAAAATATTGAAAATGAAAAAATCATTGTTAATCTCTTTCGGTGCTTGCTTGGTGGCTGTAATTGCATTCAGCGCATTTAGCGACGGGATGTCCGAAGAGCAAAAAAATCAGTATCAAAAAATCCAAGACCAGTTGGACGAGCGCTTGGATGCATTTAGAGTAGGGAAGGAGCAAGAGTGTCAAGACAAAGCCATAGAAGCTGCCGTGGCTCGTGCTGATGAAGAAATGGCTGCAAAATCAGCTACTAAGAAAAGAAAAGTGAAGAAGAAGCCTTCTTACACAACGAAGGGTGGGTCTTCTTCAACTACCACTACCACTACTGCGCCGCCACCTCCACCTCCACCACCTCCGGCTCCGCAGACGACTACTGATAAAATCAAAGACAAAATGCGTGGTAAGAGACCATCTACCACCACAACAACCACAACTGAACCATCAACAACGACTGAACCATCAACAACGACGACGCCTCAACCAAAGCGTTCGGTTCAGGAAACAACGAATAAGTTGAAAGATAAGATGAGAAAGAAAAGAGGCGGGAATTAATCAAATTCCTTCATCCGACTTTCGTCGAATCATAAAATGAGAAAGCCGAACCAATCATTCGATTGGTTCGGCTTTTTTTTATTTTCCGAAAGGAAAAAAAAGGTCTTATTTAGACCAAGTAGAAGTACAAGTATCCGTGAAAGGATCACCAGGAGTTTCATCAGAAACAGTGTAAGTCCAAATGATCTGATCACTGTCGTAGCTACCAGAACCTTCTACAAAGAAAATTCCTGTACCCAGAGGATCTTGGCGAGCGATGGTTATTGAAGTACCAATCACATCAGCGAAAACGGGTCTATCAAATAGCTCATAAAAATCGTTGATCGCTACTTGAGTTGAATCTGGAGCAGCGCTGATTGATACACTATAAGTAGCCATTCCACTTGGGTCACAATCATCTTGAACATTCCAAGTCCCCATGTATTTCATGTTTTCAGAAACACAGTTGCCATCAGCATCTTCTTCAAATCCTATATCGCAAATACAATCACCGTCGATACAGGTTGAATTATCACCACAATTAACAAGGCTGCATGCTTCTACACAGTCGCCATTGGCGTCTTTAGTAAATCCTACTTGGCAGACACAGTCACCGTCAAAACAGTCACCACCAACACCACAGTCAAGATTAGCACAGGGGTCATCAACACAAGATGTAAACATCACCATTCCAAAAATGGCAATTGAGAGAAACCTTAATAAGTTCTTTTTCATAAGAGCATTTAATTTTTAAAAGGAAATAATTAATGAATTTTCAACTTTGGGCGCAAAATTAGGTGGAATTTGAGTTAAAACGAAATACGGAAACTAATTCGCATAGGTTCTTACTCCTAAAGTTTTCTAAAGTTAATCAGGTCAGCGCTTAATTTTTTTTTCGCAACTGATAAGAATCAGGACAACCTCATTTCGCGAAAGCGAAAAAATTTAGAAAATTTATCTTGAAACCTCTTTGAGGCTATCAAATAAGTTTTCAATGTTATATGAACGAATAATCGTACCGATCTGCTGATTGACTGTCATTAAATCATTGATTTACATTACTTTTGTTCCTTTTTAGAATTAGGGTTTATTCTGAAAAATGA
This sequence comes from uncultured Saprospiraceae bacterium, assembly GCA_937967625.1. Taxonomy (GTDB): domain Bacteria; phylum Bacteroidota; class Bacteroidia; order Chitinophagales; family Saprospiraceae; genus JAGQWW01. The sequence goes on from CALCJP010000067.1 coordinate 15,115, forward strand.
TTTTAGAATGAATGCTACCAACTACGACGATATGAATTTCGAGAAGGAAAAAGATGGCTTTTTAAAAGAGTATGTGAAAAAAACTTTAGCTGAGGATGTGAGGGAAGGTGACCATACCTCTCTGGCATGTATTGATCCTAACGCAACAGATAAGGCAAAACTCTTAGTCAAAGACGTGGGGGTTTTGGCAGGTGTGGAAGTAGCAAAATACTTTTTTAAAGAAGTAGATCCTGATTCGAAAATTGATATTTATATCGAAGATGGTTCAGACGTCAAGTATGGTGACATCGCTTTTGAGGTGACTTGCAACTCGCAGGCTCTCCTAAAAGTAGAGCGCTCTATGCTCAATACTATGCAGCGCATGAGTGGGGTGGCTTCCTTTGCCAACCGATTTGCGTTTGAAGTAGGCGGTCTTCCAGTAAAAGTATTGGATACTCGCAAAACGACTCCTTTACTTCGATTTCTCGAAAAATGGGCGGTTCGCCTCGGTGGGTGTACCAATTATAGAAATGGGCTGTATGATTGGATTATGATTAAAGACAATCACATTGACGCCTGTGGTGGCATTCAGCAAGCTATTGAAAGAGTTGCTCAATATCAAAAAGATAAGGGACTCAATCTAAACGTTACCGTAGAGGTGCGCAACCTCAACGAGTTGGATGAAGTCCTTGCGGTAGGCGGCGTTACGCGCATCATGCTTGATAATTTTGAAGTTCCATTGCTTCGAGCAGCGGTGGAAATTATCGGAGATCGATTTGAGACAGAGGCTTCGGGAGGTGTAAATATCAACACGGTGAGAGCTATCGCAAAAACAGGGGTGGACTTCGTATCTGTTGGAGCTCTGACACATTCTGTTCAAAGTTTGGACATGAGCCTTAAAGTGGTCAAGTAGTCGAACTTGCCGCCAATTGGTGCGTTAATTGCTTTTTCCAGAGTGTTGGAGTTTGATGATTCCTCCTCTTTAAACGACTACCTGTGACCTACTTTTTTAATGGAATGTTGCTTGGTGTTACACTTGCGATTCTCGTAGGTCCATTGCTTTTTGCGTTGATTCAGACGACTATTGAGGAGGGTTCTCGTGCTGGTTTTTTAGTGGCTATGGGGATTTGGATTAGTGATGCGCTGTTTATTTTAGGGACTTACTTTGGGGTCAATTATGTGATTGCCATCACTTCTTATGAAAACTTCGAACTCATTCTTGGAATTTTTGGTGGATTGGTTTTGCTCTTGATAGGGGCAGCTATTTTTTTGAACTCTCCCAAAAGCCTACCCGAAAGCAATTTCGAAATCTCTCAAAATTACCTTGTAAATGCCTTCAAGGGCTTTGCTATCAATACGTTCAATCCATTTACAGTTTTCTTTTGGTTTGGTATCATGACGACTTCCGTCGAAGGAGAGTCGCTCAATGGGCAGGAGGTAATGCTTCTGGCAGCAGGAATTTTTAGTACCATTATTTTTACAGATTCACTGAAGGTGGTTTTTGCCAAAAGGCTTCAGCCTAAACTGACTTTGAATAATATCATCCTCGTAAGAAAAATATCAGGAGGAGCACTGGTGCTTTTTGGATTTATTTTGATGGCTCGGGTGATTTGGTGAACCTCTCGTTCCTATAAGATTAACTTATCTCCAACGGCATTTCGCGTAAGCGCTTTCCAGTAATTCTAAAAACGGCATTGGCAATTGCGGCACCGATAGGACCGATTGGTGGTTCGCCCACTGCGCCCGGTTTATCAACGCCTTGCAATAAAACCACATCAATTTCTTTTGGAGCATGGCGCATTTGAGCCATTTGGTAGGGGCCGTAAATAGTGGGCGCTAAGGAGCCATCTTCCACATACATTTTTTCAAACATGGAAGCACTGATACCCATGATGATGCAACCTTCGATTTGTGCTTTGACTTGATCGGGATTGACGGAAATGCCTGGGTCCATTGCACAAGTGACTTTATGGACTTTGATTTGATTGCCTTCTACAGATACTTCTGCAATTTGAGCTACGGGCGTGCTGGCGTCGGTTGAAGCTGCAAAACCCATGGCGCGATTGCCTTCGGCGCCATCTTTCCAACCTGCTTTTTCGGCGCAAGCCTTGATGACGTTTTTTAAGCGGTTTCCCGCCAAATCATCTTGAATATGGTCCAACCGAAACTGAACGGGATCTTTTTTGGCCGAAATGGATAATTCATCCATGAAACTCTCTATCGCAAAGGTATTTGCCAACAGTCCGAGACTTCGCCACCAGCTCGTTGCAAACGGTAACTTCACCCTCCAAGAAACGGCACGATGATTTGGAATGGCTTTATATTGAAACATGCCCCCTCTCCAAGCGCCCACATCTGCACCCAGAAAACCGCTCAAATCAACCGGAATCAATGCCGAGCCAAACATCACATCGCCACTCGAAACATTGTGTTCAATGGCTTCAATTTTTCCATCATCGCTGAGTTTGGCTTTCATCAGATGATGGGTCGGTGGGCGGAAAGTGTCGTTCTGAAATTCTTCTTTTCTATTGAAAAAGCACTTGACTGGTTTGCCGACTGCTTTTGATAAGACGGCGGCTTGAATGGCGTTGGGGGTATGCAACCGTCGGCCAAATCCGCCTCCTAAAAAAGTAGGTTTGATATTGACGTTTTCAGTGGCGATTCCTAATCGATCTGCCACTTCGCCTTGAGTGATTTTGACCACTTGCGTGGAAATATAGACCGTAGCTTTTTCGCCCTCTACGTGCGCTAAAGCGCCATTGGGTTCGAGTTGTGCATGAGCGCCGAGGGGAGACTTATATTCGGAGGAGATGATTCCTTCTTCGTTGTTTAAAATGCGTTTTGCTTTTCCTTCTTTTTGAATTACGACGGGCTTGCCTTTGCCGACTTCAATCATTTCTTCGATGTCTTGCGAGGTCCAATTTCTCTCAACTTTCCATTCTACCTCGATGGCGTTTTTGGCGTTTTCGGCTTCTTGGTAAGATTTCGCGACGACTCCGACGAAGTCTTTTTCTTTTACGATTTTGACGACACCTGGCATGTTTTCGGCAGCGGTAGTGTCTGCTCCGACATATTTTGCACCAATCTTTTCTGAGCGACAAACGGAGCCAAACAACATTCCCGGAAGGGAAGCGTCCATGCCGAAAATTGGGGCGCCTACGACTTTGTCATGCAAGTCAACTCGTGCTACTGGTTTGCCAATGTATTTATAGTCTTTCATGGCTTTGAGTGGCGGCACATCGGGTACTTCCCAATCGGTGACGCCATCTACCACCTCGCCAAAAGTGATGGATTTACCACCTCCCGAAATTACTCCATTGGCTACTGCCAAAGAGGTTGCTGCGACGCCTAATTTTTCAGCGGCTTTATTTTTCAACATTTCTCTCATGGTCGCCGACAACTCTCGCAGTGGTTGGAACAATCCCATAATCGAAGTGCTGCCTCCGGTTGCAAAAGGATCCACATTGGTAGAAACGGATTCAGCGTGCCTAACGGTAATTTTTTCAATATCAATTTCCAACTCATCTGCGGCAATTTGAGCCAAGCCAGTGTGCGTGCCTTGCCCCATTTCTACTTTAGGGCTGTATAAAATCACTTCGTTTTCTGGTGTCACTTCAAACCAAATGCCTGGTGTTGCAGCATCGCCTAAGTAAGGGGATTCGCCTTTATCCACTTCCGTGAAAATGGTGCGGCGCCAGATGTGGCGTGTCAAATAGCCAGTGCCTAAAAGCACTCCCGTTCCGATAGCAGTTCTGACTAAAAATTTCCTTCTGGAAGAGCCTTTTTTCTTTTTATTATTTTCTGTCATGATTGTTTTTTTGATGGTGGGACGGAGTGGGACTCCGCCAATGCATTGAGCGATTTCTGGGGCATTTGCCGAAAGGCGAAAAAATTAAGAATCGCTTGCCTCCGCTGCTTTAATTTCAGCTGCTCGGTGAATCGCTTTTCGCATTCGATAATAGGTGCCACATCGGCAGATGTTTTGGATGTTTTTATCAATATCCTCATCTGTCGGGTTGGGGATTTTATCTAACATCGCTGCGGTCGCCATCATGAAGCCCGGTTGGCAATAGCCACATTGTGGAACGATTTCTTCTTTCCATGCTTGCTGCACGGCATGCAAACTATCGCCTGAAGAGAGTCCTTCAATCGTAGTTATGTTTTTTCCTTCCACCATTTTGATTGGATAAGAACAGGAGCGAATCGCTTCTCCATCGACATGTAAGGTGCAAGCACCACAGGCTGCTTTTCCGCAGCCAAACTTAGTTCCTTTTAAATCAAGAACATCTCTAACTACCCAAAGTAGGGGTGTGTTTTCTGCTACTTCTACTGATTGTGCAGTTCCGTTGAGTGTGAATGATATTTTCATCGATTGTATTTTTTATTTCCTTTCGGAAAAATAGCAAAAAATACTTTGACACAAAAACATAAGTAAGAGAGCGTCATAAAAAGCAAATTTAATTCTGCTCTCTTAAGTGCTTGGACAAAAATAACCATAAGTAAATACTCACTTCTTTTTGTTCTGCTCTTTGTTATTTTTTAGTTCCGTATCTAAGGATATGTAAAGAAAAAATGCCTCGATCAGAACAAAAGTAAGCAAGCACTTACTTAGCTCAGATGAGGCAATTTTTTAGTCCAAAATGTGCGCTTCTTCAGCCTGCAAAACCTCTCTCGAATCAGCAGTATTTCTGTGGATGAAAGCAATGATGTCGCAGTTGTTAGCATCCCATTCGTTAGGTATTGTTGCACTAAAAGAAAGTTCTTCTGTGGTCGATGGCGTAAGCCCATTGGGAGAGATTATATCTCCATCGAATGCCGTCACGATGTCTCTTAGGACGTGTTTATGTTTGTAGTCTTGAACCCATCCATCGCCAGGGGCATTAACATCTTTTTGATAGTCGATGATGTTGTTTTCAGTAATTATTACAGTTACTCGAACATCAGCAGGCACGATTTCAAGTGGAATGATTTCGAGATCAATACCTAATTCACGGGACGTTTCATCGAAGCTGTGAGTTATGTTTATAGCTGCCGCAGCTGGTGTCTTAATTTCATCTTCTACAACAACTGCCCATTCGTTTTCTACCCTAAAAAAAGTGTTGGTATTGGTTTTCTCTCTGTTTACTGAAGCACTTGGATATGCAAATGGCTCTCCGCCGAAGATGCTGCTGGTTAGGTTATCTCCATCGGTTGTTCTAAAGTCATATTTTTGGTCTGGATGCCAATTTCGCTCACGGGCAAAATTACCTGTATGAATGGATATCGCTACAAGATTATTAGGGAAGGACAACAACAAATTTTCAATTGTGGCGCTTCCACCAGGACATTGAACACAACCTACACCAGTAAACTCCTCCAGCAATACTTTTCTGAAAACTGTATCGATTGGAACTGGCTCAGTGCTCCCGTCACTAAGTGGTGGAATCGTAGGCATGATTTCATTACAGCTAAATAAAGCTAAAGCACTTATTACTAATAGGAAAGATATATTTTTCATTATGATTATTTTTTAAGATTGCAACTAAAAGTTTGAATTCACAGTCATCCGTACTCCATGAAATGCAGGTTCTAAACGACAGATACCACCTGAACAAACCACTCCTTCCACCTGCTTGATATAGCTCAGTGAAAAGCGATTATTTTTAATAGTATAAAAGACATCAAAACGTGGATAATGTAATGCTAATTTATTGCCATCATCTCCCACAGGTGAGTTTTTTCCTGGACCTGCATTGTACATGTCCGAAACCGTAAATGTCCAATGTGGTGCCATGCTAAATTCAGCTAACGCAAATGCCCAATCGCCGTAGTCATGTTTATCCCCTTTGTCATCTTCGCCTGTGATCATGTATTGTCCTTCTATTCGGAGTGATTTCTTGCGGCTAAATTTGTGGAGATATTCAAAGTAAGGAGTAATGGTTTCTACATTTGGAACACCTGGCTTCGCTTCGAAGCGATCCTGGTTATAGGTCTGCAATTGTACTCCACCTAAGAGTTGAAACTTTCGCCGCTTTTTATATTGCACTTCCGTGAAAATCTCTCTATACAACTGCACATTGTCTAAATCCTTAATGTCAGAGTAATTGACATTGAAAGAAAGTTTTTTACTTGCTCTATAACGCGCATCAACTTGATATGCCAATTCGCCAATTTCTTGAGTTGCGGCATTGTAACGTGCCAACAAGCGGTAGGTATTTACACGCTGCATTGGAGGCAAGAAGTTGATCAGACCATCGTTGAGTTTTTCCAATCTTAAAAATGGAGTGGCACGAAGCACGAAGTTTTCTGTTCGTTTTCCTTCCACTGTCACAGCAAATTTTTTCTTCGCATAACTCAACGAAGAATAAAGCACCGAGCCGGGTTCAAAGACAAATTTTCCGAGAGATAAAATTGGGTTTCCTTCACTATCTCTTGCTTTATTGGTTCTTACGGCAAGTGGGTCAAAAATAGCTTCGGGAGTTTTGTAAGCTCCTTCAACATACCAAGAGATGGGACCATAGGTCATCGTATTTGATAATGAAAAAGCAAAAGTGTTATACTTAACACCCAAGCTATCAACGGGAGTATAAGTTGTAGCAATTGTAGAAACCAACCCCTGCACCAAATCATCACTCAATGTCCGATTCACTACGCCAAAACTCGGCGCAAAAGTCACCGGTTTTAAAGAATCACCCAACGCAAAAAAGCCCTCAATCGCTCCCCCCTTGATAACCGAGGTTTGCTCATCAAACTGTCTTTTTTGCCTTCCGGTAAATCCCTTCACCCGCCAATCATCGGTCAAGTCATAAGTCAATCGGACTCCTTTCAATGCCTGATCAATCAATAGTCCTCTTTCTTCATAAGCGCGATAAATGATACCACTTCCGATTTGGTCATAGATATAGCCACCCATGACCTCTAATTTTTGAATCTTTTTAGAAACAAACCAACGGCCTATTCCCTCATCAGTATAAGAACCCAATGGAGTAAGTGCATTGGAATTATTAAACATATCGAAACGAACACCTGCGTCAAATCCTTTATAGTTGTAGTTTAGATTCAACCAAGTCTCAGCTCCAAAAAGCTGGTGATCATACTGAGGTGTATTAAATGCTCCAATTAGCGAATCCCTGAAAAAGAAGTTGCCATTTGTTTGAAGATTACCGCTGATTTTAGCGCCTTTCTGCGAAAGCAGCGAACCGCTCAGAAGCAAAAAAAAGAGGAAAAGAAAAAACTTGTTTTGTTTGTATAACATTTTGACTTGTATTTACGTCTGTTCAATGTGGTCGCCTGAGACCGATTGTTTTCAAAAAGTGAAAACACTTCAAAATTAGTTAATTGAGCGTTAAACAAATTTGTATCTGAATAGTAATGCTCACTTTTGCAACAGAATGTCCGAAGGTAACTAAAAATAGCACCCGAAGACCTTTGCAAATTGTCTAAGGGGCAGCAATTTTGAGGCAATTTTTCATCCCAAAGAAATCCAACTGATACAAAAGTCATTTAACGAACATTAAAAACATTTTAATCGATGAAAATCATTTCAAAACTTCTCCTCCTTTCATTCATGATGGTTTCTATTGGGCTTTTTGCTCAAGATGAAGAAACAGCAGGTTCGCTTCCAAGTGTTACTGTCAAAAACTTGAATGGTCAGTCATTGGATCTTGCAGATTATGGCTCAAATGGTAAAATTACCGTCATTAGTTTTTGGGCAACTTGGTGTACGCCATGTAAGAAAGAATTGGACGCTATCTCTGACATCTACGAAGATTGGCAAGATGAATTTGGCGACTTCGAACTATTGGCAATCACGATTGATAATGCGCGTCAGCTAACGAAGGTGCCTGGCATCGTATCTACCAAAGGATGGGAATTTGAAGTCCTTTCTGCCGATCAAAACGAAATCCAAAACGCACTTAATTTTCAAACCATTCCTCATACCTTCCTCGTAGATGCGGAAGGAAATATCGTTTATTCACACTCTGGCTATGTGCCTGGAGATGAAATCGAACTTGAAGATCATATTCGCGAATTGGTCGAAGAGTAAGCAAAGAACGAATACTGAAAAAAAAAGCGAAACTACACTGAGGTGCGGTTTCGCTTTTTTTTATGGGTTCATGATTTGATTGCTTGTTTCGCTTTGCTGCTTGTTGCGTGACTTCGTCACTGATTGTTTGATTGTTGATCACGCTTTCGCGAAATGAGCTTGTAAACTCATTTGACGAAAGTCGAAAAAACAATCAGCCACTCAGTGGCGAAACAATCAAGCAATCAGCCGTGACAACGGCGCAACAATCAGCCAAGCGAAACAATCAGCCGCCAAAGCGGCGGAAACAATCACTTCCACTTAATATTACACCCCATGCTCGGATACTGCTTTTCAGCAACCTCACCATCCGCCAACACGGCATCCAATGCCCCTCTCAAATCAGCGCCAGTCACAGGTTGACCATTGCCAGGAGAGGAAGCGTCCAAGCGACCTCGATACGTCAAATTCAAATCACCATCAAAAACATAAAAGTCAGGAGTGCATGCGGCATCATAAGCCTTCGCGACAGATTGCGAGGCGTCATAGAGATATGGAAAATTATAGCCATTCGCAGCAGCGTGGGTTTTCATTTTGTCAGGCCCATCTTGCGGATAGTTGTTAACGTCATTGCTACTAATCGCCACGAAAGCAACGCCTTTCGTCTGATAATCTGCTGCAAGGCGCACCATTTCTTCATTGACATGAATGACGTATGGACAATGATTGCAAATGAACATCACCACCGTCGCCTTGTCAGATTTGAGGTCTTCCAATGAAAGTTTTTCACCAGAAACAGTATCAGGCAAGGTAAACGCCGGTGCTTGAGTACCCAGCGGAAGCATATTTGATTCAGTAAGTGCCATTGGTTATTTTTTGTAAAAGAAATTAAAATTTTCCGAAAGGAATCAATCAAAAAGTGGAGAACACGAAAGCTCCGCTTCAAGTTTTATCATTATTGAGATTTTTTTACAAAGCGACTTTCGTCGAAATGGAACTATTTCAAAATCAATTTAGTTTTCCATCCGGTGGGCATACTGCCAACTAAAAAAGGGGTGTAAACTGGCATCGACGAGTAAGTTAGCAAACAGGCATAAATGGACCTCGTGACCAAGTCCTGTTTTCCTGCGCAGCGGCAGGTGGACTTATTTCGGACCCGGGTTCGACTCCCGGACGCTCCACAAGTTAACAACAAGGCTGGTATTCAAAGGTAGCTATTTGACTTT
>CALCJP010000068.1 GCA_937967625.1 uncultured Saprospiraceae bacterium
TCTCTGGAAACTGCCGTCGCTCAAGACAGTATCGTTCGCGTTGTCGATGCCTTCGTCGATGCCATCGACCTTCATGAGTTCGGGTTCATCATCAAAGGAAAAATCAACAATGGCGCACCTGCATTCCGCGCCGCTGACTTAGCTTCTTTTATCTAAGCACGTTTAGCTTTTTAATAATCTTCGTACTATTTTCAAATTCTATGATTACAAAATATAGACCATCAGAAAGATGAGCAACTGAGATAGATTGCGAACCTTTGAGATTATTGTTTATGATTCTGCCAACATGATCAGTAAGCAGAATCGAATTGACGGATTTCATATCCAAGTTTTTGAATTGGAAAGATTCCATTGCCGGGTTGGGAGCGATAATAGACTTATCATCATTCGAGTTGCTAAAATCAACTGAAACGACATAAGAGTCCTCAAAACCACCATCAAAATCCATTTGTTTCAATCGGTAATAATTAAGTCCTGCAAAGGGAAGGCGATCGCTAAAGGAATATTGATTTAGAAGGTTGGTAGTGCCTTGCCCCTCTAACCATCCGATAGATTGCCAATCAATTCCGTTTTGACTTTTTTGAATTTCGAAACCGGCATTTTGTTCCTCAGAAGCGGTTTCCCATTTTAAATAAATTTCTTCTTTGGTAGCAATCGCCTCAAATGAAGTCAAGGTCACTGGTAATGCACCTGCTGCTAAAGCTCCTGCGACATAAGTGCAGGTATTTCCATCAATTTCAATTGAACCATCATAAGGAGTCCCACTTGAACCACCACAGTTAGGCGCTCCATCTTTAAGGTACTCTGCTGGACTTGCTAATGTCCCAGCACCTCCATTGAGTGTATGATTGTCTCCGCCTTCCATTAAGGAACCGGGAAGTGGGCTTGGAGGAGTATTCCATGCCATGAAAACACATTTATCATTTGTGGAGGAGGCAGATGCCTGATCAGGACATTGTGAAAAGGCAAAACTACTGAATAGCAGAAGGGAGACCATAAAGGTCAATTGGAAAGTTTGTTTCACTATAATTTTTGATTCTTTAGAAAAAATTGCGGGGAGCATTAAAGGGAGGAAATGAGTCAACAATTATTCAAAAAATGTACCTGTTTAATGAAAATCTAATTTATTAACAGAAATTTATATTCGATTTCATTCCGCGAAAGCGGCTATCGTTCATAAGTTTTCACTTCTACCAAAAGGTCTGCACCTGTAGAAATAAGACCTATCCATAGTTAAAGTGCCTATGCAAACTATAGAAGAAGTTTTAGTTAAGATGTGCTTGCAGCCCATTCCTCGTTAACCTGTCCTTCCATTTGCCGAAAGGCTTGTCCCAAACTCGCTTCGGGAGGCAAATAAAAATACAATACATTACAAATCGGGAGAATAAGTCATTTTACCTATCTTCACATATCGAAATAAATTCACCCTTAAAAAAGAAACAAAACCATGAAAAACACCTTTCTTATCTATGCGCTTGGCGCAATCGTTATTTTCTCAAATTGTAAAACCGAAGAAGGAATGACCGAAACTCCCGTTTCAGATATGTTTGGTAAGGTCGAAGCGAATCTTCCTACTGCTAAAAAAGAGGCAAAGGAATTTACGATCCATGACCACACTCGTATCGATGACTACTATTGGATGAAGCTCTCTGATGAGCAAAAATTGGCAGAAAAGCCGGATGGACAAACACAAGAAGTATTAGACTACCTCAACTCCGAAAACAGCTACCGCGAGGGCGTGATGTCGCATTTGAAAGATTTTCAGGGCGAGTTGTTTGAAGAAATCAAAGGTCGAATTAAGCAAACCGATGAGTCGGTGCCGTATCAGCGCAACGGCTATTGGTATTACACCCGCTACGAAGAAGGCAAAGAGTATCCTTTTTACTGTCGTAAAAAAGGCAGCCTCGAAGCCGAGGAGCAAGTCATGCTCAACGTCAACGACATGGCGAAAGATTTCTCCTACTATCAGGTGGGGGGATTGTCAGTCAGCCCTGATAATAAATGGTTGGCATATAGCGAAGACACTTTGAGTCGTCGGATATATACCGTAAAGTTCAAAAACTTAGAATCAGGCGAAATCATCGAAGACAAAATCGAAAATACCACAGGGCGCGCCACTTGGGCAAACGACAACAAGACTTTATTCTATACGTCGAAAGACGAGACCTTGCGCTCCGCTTATGTGTGGAAGCATAAATTAGGCGGCACCGTTGCAGACGTAAAAGTCTATGACGAAAAGGACAATACCTTCTCTTGCTACGTCTATAAAACCAAGTCGAAAAAGTATATGGTAATTGGCTCTTTCCAAACGGTTTCGAGCGAATATCGGATTTTGGAGGCAGACAACCCGGATGGAGAGTTTCGAGTGTTTCAACCAAGAGAGCGCGACCATGAGTATGGCATTGACCACTATGGCGATAAGTTTTATGTGACTACCAATTGGAACGCCAAAAACTTCCAATTGATGGAAACGCCCGAAACAGCAACCACCAAAGAAAACTGGAAAACCGTCATCGCACACCGAGGCGACGTGTTGCTGGAAGGCATTGAGATTTTTAAAGATAATTTGGTCATTTCCGAAAGGATAAAAGGAATTTTGAATCTGCGCGTGCGTCCGTGGGATGGCAGCAAGGAGCATTATGTGGACTTCGGAGAAGACGCTTATGTGGCGTATCCATCTGTCAATTTTGACTTTGACACTGACATCATGCGTATTGGCTACACCTCCATGACGACTCCTCAATCGACTTTCGACTACAACATGAAAACGAAAGAGATGGAGTTGCTCAAGCAGCAGGAAGTTTTGGGCGGATTCGATAAGAAGAACTATAAATCAGAGCGCATTTACGCGAAAGCGAGAGATGGTGTGGAGGTGCCGATTTCATTGGTCTATCGAAAAGATATGGTCAAATTAGATGGTAATGACCCCTGTTTGCTTTATGCTTATGGAAGTTATGGCAATAGTATGGACCCGTATTTCAGCAGTGTGCGTTTGACCTTGTTGGATCGTGGATTTGTGTATGCGATTGCGCATATCAGAGGGGGGCAAGAGTTGGGGCGTCATTGGTATGAGGATGGCAAATTGTTGAATAAGAAAAATACATTCAACGACTTCATTGATTGCGGAAAGCATTTGGTGACTAATAAATATTCGTCGAAAGACAATCTATTTGCGATGGGCGGATCTGCGGGCGGTTTGCTGATGGGCGCTGTTGCGAATATGGCTCCTGAGATGTGGAAAGGCATGATTGCCGCCGTTCCATTTGTGGATGTCATCACGACGATGATGGATGAGTCGATTCCATTGACGACGGGCGAATTTGATGAATGGGGCAACCCAAAGGAAAAGGAATATTATGATTACATCCTTTCCTATTCGCCCTACGATCAGGTGGAGAAAAAAGACTATCCCACTATGTTGGTCACGACAGGTTTGCATGATAGTCAGGTGCAATATTGGGAACCCGCCAAATGGGTCGCCAAACTACGCGACATGAAAACCGACAACAACCCATTGTTGATGTATTGCAACATGACCACAGGGCACTCTGGTGCTTCAGGTCGATTCGAGCGCTATAAGGAGACGGCGATGGAATATGCCTTCTTCCTCGATTTGGCTGGTAGAACCGGCGTAAATGTTAAAAATTAAAATATCCTTTCGGAAAATACGAAGGTAGGCAGCACGGTGCCTACCTTCGTATTCGGGAATCTATCTGAGCGTCCTTTTTCGCTCGTTCAGAAAGACTTCCACATCGTTTAAGAGTTTAAAAAAAATAGTCACCTCAAAGAGGTTGCTCAAAACAAGTGCAATATTTATTTAATAAATAATTAAGATGCACTATGGGCAATCTGCAGTCTAAGTAAACGATCTCAATAGATTATGTTCTAAATCCGAAATTTAAACATAACGCTCAGTTTACTCAACTGTGAACACGAAGGAAATGAAAATCAGGTTACTGTGCTTAGTCAGTTTTGTATTCGTATTTAACGGCCTCCTCTGGGGACAGAGGCTGACCATGCCAGAGCTTGAAATTCTAAGTGGAGCATGGGAAGGCGAAATGCAAATCTACAACTACGACACTGGCGAAACTGAAACTAAAACTGCCCATCTCTTCATCCAACCAAAAAATAGCCGCGAGCTAACCATGATCTATCGCTATCCGGCTGATTCTGAAAATGTCAGCCAAACCCACCTCAGTCTCAAAAAGAATGGCGAACGAATCGGCAACCACGACATCGTTGCAAAACACATCGGCAAAAACGAAAACTTAGTCATCAAAACAGAGGGAACTGGCAAGATCGAATGGCAAAAAGTCAAGTTCTACTACACTTACCATGTTGGAGCTGAAGAGTTTATTATCAAAAGAGATATTCATTTCTTAGAGCAGAATATCCGTATTACTGCCAATGACTTCCTTTTTAAGCGAGCAGAACCTATCACGAAGCAGAGGTGAATTATTTAGAAGAGAGAGTAAAGATCGCTTCGCTGAGAGAACCGAGACTGGAACGAGTCATTTGCAATAATAGTACACGTTCTATTTGCATCTCTCCTCTCTCAGCGAAGCAATCTCTGTTCTCTCTTCTCCTCCCAAAAAGAATTAAATTTTGAAATCATAAGAAAAAACAAATCTTATGTCATTTCAAATATATTTTCCTCGAAAAAAAACCTTAATCAGATTTCACAGTATTGAATATCAGCGCTATATTCGCCTTCGCAAAAGCTACTGAAACTATAAAGAGTAAATTTTTTGGCTTAGAGAGCGATTGAGCATCTGTCATTTTTTTGATAGGTGCTTTTTTTTATTCTTTCCCTTTCGGAAAAAAAATTACCCCGCATTTGCAACCCTTCCCAAATAAACTCACCTATCCAAAAGCGAAATATTATCAACGAACCTATTTTATGACGAACCACCTCAG
>CALCJP010000069.1 GCA_937967625.1 uncultured Saprospiraceae bacterium
TTGTTCGCCTGATCAATTTCCTGACTTGATGGCGGCAGTGGTGAAGAAGGAAAGTTTGGGTAAGTTTGTTGCGGCTGAAAAGTGAAAATTCTCTGTGCAACTCTGCGGTTCTCTGTGCAACTCTGTGTAACAGCTAACCGAGATGGGCTATTACACAGAGAGTCACAGAGGAGGCACAGAGTTTCACAGAGAGATAAAAACAAAACCATGATTAAACATACTTTACTTCTCTTCCTTATCGGAATATGCACTCAACTCACCGCCCAAAAAGATCTCTACCAAAAAGAATGGTACACTAATAGCAAAGGCGACTCTTTGCCATATAGAATCCTCCTTCCGGAAAATTATGATAAAAACCAAGACTATCCGTTGGTCGTTTTTTTACATGGGGCAGGAGAGCGAGGCAATGACAATGAAGCACAATTGCAGTGGGGAAGCGAGGTGTTTACGAATGAGGAAACTCGAAAGAAATATCCTGCTATCGTAGTTTTTCCGCAATGCGCAAAAGATGACTACTGGGCTAAAATCAAATATCGAAAAAAGCGAAAAATCGGTCGTCGATTTAAGTTTCCAACCAATTTGGGCAAACCCAATAAAAGTTTTCGGTTGACGGAGCAGTTGATTCGAAAATTGATAAGAGAAGAAGCCGTGGATGTGAAGCGAATTTATATTGCTGGTTTGTCGATGGGAGGGATGGGGACGTTTGAGATGTTAGCACGCTTTCCGAAGAAATTTGCGGGAGCGATTGCTATTTGTGGAGGAGGAAACTTGAACCATACGATTCATTATGCGAAGCACACGAGCGTTTGGATATTTCACGGAAGTGAAGACCCTGTGGTGGGCGTCAGACACTCGCGGCGAATTGCCAAACAATTGAAAAAATTTAAAGCAGATGTCCGATACACAGAATATGAAGGAGTCGATCATCTGAGTTGGATACCTGCTTTCGCAGAACCTGATTTTTTGGAGTGGTTGTTTTCGAAGGAGTTGTGAGAGAGGGATTTCGAGAGTCGGATTACTTACTTTCCAAATCCCGATCTCTCGTATTCTTTAATTTTAGCTTCTATCAATTAGGTCTCTTGAGCGGTCAAACTGATTACTTGATTTTTTCATGATTATCAATTACGTACCGTTTGGACATTTTCTGAAAGGAAAAACAATGGAAGTTTTCTGACAATGTGCGTTAAGATGTCTTAAAATTTTCGGGACTATAATGATTCCAATTACCTTTGAGTTCTCCTACCACTTCACCCACGAATAAAATTCACGGGTTGTCTTTAAGTCCGAAAAAGAGCGTTAGAAAAAAAATCGCGTGAGTCATATCGACTTTCGCCAAATTCCTTTTTTTCAAAAATTAAGTAGAGTGGCTCAAATAATGGTCATTTTTGACAGAGCAGATTTTTTGTTAATCGAGACAAAAAATCTTTGCATAGCCACGCTACGGAAATATTTTTTAACGAAGAGTAACGAAAAATCTGTCTATCATAAGATGGGGCAATTATTTGAGCTACTCTACTAAAATCAACGTTATGAAAAAAGCTACCCTGCTTTTGTTTTTGTGCTCGATGTTAACTGTCGGCTTTTCTCAAACCATCATGCCTTGTCTTCATGACCTCGGCGTTCATGCTATGGAACAAGAATATCCCGGCTATAAAGAAGCGGTTGAGAAGACCTTTCAAGATGCTAAAAACAGTGTGCGCCCTCGTACGCAAGATGTTTATTCGATTCCTGTAGTGGTTCATCTGGTATGGAAAAATGCCGATGAAAACCTGCCAATAGAAGACATTGAAGATCAAATCGAAGAATTAAATCTCACCTATCGCCGCCAAAATCCTGATACGGTCAATATGAACCCTATCTTCTCCGATGTGGCAGGCGATGCAGGGATTGAGTTCTTTTTGCATGACGTGGTGAGAGTAGAGACTGCTGCAGAATTTACGCCTACTTTTTCTTTAACAGCATCTAGTATGCCTGATGAGGTTAAGCGAACAGCTGATGGCGGAAGTGATCCTTATGATATCAATCACTTTCTAAATATTTGGGTTTGTAAAATTAACCCACTTTCAATTTTTGGGCAGGAAAGTCCAATTTTGGGTTATGCCTATCCACCTGCTGGTCTGCCAAATTGGCCACCTGATGCAGTTCCTGCTGACCCTGAGGTGCAAGGAGTGGTGGTAGATTACCGCGCATTTGGGAAAGGGAAAACCTTTTCAATTCCAGATCCTAATGGTGGGCAGCTAATCTTACCAATGGAAGGTCGCACGACCGTACATGAGGTGGGGCATTATTTAGGTTTACGCCACATCTCAGGTGATGGAATTGCTGCGCTTTTAGGAGGTGTTGATTGCGATGCGGACGATGGCGTGGATGACACACCTAATCAAGGTCGCCAAAGTCAATTTGATTGTACCAGTGGTCAAAACACCTGCACTGACGCCATGGATGACCGCCCTGACATGATTGAAAACTACATGGATTACTCACGCGAGACTTGCCAAAATAGTTTTACAAAAGGTCAGATTGCTATTATGAGAGGCGTGATAGAAGGGCCGCGCAGCGGTTTGTTGTCTCCTCCGAGTTCGACTTCTTCTCCGGCTTTCGCCGAATATGCGGAAGTGTTTCCAAACCCGTTTGACAATTCAGTAACGGTTGAGGTGCGGGAAGGTGATATGACTTTTATGGTTCAGAATGTTTTGGGGCAAACGATGCGAAGTGGCACTTTACCTCAAGGTCGTTCGCAACTTGATTTGGAGGCTCTTGAAAAAGGAGTGTATTACTTTTCTATCGTAAAAGGAGAGGAGTTAGTGACTACGAAATTGATTAAGCAGTAAAAATTGATTGTTAAGATTGTTTGATTGTTGAAATTGTTATTCGGTGCAATTGCAACAATCAAACAGTCATAACAATCAAATAATCACATTTGCCGAAAGGCATATTTTTTTAAACTCCTTTCGGAGAATCCCTATTGATCATCGGCAGCGCAATCATCGCTATGACACCAAACAGGACGTTGCCAAAAATCTGAATCGTAAAGAAAAGAATGTTGGCAAAAGAAAAGCCATCAACTGCCTCAACGCCATAGACCGTCAGTCCTGCCATAATCATCAAATGATAAGTCCCCATCCCGCCTGGCGAGGGAACAACCATGCCCAATGCGCCAAAGACAAAAACCAACAATCCCTGAATCATCGTGATATGCTCCGTCGGCTGAAAAGCGAGCATACAGAGCCAAGTCATTGAAAAATACATTATCCAAATGAATACTGTGTGAAACATCACGGCAGGTAAGTTATCTACTTTTCTAATAGAAATGACTCCTTCCCAAAAGCCTAAAATGATTTTTTCGACTTTTTTATAGAAGTCTGTTTTCATCAATCGCTTCCTGAAAATCAAGAGGGCGAGTAAGGTGACAACACCAATTCCAATGATTCCTTGCACATAAGGATTGCCGAAGATGCTTTGCCCTTTTTCCGTAAGGTTCATATTTTCATTGAGCCAATTCCAGAGGATGTCAAACTCGGAAGCGAGCGCAATTCCGATGACCACAAAGAGCATGAGGAAGTCTAAAATTCGATCTGTTACCACAGTCCCCATCACTTTCTCAAAAGGAATTTTTTCATATCGCGAAAGCGAAATTGGTTTGAGCATCTCTCCCATGCGAGGCAGCCCCAAATTGGCAAAATAGCCCAACATAATCGAGTGGAAAGAATTCCAAAAACTTACCTCATAGCCGAGCGGCTTGATGAGCGATTTCCATCGAATGGCTCGACTGATGTTGCTCAAAAGGTAGGTCAGCAAAACCATACATAACCAAAATACATCTGCCTCTTGGAAGTCAGTCAGCAACTTTTGCAGCAAGCTACATTGGTCAGCCGGAACACCGTCCAATCGGCACTGCTCTTGATACGAAGTGTTTAGACTACTAAACAGTAAGTATAAAATCAGCGCCCCTACACCAAAGAATCCAAGAAATTTTAGAATGGAAATTAGGGTCTTTTTCAAACCAAACTTTTTGAGGGTGGATTAAGCAACGCGGTTGTTGTCGTCAGGGAAGATAGCGACGGGTTTATATTTCTTCGCTTCCTCGATATCCATGTAAGCATAAGAAATAATGATGACCAAATCACCGATTTCGACGCGACGTGCCGCTGCTCCGTTGAGACAAATTACACCCGAACCGCGCTCACCTTTGATCACGTAAGTCTCGATTCGTTCGCCATTGTTATTATTGACGATTTGCACCTTTTCGCCTTCGATGATATTGGATGCGTCCATTAAGTCCTCATCAATGGTGATACTCCCAACGTAGTTGAGATTCGCCTCAGTGACTTTAACTCTATGGATTTTCGACTTAAAAACTTGTATTGTCATAATTAATTCTTCCTACTGTGGAAGGTTTAAATTTTGAGAGCGCAAAAGTAGAGATTTATAGATTTAATTTCCAAATTAAGTGCTTGGACAAAAATAACCATAAGTAAATACTCACTTCTTTTTGTTCTGCTCTTTGTTATTTTTTAGTTCCGTATCTAAGGATATGCAAAGAAAAAATGCCTCGATCAGAACAAAAGTAAGCAAGCATTTATTCTATGTT
>CALCJP010000070.1 GCA_937967625.1 uncultured Saprospiraceae bacterium
GTATCTTCGGACCAGGGACGGTGATTGCGAAAGCGGCGATGGAGATTTTGGAAAAAATGATGTCAGAAACAACAGTTTAAAATTTTTAGCAGCCTCTCTCTGTGAATCTCCGTGCTTCCTCTGTGAAACTCTGTGTAATAACCAATCTAGTTTAACTGTTACACAGAGATACACAGAGGAGACACAGAGTCCCACAGAGAGATAGGATTTTAAATAATACTATCATGAAATTAGAGCACATCGGTATCGCAGTAAAAAACTTAGAAGAAAGCAACAAGCTTTTCGAATTGCTACTGGGCAAGCCACATTATAAAATCGAAGAAGTCGTTTCAGAGAAAGTAAAAACTTCTTTTTTCAAAACTGGTAGCCCAAAGATTGAACTACTCGAAGCAGGCTCAGAAGAAAGCGCAATTGCCAAATTCATTGAGAAAAGAGGAGAGGGAATTCATCATTTGGCTTTTGAGGTGAAGGATATTGAGGAGGAGATGAAACGACTGGAAGGTGAAGGCTTTCGGATTCTAAATAAAGAACCAAAAAAAGGAGCAGACAATAAGTTGATTTGCTTCCTACACCCCAAATCAACCAATGGAGTTTTAATAGAACTTTGCCAAAGCATCAAAAAGAAAAAGTGAGAAAGAAAATTGAGAAATTACTAATAGAGGCACATTATTTCCCTTCTGTTCAATACTGCTCTAAGTGGTTGATGGCTGATGAAATCGTCATCGAAGCCAACGAAAATTATCAAAAAGGCAGCTATCGCAATCGCTTCCGAATCATGAATTCTTATGGCGAATACGAATTGTCGATTCCTCTTAAAAAAGGAAAAAACGAGCGGCAAAGCATTCGCGATGTTTTGATTTCTTATGGCGAAAACTGGGAGTTACAGCAATGGCGCGCCATCAAAACTGCCTATGGTCGAAGCCCATTTTTTGAACATTATGAGCATTTGATAGAACCACTGTTTTGCAAAAATCATCGCTACCTATTTGACTTGAATTTGGAGATTCTGAATGCGCTGAAAACCATTCTGGATATTGACGTAACGTTCTCATTATCAAGTGATTATTTGCCGAAAGGCTTGTCCCGAACTGGCTTCGAGAGCGAAAATGAAACTCATGATATTAGAGATATGATTCACCCCAAACCACACCGAGCTAAGGAGGATGATATCTTTGATCCTCGGCGCTATGAGCAGGTGTTTGCCAGCAAACATGGTTTTTTGGAAAACATGAGTATTTTAGATTTGCTGTTTTGTTGTGGACCAGAAACCAGACGTGTCTTGAACGATTCCGTTTATTGGAACGAGGCGGACTAATTTTTTCCTTTCGGAAAATAACTGAATTTGATTTTCGCCGTTGGAAGGATTAGGAAAAGGATTAAAATAAAAATATGAAATTTTCACTTCGATATATTTTGCCGTTTTGCATTTTAGGAATGACTTTTTTTGCCTGCCGTCCAGACGAAAACTTCATCACTGATTCCAATGCACAATTGGAGTTTTCGGTTGACACTTTGCGATTCGATACTGTTTTTACAGAAATTGGTTCAGCGACTCGATTCTTTAAAATCTACAATCGAAACGACCAACCGATTAAAATTTCCAATATCCAAGTTCAAGACACAGACGGCGCTTTCTTTCGAATCAATGTGGATGGCATTCCCGGAAATCAACAGACCGATGTCGAAATTCGAGCGCAAGACAGTATTTACCTCTTTGCCGAAGTGACAGTTGATCCAGATGCGCCATTGAGCGAAAGCCCATTTGTGATTGAAGATTTTGTGATGTTTGAGACCAATGGCAATCAGCAAAAAGTGCTATTGGAAGCATGGGGGCAAAACGCCAATTACATTCCAGATCAGTTTAGCAGCGGCGCCATTTGGTCGCCTTGCACGAGCAGCAATGTGACTTGGGATGATGAAAAACCTTATGTGATTTATGGCATCATGGTAGTAGATGATTGCGTATTGACCATAGATGAAGGCACTGTGATATACATGCACGGCGGCATCACCCGCAATGATAATGTAGGTATTTTCAATGAGGGAATCATCTTTGTGACTGAGCGAGGGCGTCTCAAAATCAACGGCACATTAGAGAGCCCTGTCATTTTTGAAGATGACCGTTTGGAAGAAGAGTTCGATACGCGAGCGGGACAGTGGGCTGGTATTATTTTGAGCGATGGCAGCTTTGGTAATCAAATCGATCATACCGAATTCCGAAATGGTTCTTTAGGAATTGTGGTGGATTCTGCTGCTTTTTTAACCATCAATAATTCGAAAATTTTCAATACTTCCAGTGTTGGTTTGGTGGGAATTCATTCGACTATAGTCGCTAATAATTTACTCTTGCATAGCAATGGCGCCAATGCTTTACAATTGGTTTATGGTGGGCGCTACGAATTCAATCACCTCACCGCAGCCAGTTACGGAGTGGATGCCTCTGCCTTGAGTATGAGCAATGGTATTTGCTTAGATGACTTTTGCGAGGAAGTCGCAGGTAATGATTTGGACGCTAAATTTACCAACTCCATCATCATGGGAAGCCGACAGGACGAAATCGCATTGTCGAGTTTTTCGGATCGAACGGGTGCCAGATTAGACTATCAATTTGAAAACTGTATCGTAAGAGTTAATGAGCTATTGGATGAGACTCGTGGTGGCTTTCCTGACTTTTTCAATTTTTGCCAGCCCTGCACCAATGCCGACTCAGATGACGTTCTTTTCAGAAATACAGATGAGGATGATTATCATTTAGATACCCTTTCCATCGCCGAAAATCAGGCAGTTTTGATACCAACTTTACCTAACGATTTGGATGGAGTGGAGCGAGGTAATATGCCTGACATTGGCTGTTTTGAATTTGTGCCGAGGTAGCTGCTCAAAGTTCGAGCGGAGCCGAAAACTCAATCTTAAACTAAGCGTTTGCCGCAACCGAATACTTCTTCTTCAAATTCAAAAGCATATCCTTTGTCATTTTTGACAAGTCAAATGCAGGTTTCCAACCCCAGTCCTGATTTGCTTGCGAATCATCAATACTTTGCGGCCAACTTTCCGCAATCGACTGTCTCAATGGATTGGCTTTGTAAGTCACCTTAAAAGATGGAATTTCCTTTTGAATCTCAGCTGCGATTTCGATAGGAGAGAACGACATGCCCGAAAGATTATAAGAATCCCTTACGGAAATGGCGTCCTTAGGCGCAGCCATCAACTCCAAAGTGGCTCTGATAGCATCTGCCATATAAATCATCGGAAGTGCTGTTTCTTCCTTCAAAAAGCATTCAAAGTCTTCGCCCTTTACTGCCGCGTGATAAATGTCAACTGCATAATCTGTCGTGCCTCCACCCGGCATGGAAGCATGTCCAATAATGCCTGGGTAACGCAGCGAACGCACATCTAATCCATATCTCAGGAAGTAATAATTTGCCCAAAATTCACCTGCCATTTTGCTGATTCCGTAAACTGTAGTTGGGGTTGCGGGAGTGATTTGAGGCGTATCAACTCGTGGGGTGTCAGGTCCAAAAGCAGCAATTGAACTTGGAAAGAACACCTTCACTACACCATAGTCTTTTGCGACATCTAAAATGTTGAAAAGCCCTTCCATATTGACCTGCCACGTGAATCGAGGTTTCTCCTCGCCTTTAGCAGAAAGGATAGCGGCAAGGTGATAGATTTGGGTAATTTTATTCTTTTGGACAATATCGATCATCGTTTCTTTGTCCAACACATTCAATGCCTCAAAGCGAGTATTCATCATCTCAACTACTCTCAAGTCAGTTGCTAAGACGCTTCCGACTCCATA
>CALCJP010000071.1 GCA_937967625.1 uncultured Saprospiraceae bacterium
CCTCCAACAAAAGGACTTGATGAACGATGAAGACCTTGCTGTCAATATCAAAGGCGTCTTCGATTACGCAGAAAAGAATGGGGTTGATTCTCCAAAAGTATTTGCCGTTTCCGCAAAAATGGAACAAGAAGGGCTGCCTAATAGTGGTTTCACTTTCGTGAAAGATTATATCCGAGACAACATCACCGGTGGCAAAGCGCCTGTCTTGAAGTTGAAAAATAACATCGACACCACGCGCAACATCAACGAGCGCATTGGCAATGCCCTAAACGACCGCCAAAAGCAATATGATTTAGACATTAAGTTCAGAGAGGACATCAGAGAGACGTTGGAGCAGCATGAAAAATCTTCTCAAAAGCAGGTCGATATTTTAGTTGAAAATCTACTGGCTGGCTACGATAGAATCACTCACGCGAAAGAAGCAGAACTCGCTTCTGAGTTATCGATGTTTGGATTATTGAAGCGTTCATTTTCTTCGATATTCAATAAGAAAAGCTCCATCAAAGCATGGTCTGAAGAATTTTCAAAAAACCTCGAACGCGACTTGCAAGCGGAGCTGCAAGCGAAGTTAACCTCCAGTGTGGGCGACTTAGCGGAAAGCATTCAGCAGATGGCGAAAATCATCGACCTCAAAATTCAAAACAGCCAAACGGTTCTCAAAAACAACCACGAAATCTTTAGCGACATTGCCGAAAGGCGCTCCAATGTGTTGAAAGATTTACAAGAAGCATTCACGAAGTTTTTGACTCGCTCAGAAAATTTTGCAGATAGAGAATTGTTCCCTGGTTCGGAGGCGCTTTCGCCAAATTTGTTGACGGGGTCAGGGATAGCAGTCATCGGTACGATTTTGATGGCAGTGACCAATACTGCCGTTTTGGATGTGACAGGTGGTATTCTTACGGCAGCAGGATTGCTTTTTGCCGGTGTTTCGACTACCTCCAAGCGTAAAAAAATAGTCAATGATTTCCGAAAGGAAATCGAATCAGGTAGGGTGCAAATCAATGACGAGGTTTATCAAAAGCTAAAAACTTACGTCGCCAATATTCGCGAAAAATTGGAAGCGAATTTCCGTGAGTTTGATGGATTATTAGAGTCGGAAAACAAGCAATTGGAAAAATTGAATGGCATGCATCAGTCTATTGATGAGCGATTGACTTCGAGTCAGAATGAGTTGCCTAATGTTTAGAACAGAGAAGCCTTTATATATACAACGAATCGCACAATTTAGGTACCGAAGCCTGAGCGGAGTCTAAGGCGAAATAGCAAAATTGAATTTCATGTTTTCGGTTTCGACTCCGCTCAACCTCCGATTTTGGGTTCGTGTATTTTTACATACACCTTGTTAACTCAAACAAATATATACGCCAACCAAATTCCCTTGAAAGTCCAAAGCACCGTTCGAATCCAATTCGAATTGATGAGTCGCTCGATTTCTTTTTCATTTCGCCTTTCGGCTAATCTCGTGTGCAGCGGAATCTGAATAAAAAATGTGCTTGCCCAAATACCTAAGAGCATCAGAAAAGGAATCAAATAGTCCATCGAAAACTGTTGCTGCCAAGTTAACCAAGCGCCAAGTGCTAACTCCGCTATCATCGTTCCAACCACTATTTTAGTAATACTTTTCGTATGAAAATGATGGAATGGCAGGAAGTCGCCTTCCTTAAAAAAGCGAAAGGTCGGATAGTGAACGACTTGCACCACCCAAATCAATCCAATTAAAAACCAAGTCAGTAGTAAATTGATAAGTATCATATCTCAAAATTTAAGAGGGCGTGACGGTTGCCCATCATGCCCTCTTAAATCAATTTTTTCAAAAATCGTTCAGATTTCGTTTCGCTTAGTCCATCTTAAATCCGAGTGTCAAAACGATATGATTTTTACCCACGTCATTTTGAACAAATTGTGATTGTACCGAACGACCTCGATAGGCAAAGTAACTGTTATCTAAGTTATTTCGCTGATAGCCAAGATCCATGAAAAAAGCTCTTTTGCGGAAGCCCAAACCTGCATTGAAAGTCATGCGCGCATCCACTTCTTCAGAAGGCGCTCCGAAAAGACCAACGCCCGCTCTTGCACGATAGATTCCGAAAGCATATTCGCCGCCAATTCGAGTGTTGATGGCTGATTGAAATTCGCTGTCAATGGAAGTATTCAATTCATTTTGGTATTCAATGTCTGCACTGTTGTCGGTGTCGAAATTGAAAGACGCGCCGCTGTAATCAATATATTCTACCTCTGCGCTCACGAAACCTCTTTTACCTAAAATGAATCCGGCACTTCCGTTGACCTTCCAAGGGGTAGTGAGATTGTATTCAAAACTTGAGTTCTCTGGAGAAGTCTCTTCTTGCGGATTATCAATCGGGAAATTAGGATCAGTAAAATCATACAATACCCCACTTCCAAAATTATCATCCAAAGTAAAAGCAGTTCTTGTATGACCACTCAAACCCAATCGTATTTGTTGATTAAGGCGATAAATTACACCAAAACGAAGATTGACACCTGCACCGGAAGTACTTACGCTTTCGCGAAATGTCAGTTGATTGAAAACACTGTTGGGGTCAGTATCTGTTTCCACATAGACTTTCTCTTCTTCATAATTGACAAATGGCAATCCGAGCGTTCCACCAAAATAAAGTCGCTCATTATAATTGGCTGCTAAAGAAAGTTGAATTTCAGAAATGCCACCACGTGTACTGACCGTTTGACTTTTACCCAATGCAGTGCCAGCAATGTAGTCACTTTGATACTCTCTTAGGCTATTGCCTTCAGGGTCTTGCAAGTCAAAAGTTGCAAATGCATCATAGGCTAATCCTAACTCAAAATTATCCAATTCGCTTGGAAAGAAGCCATTAGACAATTCCACCCAGCGCTCTGTAATCGACCCTTCAGTTGTTCCTTGCACATCCACATCAGAGTGAAAGGTAGCGATTCGATTGAAGCCAATTCCGAAGTTGAAGGTTTTCCATTTGGAAGACCTTGAGGTTTTTGCCATGACGATTCCTAAGTTACCGAAACTGAATCGGTTTTTGCTTTCGCCAAATGATACGCCTGATG
Source organism: uncultured Saprospiraceae bacterium (assembly GCA_937967625.1). Lineage (GTDB taxonomy): Bacteria > Bacteroidota > Bacteroidia > Chitinophagales > Saprospiraceae > JAGQWW01. The sequence goes on from CALCJP010000071.1 coordinate 3,058, forward strand.
TTGCTCGTTCAAATTGCGCTGAAGAGGTGATAATATCCCAACCAGGAGTCACTACAAACTCACCTTTACGAAAAGCTGCCAAGCCAGCCGGGTTGGAACCTACCAGGGAAAAATCTGCGCCCAGTGCACTAAATGATCCTCCTGCTCCAATTGCTCTACCTGTTGCAGCGTAATCAACTGTGGAATAGCGGAGGGCATCTGCGATTACTTGCGCATTTGCCGAAAGGCAAAAAAGAAAAAATAAGGGAAATAGAAATGTTTTATACATAAATCAAAAAGCATTTTTGAGTTGCGAATATAAAAAAAGACGGACTGGTGAAGTAATTTCACCAAGACCGTCTTTTTCATTCTATACGATAAAGTGCTATTGCACTAAGATATTTTCAAATTATTCTCCACCTCTTCTGCTGCGAGAAGTAGAACCAGAACTTCTGCTTGAGCTTCTTGAAGAACTACTTCTATAAGAACCAGAGCTTCTGCTTGAGCGAGAAGGTTTGTAGCTTCTTGAAGGTCTGCTTGAGCGACTGCTTTTGTACTTCGAAGAATTGTTGCCTCTGTTAGACTTATAAGTTCTATTGTTTCTTGATGAAGAGCGGTCAGATTTATAAGTACCTCTTGAACTACGAGTCGTCGTGCGAGGTGTTCTCGCATTCGTTCTATCTCCGTTTGAAACAGAACCTCTTGATTTTCCAAGCACTTGTCTTTGACCTCTTGTGTTCACGTTGCCATTTCTGGTTCCGTTGCTACCGTTATTTCTTACAGTATTTCCTCTTCTTGAACCGTAGTAGTTCGTGTTGTTGGTAGTGTTGTAAGAAACGCCGCTTCCATAAGATGGTGGGCAGTAGTAGTTGTTTGCACCAAAAGCAGTGGCACCGCCACCAAATGCAGGTGAAGCACCGTAGAAGTTACCTCCGCCAAATCCATTGTTGCGGAAAGGGCTTCTCCAAGGATCATTGAAGAATGGGTCATTCCAACGATTAAATCTGTTGAATCTATTGAAACGGTTAAATCTTCTTGAGTTGTTATAAGAATAAGGATTACCGTAAATCAAAACAGTAGTTCCTCTTCCGTAAGCGTAAGGACTTACATACGGGTCGTAGTAACCTGCGTCCACATAGATTGGGTCATAGTAGTTAAAACCATAGTAAGGACGGTTGAAACGACGAATTCGAGAAGTATATTGATAACTATTGTAATCATCAAAGTACTCGTAATTGTCATCGTCATAAGAATAGTCTTCTTCTACATCCTCATCTTCATCGTCCAAGAAATCTGAATCATCAGATTCGTAGTATTCTTCTGTTGAGCCATCTGTTGATGGGTCATAATATAAATCATCAAATTGAGCGAAAGCATTGACACTAAATAAAAGTGCGAAAGCTGCAATTAGGTTAGCTAAATTATTTCTTTTCATGATAGAAAACATTTTTAATAATGTTATAGAAGGAATTCTTTTTCAGTTTCTCGGTTTTACTATTGAGACATAAATTTACAAAAAGAGTAACGATAAAGAAACTGAGTGGTTCACATTGAGTAAAAACTTACACCCACAAATTATTACTTTTGTCGCTAAATTTTAGTTAAGGTTCGTTTAAAGTGAATTTTAGGTAGTGTTAAACTTTATTTTTTAGCCCTTTCGGGCAATGCGAATGCATCATTAAATTTCACGTAAGTGATTAATAATCAATGTTAAACACTTTCGTTAAAAATTAATATTAACAAAATGTCTAAAGAGATTACAAGTCGCGCAGAAGACTATTCAAAATGGTACAATGACATCGTCAAAAAAGCCGAATTGGCAGACCACTCAGCAGTGAGAGGATGCATGGTAATCAAGCCGACGGGGTTTGCCATTTGGGAAAACATGCAAAAGGAATTGGATCGGATGTTTAAAGAGACCGGTCATGTCAATGCTTACTTCCCATTGTTCGTACCAAAAAGTCTTTTTGAAGCAGAAGAAAAGAATGCAGAAGGGTTTGCAAAAGAGTGTGCCATCGTAACTCACTATCGGCTCAAATCAAGCCCTGATGACAAGACAAAACTCATCGTTGACCCCGACGCAAAGTTGGAAGAAGAGCTGATAGTTAGACCGACTTCTGAGGCAATCATCTGGAATACGTATCGCGATTGGATCAAATCTTATAGAGATTTGCCGCTGCTCATCAACCAATGGGCAAACGTAGTGCGGTGGGAAATGCGAACTCGGATGTTTTTGAGAACTGCCGAATTCCTTTGGCAAGAAGGACACACTGCCCACGCCACCAAAGAAGAAGCCATCGAAGAAGCAAAAAGAATGCAAGATGTCTATGCGACTTTCGCCGAAGAATTTATGGCAATGCCGGTCATCAAAGGCGTAAAATCTGAGAGTGAGCGATTTGCAGGAGCAGATGACACTTATACAATTGAGGCATTGATGCAAGATGGTAAAGCACTGCAAGCAGGGACTTCTCACTTCTTGGGACAAAATTTCGCGAAAGCGTTTGAAGTCAAATATTCAAGTGCAGAAAATAAAGAAGAATATGTTTGGGCTACTTCATGGGGTGTTTCGACCCGTTTGATTGGTGGCTTAATTATGACGCATTCAGATGATGATGGATTGGTGATTCCTCCGAAATTGGCGCCAACTCAGGTAGTTATCGTTCCAATTCCAAAACCGGGAGAAGAAATTGATGCTGTCGCTGAAAACATCATTGCCGGTCTGAAAGCACAAGGCGTTTCAGTCAAATATGATCAAGATGCGAAAAAACGCCCTGGTTTCAAATTCGCTGAATATGAAATGAAAGGCGTGCCGGTAAGAATCGGCATTGGAAAAAGAGACCTCGAAAAAGGCGTTGTCGAAGTTGCTCGTCGCGACACCAAAGAAAAAGCTTCTATCGAAGTCGATGGCGTAGTGGATCACGTGGTGCAGCTTTTGGATGATATTCAAAAGAATCTCTTCCAAAAAGCATTGGACTATCGCAACGAACACATTACTTCAGTCGATACTTTTGATGAGTTCAAAGAAGTGCTCACCTCAAAAGGTGGTTTCATTTCAGCTCATTGGGATGGCACTGCGGAGACAGAAGATCAAATCAAAAAATTGACAAAAGCGACCATTCGATGCATTCCGAATGACGCTAAAGTAGAGGACGGAAAATGCGTCTTCTCAGGCAAGCCTTCGAAATGTAGAGTGCTTTTCGCGAAAGCGTATTAATAATAATCCCGAAAGGAATTAAATATGAATAGCCATAGATGAAATCTGTGGAAAGCAAAATCGAATCACGCCAACCCCGAATGGGGTTGGCGTTTTTTATTCCATGTAATCCACGATTTTCGATCGGGGCTATTCACATTGTACCGCTTCGCGGTATGGAATATTTTCCGAAAGGAGGAAAGGTACTTTGAAATGGTGCATACTTCCTTTTTTGTTACCTTTGATGACATACTTGAGAATAAAAGAGAAATAACATGTGCGGTAGATATTCATTTACAGCAACTGCAGAACGAGTCAAACAACTTTTCCCTGAATTAGAAACAGGCGAAAACTTGCTTACCAGCTACAATATCGCTCCTACCCAGCAGGCGTATGTCATCACCAATGATCAGCCGACCAAACTGCAATATTTTAATTGGGGATTGGTGCCACATTGGGCAAGAGATGGCAAAAACACAGGCAAATTAATCAACGCCAGAAAAGAAGGAATTGAAGTAAAACCTTCGTTTAGAATCTCCATTCGTCAGCGGCGATGTGTGATTTTAGCAGATAGTTTTTACGAATGGCGAAGGATTGGTGCCAACAAAGTCCCCTATCGCATTTCCTTAGAAAATGGAAAACTCATCGCGATGGCTGGCATTTGGGACATCTGGCAGCAAGGCAATCATGCAATCAAAACTTTTTCAATTATTACGACGCCCCCCAATGCGGAGATAAGCACCATTCATACACGCATGCCAGTAATTTTTGAAAATGAATTGGATCGTCGCCAATGGTTAGATAATATCCCCCTCCCGCAAGTTTTGGAGCTTTTGAAAACACCCTCAGATGGAATCCTCACCAGGTATAGGGTGTCAGAAAGACTCAACTCGGTAAAAAATAATTCACCAGACTTACACCAAGAACTGCCCGAATTACCATCTTTGTTTTAGAGACTCTTATTTCTTGAACCAAAAAAGAAACTCATGGCATTTAAAGCATTTAAACTTCCACGCAATCAGCAATTTGACTACAAACCTCGCTTTTGGGAACAAGAGAAAGAGGAACTCGAACAACGCATCAAACAATTCGAGGGTGACGAAGGCTCGCCTGAAGAAATGAAAGAACGCATCAGTTTGCGCTTTCGCAAACGTGCTTATGTCGCTAATGGCAAATATCGTTCAGGGCAAGTTGCGAAGTCGAACAAGACACTCTTTATGTTGATAGTGCTTTTTACGATTATGGCGATGTTCTTTTTGGATATTAGTATGGCGGATATTGCGCGCATGCTGAACTAAAAAACAGATTTCAAGCATCGTCTCTCGAAGAGGACGATGCGCTCGTTTGTATCGCATCGTCCTCTTTCGAGAGACGATGCTCAACTTAAGGAAGCTAACTCGACTCTTTAACTAACACCCTGTTAGTAAAAAACGCCTTCCATTTCTCCCTGATTCGCTTGAAACCTGCCTATCTTTAAGTTTTATAACTCGGAGTTCGAGCGGAGTTGAGAACGAAAATGAACGTTATGTGCTTTTTGATTTCGTTCTCGGCTCCGCTCGAACTCCGGATTCTCTTTCCCCTTTCGGGAAATATCGAAACAAACTACTCTTAAACTATGGCTGATATCATTCAGCTGCTGCCCGATTCGATTGCTAACCAGATTGCTGCCGGTGAAGTCATCCAGCGACCTGCCTCGGTCGTGAAGGAACTGCTTGAGAATGCGATCGACTCCGGTGCGAATGAAATTCGAGTCATTATCAAAGACGCAGGGAAAACCCTGATTCAGATTATCGACAATGGTTGTGGGATGTCAGAAACGGATGCTCGAATGGCATTCGAGCGACATGCGACATCGAAAATTAGAACTTCGGATGATTTGTTTGAGATTCGTACGATGGGTTTTCGAGGAGAGGCGTTGGCGTCGATAGCTGCGATTGCGCATGTGGAATTGAAAACACGTCAGCATAAAAATGATATCGGTACTAAAATCTTAATCGAAGGTTCGGAAGTCAAAAAGCAGGAGGCTTGTCAGACTGCTCCCGGCACTTCTTTTTCAGTTAAAAACCTGTTTTACAATGTGCCGGCGCGACGCAAATTTTTGAAATCTGACTCCGTGGAGACGCGCCACATTTTGGATGAATTTCAGCGAGTTGCTATCTCTAATCCAGATGTTTTCTTTTCGTTCCATAGCAATGAAAATGAGCTTTTTCATTTGCCGAAAGGCAATTTAAGACAGCGATTGGTTGCCATCTTTGGCAACAACTATAACAAACGCCTCGTGCCTGTCGGCGAAGAAACCGACGTCATCAAAATAGAAGGCTTCGTTGGCAAACCTGAGTTTGCAAAAAAGACGCGCGGCGACCAATACTTTTTTGTCAATAATCGATTCATCAAAAGCAGCTACTTTAATCATGCTGTTTTGAGTGCTTATGAAAGTTTGATTCAAGAAAAGACACATCCATTTTATGTGATTTTCATGGAAATCGACCCGGCGCGAATTGACATCAATGTGCACCCAACCAAGCAGGAGATTAACTTCGAGGACAAGGTGTTGATCTATAATTATTTGAAAGTGGCGGTGCGGCATGCGTTAGGACAATACGCAGTGATGCCGACGATTGATTTTGATGCAGAGACGAGTTTGTCAGGTTATCAAACTGCGGCAAGTCCGACGAGACAGGCGGGTCAAAATGCGCCATTCCGCGAAAGCGGCTCGAATCAATCATGGAGTAATGTCACGCCGCAAAGCGACCAAACACGGCAGATTGAAGCCAATAATTTAAAGAATTGGCAAAAGCTTTTTGAGGGAGTCGATTTCGAAGATGAGACTCCCGAACCAACGGGCAATCAGGAATCAATAACGATAGCGAGTGCGGCGACAGGCGCTGCGCCTGGGTTGGGTCAAAGCGAATTTGACACCTCGAAAAAGGAGCCATTTCAGATTCAAAACACCTATATCGTTAGCCATATTAAGTCGGGGTTTTTGTTGATTGACCAGCAATCTGCTCATGAGCGCATTTTGTATGAGCGCATTTTGAAGCAGTTGGAAGGCAACAATACGGCAACTCAAAAAGAGCTTTTCGCGAGGACGATTGAGATGACTCCCGCTGATTTTGAGTTGATGAAAAGCATATTGCCTCAAGTCAATTCACTCGGTTTTGAAATTGAAGAATTCGGCAATAATAGTTTTGTGATTCATGGCATTCCTGCCGACATGCGCGTGGAGCAAAACGAGACATTTGTTTTGGAGCAATTGTTAGAACAGTACAAATCTAACCTCGAATTAAAACTCGAGGTCAAAGAAAATCTTGCCCGCGCGATGGCGCGAAGTGCTTCTATCAAAAGAGGAAAAAGTCTTTCTGAATTGGAGATGCAATCGCTGATAGATCAGCTATTCGCCTGCGAGATGCCTTTCTCTTCCCCTTACGGAAAAAAGTGTTTCATCAACTACGAAATGGACGATCTGCAAAAGCAGTTCGAAGGGTGATTAGAGTTCGCGAATCCAGATGTTGCGATAGCGAACTAAGTCTCCATGATCCTGCAATCTCAGCGGCATCTTCTCAGGGTGCTGAAAATATCTTGACTTCCCGATATAGGCAGTAGGGCCCTCCAGTTCAAAATGATTTTGAATCAAAACGCCATTGTGGAAAGCGGTCACATAAGCAGGACTTTTCAAACTTCCATCTGAATTGAATCGCGGTGCCGTGAAAACAATATCATACATCTGCCACTCTCCC
>CALCJP010000072.1 GCA_937967625.1 uncultured Saprospiraceae bacterium
GATTTCGAGCCTTTCGGCAAATCCAATAGGAGGCACTTGGACAGGAGACGTCGCTGCCAATGGCGAGTTCGACCCCTCCGCTCTTTTGAATGGCACCTATCAGGCATTTTATGAATTCACAGACGCAAACAACTGTGCAAATATAGACTCTACTCGATTTACCATTTTTCCAATTCCAATGCCAGAGATTGACCCAGTTGGGCCATTTTGCGAAAGCGATATGCCCGTCCAATTGACTGCCAATCTTTCTGGAGGCAGTTGGAGTGGCGACATCAGTTCGACTGGGCAATTCGATCCCAGCCTTGCCAATATTGGAACCAATACCATCTTTTACGAAGACACCAACCAATTCCTTTGCACCAATCGGGATTCCCTTGAGATTTCCGTTTTTGCAAAGCCACAAATTGAGTTGACTACCGATTCAGTGTTTTGCGAAAGCGATGCACTCGGCAAATTAGAAGCCACCCCTACCGGCGGAGATTGGTTTGGAATCGTTGACACCAATGGCGAATTTATTCCCTCCGATATCGGCAATGGCACCTATGTGGCCTCTTACAGTTTCACAGATTCGAATGATTGTTCTGACCAATTAACTTTTCAAGTTGAAATTTTAGAAAGCACTCCAGTCAATTTTTCCAACCTCGGACCCTTTTGCCAAAACCTTGATAATCAGACAGTTATAGCCATGCCTTCAGGCGGAACCTTCTCTGGAGCCGCTTCAAATATTGGCGAAATCATTCCTGCCGACCTCGCGCTGGGCAATCATGACATCAATTATTTATTCACAGATTCGCGCGGTTGCTTGACGGACACGACTATCGAAATTGAGATTCTCGAAGTGCCAGTAGCGATGATTTCCGCGCCCGATTCGATTTGCCCAGATGGAGCAATAGTTCAGTTTGATGGCGCTCCTTTGAGTGGTATTTGGTCTGGTGATGTGGATGCTTCTGGCAGCGTCGATCCGTCTGTTCTTAGTCCGGGCAATTATTCAGCTTCTTATCTTTTCACCAATGCGTTGGGCTGTAAAGATTCGACGGAAGTCGAGTTTGTGATTAGAGAACCATCCAACATATTTTTCACCAATACTGGCCCATTTTGTCTGACCGATGATGTGGAAATAATTGCTGCAAATTTGCCCGGCGGCACTTGGTCAGGCGACGTGGCGGCAGATGGATCATTCACTCCTTTTGATTTGGGCGATGGGTTATTCAAGGTCTTTTACACTTACACAGACGCCGCAGGATGTGAGTCCATCACCACAACTGATTTTGAAATTTTGAGGCCCATCGACATCATTTTCGGAAACGATAAATTTTGTATCAATGATGGGCGAATCCCCATCGCGGTTGATCCCATCGGCGGCACTTGGAGCGGCTCGAATATTACTTCAGATGGCGAAATCAATACTACAGATTTTACTGAAGGAGACTATACGGTCACCTATACTTATTCCCAACAACCGAGCAATTGCGAATTTGAAAAAGACTTTACTTTCAGTATTTTGCCTTTGCCAGATGTGGAGATACTTGGCGACGATATTTTTTGCCAAACGCTTGATAATCAAACATTTACAGCGAATCCAACCAACGGAACGTGGTCAGGAGTAGTGGATCAAGATGGCGTTTTAGATCCAACCCAATTGACCATTGGAGACCATACGATTCGCTATGAATTCACCTCTTCTGACAATTGCACCAACTTCGATGAAAAGACAATTGAAATCACTGCGCCTCCTTCTGTTATTGATTTTGAAGACGCCATTATTTGCGTCGATGACAACGGAGCAGATCTGCAAATTACACTTGATGGAACAGCACCTTTTTCAATTGAAATCTCAGATGGCACCAATTCCGAAACCTTAGCAAATTTCACCTCAGGAGATACCTATCAAGTAAATCCATCTCAAACGACAACTTATACCATCACCTCAATCGAGGACACACGATGTGCAGACGTCGCATCGACAACTGCCACTGTCACCGTCAATACGCCTCCCGAAGCGACTTTGGAACCCTCTGCTCAAATCTGCTCCTCCAACCGAACAGGCGAGCCAACGGTTTTGGATTTCAATACTTTGATTTTGAGTGGCGACGCGACAGGCACTTGGACTGATTTGGATAACTCAGGAGCAACGGGCAGTTTTCCAATGCTTGATTTTGATGGCATTACGCCGGGACAATATCAATTTAGATACACCACAGGAGCGGCTCAGTTACCTTGCATGAATTCATCCTATGAAATCATAGTTTTCGTTTTAGATTGCACCTGTCCGAGTGTGGCGACACTTCCGATTGACCCCATTTGCAATAACAATGGGCAGATTGATTTGGATGCTATCACAGTCACCAATGAATCAGGTGTTTGGCAAATCACCAATCAACCAGCAGGAAGCACTCCCTCCCTTTCGGGAAATATTTTTGACGTAACCAACTCACCCTCAGGTGATTACGAATTGACATTTACAATAGATAAAGCGCCACTGCCCGAATGTCCAGATAGCTCCGTCCAAGTCGTAACGGTTTTTGAACCACCGACTGCGACTTTGGAACCAACTGCCGAAACCTGCAATTCGGATGAGGTGGGCGACCCTACTTCCATTGATTTTTCGACTTTGATTTTGGCAGGAGACATGACGGGGACTTGGACGGATTTAGATAATTCAGGTGCGACTGGGAGTTTTCCAAATTTAGATTTTAATGGCGGCGTCGCGGGTCAATATCGCTTTGAATATCGAACCAACACGGCACAAATGCCTTGCGATGATTTCGTTGGCGAAGTCCTTTTGACCTTGAATGAATGTCGCTGTCCGGGCAATGCCATTGACCCAATTCCACCGATATGTAATGATGATGCGTTGATTGATTTAAGTGATTTTGACCAAAGTACCGAACCTGGCACTTGGTCGCTCACCAACCAACCAATAGGCGCAAATGCCAATTTAAACGGAACCATTTTCGACGCGACGGGTGCGCCAGCGGGTGATTATGAGTTGACCTTTACTTTGACGCAAATGCCGCGTCCGGGCTGTCCTCAAAGTTCGACGCAAGTCGTGACGGTGAGTGAGTTTGTGACGGCGGGCAGCTTTGCCAATGATTTGGAAATTTGCAATGATGAAACCCCAATTGATCTCAATAGCTTGCTGACAGGAGCGACCCCTTTCGGGGAATGGATCGACGTCTCTGCCAGTCCTGCCGGTGCCCTATTTAGCAATGGAGTTTTGACGACTCAAAATTTGCCGAAAGGCGAATATCAGTTTCAATATGCAGTGACCACTGACGCGCCTTGCCTCAATGATACCGCCATGATTTCCATAAAAATTGAAAATTCAGTGGATGCTGGAAGCCCTGTTATGGACATCAATGTTTGTGAAGGAATCGACACCTTGGTGCGTTTGGCAGATTTAATTCAAGGCAATGATTTGGGAGGAATTTGGAGTGACATTTCTGCCAATCCGATTTTGAGTTTGGATTTTGATGAACCGTTTAATCTTTTTGATTTGCCGAAAGGCAAATATGAGTTTCAATACAAAATGGAAACTCAAAAAATCTGCCCTGAAGACTCGACTTCCGTCGAAATCAACATCAATGAAACCCCAATCGCAGACGCAGGCACCACTTTTGAAATCACTTGCGATGATCCAGAAGCAGCATTAGGTGGCAACTCGACGACTGGCGCCAATATCAATTATTCATGGTCAGGAACCGTCGAAGATCCAACAGCCGCTACAACGACGACTCGACGCGCAGGCACCTACACTTTAGAAGTAATCAATAGCGTAACTGGCTGCAAGTCAACAGATAATGTAGAAATCACCAGCGCAGCCGACTTGCCCATCTTAATGGCAAACTCCGTTTCCATCACCTGTTTTGGAGACAACGACGGCGTCATCGAAATCGAAGACGTGAGCGGCGGAATGCCTCCCTATTTGTTTTCTCTCAACGATGGAGCATTCACCAATTCGAACGTTTTCCGCGATTTAGCTCCAGGCGATTACAATCTCAAAGTGGAAGATGTTAACGGCTGCTCAGATGAAATTGACTTCTCCATTTCGGAACCCGATGAGCTAAACGTGACGCTGACCACTACCCTTTCGGGCAATAGTAATATCATCATCTTGGGAGATAGCACGCAGTTGGTCGCGCAAGTTCAGGGAGGTTTTGATTCGATTGAATGGTCGCCGGCAGAAGCACTTATTGGCTGCCCTCCTGGAGCGGATTTCAGTGATTGCTTGACGCAATGGGTCGCCCCTCAGCAAGCAACTACTTACCAAGTGCGCGTCATGAATGAAAACGGTTGTGCTGATGAGGCTTCACTTCGTTTGCAAGTTGAAAAAGTGAGAAGGGTGTTTTTGCCTTCTGCCTTTTCGCCCAATAGTGATGGGATTAATGATACCTTTTTTCCGTACAGCGACGGTGCCGTTACTGAGGTGAAATCATTTCAGATATATGACAGATGGGGCGGTCAGGTATTTTCAAATTCCAACTTTGAATCGAATGATTCAAGTGCAGGTTGGGATGGCACGTATCGAGGCAAGTTGATGAATTCGGGGGTTTATACCTTTTTTGCGGAGGTGGAGTTTATTGATGGATTGGTTGAGGTTTTTAAGGGGGATGTTACGCTTTTGAGGTGATGGTGGGTTGCCATTGTTGCCGAGGTGCCATTGTTGCCGAGGTGCCATTGTTTCTAAGCAAACGGAGGTTGAGCGGAGTCGAGGCACTGAGACGGGAATCAAAACAACCAAATTTCAATACTGCAACAACTATCCGAAACCCGCGAAAATCATGAAAAATCAGCGTCATCAGCGTTCCATACCATTTAAAAAGAGTTTTTGGCAAAATGAACTCGATTGTTAAATTTGCCACATTAGAAAAAAATCGATTTTTATGATAGAACTCAAAGACATTTCAGGAAACCCACCAAAAGATTTCTCGAAAGAGGAAGCTAAAAAATTAACCAAAAAATATACAGAGCGATTAGCTGAATTGCAAAATGCAATGATCGCAAATGGCAAACATAGCCTTCTGGTTATTTTTCAAGGCATAGATGGAAGCGGAAAAGACGGTGCCGTGAAAAAAGTCTTTGCGGATTGTACGCCATCCAATATAAGGGTCTATTCCTTCAAGAAACCAAGTAAGGAAGAATTTGCTCATGACTTCCTCTGGCGCGTGCATAAGCAATGTCCTGAGAAAGGAATGATTCAGGTGTTCAACCGCTCGCATTATGAAGATGTTTTGATTCAGCGTGTGCATGGATGGATTTCTGAAGAACATGTGGAGAAGCGAATGAAGGCGATTAACGCCTTTGAGGAGTTGCTCGAATTTGACAATAACACACATGTCTGCAAGTTCTTTTTGCATATCGACAAATCTGATCAAGAAAGTCAACTCAGAGAAAGAATTGAAGACCCCGAAAAATACTGGAAACACAACGATGGCGACTGGGACGAGCGCCAACATTGGGACAAATACATGGACTGCTACAAATACGTTTTAAACAATTCGAAAATCCCTTGGACAATAACGCCGGTTAACAAACGTTGGTATCGGGACTACATCGTCTCTAAAACCCTTGTTGAAAAATTAGAATCATTAAATCTAACCTATCCTGAATTAGAATCAGCAAAATTTGGATAATACCTATTTTGACGATTTACAGCCTTTTTACAAATTGTTGATTATCAGTAGCTTATCTTTGCAACTGAAAATTTCTGAATCTTTGATTTAAATTTTTGAACAACATGAGATTATTAAGAACAACCACTATTTTACTTTTTTTCTGTTTGTCATTTTCGGCATTTTCTCAATCTGTTTCGCTCAAAGGCTATGCCTATGAAGAAAACAATCGAGGTTTTTTAAACGAGGTGAAAATCATGGTTTTAGAATTGCCGCTCCGCTCCGTAGTGGCAGAAGCAACCACTGACATCAAGGGTGAATTTACGATCAGTGACTTGCCAATTGGGAAGACCTTTCTCATAAGAGGAACTAAAAATATTTTTAATACGAAGGAAATTGAGATCAGTACTGCGGGAAAATCTGAGGGAGATAAAGTTTTTGCAAAACTGGAAATGGCGCGCAAACCAGGCTACCTTTTTGACGCAACCCTTGCAGAAAAAAGAACCAAAGATGCACAACAAGTCGATGCCATTCAGGGCGCGTTGATTGAGATTTATAATAACACTACGGATAAAGTAGAACTGATTTTACCTGACCATCCGAATCCATATTTCAGTTTCACCTTCGAGCAGGGGAATCATTACACCATCATGATTCGTCAAGACAGTTTTTTGACTAAACGAATCGAAGCTTATGTCAATATTAATGGCTGTATCGTCTGCATGGATGGACTGAAAGATGTGGGACCCGGCGTCACTGACAACCTTACGCACGGCTTCAACATGGGTACGCTTCTCGCAAATATCGAATTGGATCGCGCCGATCTAAACTCAACTATTGAAATCGAAAACATCTATTATGACTTGAATAAATGGGACATCCGCGATGATGCCGCAGTGGAGTTGGATAAAGTCGTTCAACTTTTGAAGGACAATCCATCTGTGAAACTCGAACTGGGTTCACACACTGATTCTCGCGGAAGCGATAAATTTAATTTAGACCTTTCGCAAAAACGCGCCAAGGCAGCCGTTGCATACATCACTTCCAATGCGGGGATCAACAAAGATCAGATTGTAGCGAAAGGATATGGTGAGACTAAACTGGTCAATGGTTGTAAGAACGGCGTCCAATGTTCTGAAAGAAGACATCAGAAAAATCGCCGTACGGAATTGAAAATTATTGGCTTTAAGCCAGAGAAAATCTTTAAGAGCTTACGCCAAATCATCAGTGAGGAGAAATTTATTGAGGAATTGGAGTCAGATGATTTTGCGAGTGGACAGATTAAAGTTGGTGCTGACGGAAAGATTGAAACTCCGAAATCTTCCAAATCTGAAACCTCAAAAGTTTCCACCTCAAAAGTGCCTACACCACCTATAAAGAAGGAAATCGTTTCCGAAAATCCAGCAATAGAAACCGCAGAGGTCATCACTACCAAAACGGTAGAAACGCCAATGCCACCTGCAAAAGTTGAGCAACCTGTAGAGACAAAACCTGCATTGCAACAACCTGTGAAGCCCCAAAAGGAAGAAGCCGTGATCACCAAACCTTCCAAAAAATTGGAGCCAGAAACTCGACCTACCCAAGCAGTGGAAGACGACATCGTTGCTGCTGCAAAAGAGTCCTTGAAGAAAATGGGAGAAACGCCAACTCATTCGACGAAAGTCGGATCAGAGCAAGAAATAATGAAGAGTAGCTCTCAAAATTCCGCCTCTTCCACCCCGCCTTCCGGCGAAATGATTAGTAAAATAACCTTCCTTTCGGAAAATTATACGGGCTATAAGATCGAGATCATTAACTCGCCAATAGAACTCACCTCCGACAATCAACTATTCAAAAAATTCGAAAGTCTCAACATTCAGATTTTACCTGAAAATCGATTTTCTTATTTAACTGGTGATTTCTATTCAGAGCGAACTGCGCTTTATTATCTCAACAATAATATCATTGATGACTACAATAATGCCCGCCTGATCAAATTCATCAACGGTAAAAGAATGTAAATCATTAACATACCGATAATTAACAGAGGTTCAACTTTTTCGTTTTATGGAAGGTTGAACCTTTGTTTTTGGTGTTAATAATTCCAAAAATTTAAATCTAGGCAACAACCGAAAACAATAATTTAAAGAAATTTGTTCTTTAGAAGTTGTCAGAATCTATTTTTAAACGACTTCCTTAAAGAAATTCAATTCTAAACATAATCAAAGACCGCATGAGATTATTTATATCCCTGATTGTTTTAAGTTTTTCTCTTTCCTCATTTGCCGCTGACGGCTATCAAATTAAAATCAAAATTAAGGACTTACAAAAGGATTCCATTTTCCTTGGCTACCATTACGGCAACAAGCAGTTTTTGAGAGACACTGCCGTCAAGGATGCAAAAGGATGGTTTACTTTCAAAGGCGATGAGCAATTGGAATGCGGCATGTATCTGATCGTGTTACCACCTGACAACAAGTATTTCGAGGTTTTGCTTGATGAAAACAATCAAAACTTTGAGGTAGAAACAGACATCGCTGACCTCACCTCAAACATCAAAATCAAGGGTTCAGAACATAATATCCTTTTCTATGATTATCTGAACTTCATAGGTGGCATGCGCCCAAAAGCAGAAGCCATCAATAAGAAAAAAGAGGCTGCCAAAGGCGACGAAGCTACCATCAAAAAACTCGACGCCGAGTTAGAACAAATAAATAATGACGTCCTCAACCGCCAAAAGGAAATCATGGAAAAGCATGCAGGAAGTCTCCCTGCTGCTATCATCAAAGCGAATCAAGGCCCCAACATGCCGAAATTCGACGGCAGTGAGGAAGAAATTAATGTCAAAAGATGGAGATGGATGTTGGAGCACTATTTTGACAATATTGACTTGGACAATGATTGCCTGGTTCGTACTTCCTTTTTGTTCCAAAAGATTAATTATTACATGGAAAAACTCACCGTCCAACACCCGGATTCGATGAGCAAATCCATAGACCACATATTGAAAAAAGCAAAACCAGGCGGAGAGGTATTCAAATACTACCTCGTTCATTTTCTAAATAAAGCTGCCAAATCTAAAGTAGTCGGAATGGATGCAGTCTATGTCCACTTGGTGAAAAAATACTACAAAACCGGCATGGCAGATTGGACGCCAGACACCACACTTCAAAAAATCGTCAAAAACGCCGACGAATTAGAACCGACCCTTATCGGAAAAATCGCACCCGAAATCAAAGCCCAAAATCAAGCAGGCGAATCCACCAGCTTGCATAGCATCAAAGCAGACTACACGGTGGTTTATGTTTGGGATCCAGATTGTGGGCACTGTAAAAAAGCAGCTCCTTTCATGGTGGAATTTTATGAAAAATACAAAGACAAAGGCGTTGAGATGTTTGCGATATGTTCCAAATTCGGAAAAGACACTGAAAAGTGCTGGCCAGACATCGAAGAGAAAGGATACAATATTTTCAATAACTACGTGGACCAATACCACCGCTCCAAATACAAAATCCGATACAATATCAAATCCACTCCACAAGTCTTCATTTTAGATAAAGACAAAAAAATCATCATGAAGAAAATTGGCGCTGAGCAGATGGCAGAGGTGATGGATAAGATTATTGAGGATGACCAGAAGAGGATGCAGGGGAAGTAAGGCAGTGAGCAGTGGGCAGTGGGCAGAAATTCAGTGGGCAGTTTGCAGTAATTTTATGTTGCAACCTAACTACTGAATTACTGCCCACTGAAAACTGCCTACTGATCAAGGTCTTTTCTCAATTCGCGTTGGGAAGTTTTTGTAAAACATCTTAAGTTGGTCATTGGTCTCAATTCCTTTTATCTTTTCGATGAGTCCAATCAAGATTTTATCTTTTTCCGCGAAAGCGGCAGCATCTGTTTCGGATTCGGATTTGAGTGCTTTGGTAGCTAAAGCGATGTGGAGGTCGTTGATTCCTTTTGTGGCACCGAAGCGTTTCCAAGGAGAAGCCTTCATATCGGAACCGATTTTATTAAAGGTCTGAGTGATAGGTTCAATAATCGACCAATCTCCGTAAGCAGCAGTAGCGGCATAACTCTCCAAAAAGGAGATGATGTCAAAACCAGTCATCTTATCCATATTTCTTTCGAAAAATGATAGGTTTTTCACGCTTCCAGCTGCTGCATACACATCACCAACCGCTAAGAGTAATTGACCATTTTCTGAGTTTTGGATGGACTTGGCGTACTCTATGGCTGCTTCGTTGTCCAATTTTTGGAGGGCACGAAGAGCTTCTCCTTTCACTGCGTTTTTGGATTCTTTTTGGAGTGATTCGCGAATCAGTGTAGTGTATTCTTTATTGCCGGTGCCTGCCAAGCTCTTCATCGCTTTGGAGCGGACGCGCCAGCTTTTATCCATTGAAATCATTTGTGATAATTTCTTAACAGATTCAGGATCTTTCAAATCTAAAAAATCAATTGCCTGCGCTCTGATGTAGTGATATGGGTCATCCAATGCTTTTTTGAACATTGCCATCACTTCGGGCTTGGATTCATACTGAAGCGCTTGGATCGCCTCGTATCTGTCCATAAATGTTTTGGCATTATTGAATTGGAAGACGTAATTATCGACTGTTTTGATTTCGGCTTTTTCCGCAAGGAGGACTTTGTCTCTATCAAAAGAGATCAACTTTGGCTCAGTGGGTGCATCAAACTCGAAAGTTTGTTTGCGCTGGTTGACGAAGATTTTTTCAGTGCGCACGTCATTTTCCGAAAGGTAGATATCTACGTTGACGGGGAGTTGGAAAATGCCTGGCATTTCCTTTGGGTCTTGAGTTTGGGCTACCGTGATGGTCGCTTTTTTCGCGGAAGCGTCATAGCCATATTCGATGTCCATAACTGGATGACCTTTGTCAAAAAACCACTGGTTGAAAAACCAATTGAGGTCTTCGCCTGTGGTGTCTTCAAAAGCCATGCGTAGCTCATCTGCCTCCACTGCCGTGAATGAATTATCATTCAAATACTTTTTCAAACTTGCGTAAAATGCGTCATCGCCTAAGTAGGTGCGGAGCATGTGCAGTACCAGACCTCCTTTGTTGTAACTATGCGCATCGAACATGTCCTCCTTGTCATTGAAGCCAAAATGGATGAGGTCATGAATGCCATTTTGGGCAGATTGGAGGTAGGAATTCATCTCATTCAATCGGTGGTGATCTGCCTTGTCTCTTCCCTCGTGGTGTTCTGCCCAAAGGTATTCGGAGTAGTTCGCGAAACCTTCGTTTAAGGTCAGATTTGACCAACTCTCGCAGGTGACGTAATCACCAAACCAATGGTGCATCATCTCATGGGCAACAATCATCTGATTGACATCATCATTGTCTTCCAGCTCCTCTTTGTGCTTTTGAATGAATTCACCAAAGATGACTCCAGTGGTATTTTCCATCGCACCAGACACAAAGTCTCTCACGACTACTTGAGAGTATTTTTGCCACGGATACTCTACGCCCAGCTTATCTGAAAAGAAAGTCAACATCTCCGGTGTGTGTGGGAAAATCTGTTTGGCGGAAGCCTCAAATTCAGGCTCAACATAATATTCGAGAGGGACGTTTTTCCATTTATCATCAACTACGGCAAACTCGCCGATTGCCAACATAAATAGGTATGGCGCGTGTGGTTGATCCATCTTCCAATAGTCCGTTCGGGTGCCGTCGCTGTTTTTCTTTGAGGACAGTTTGAGTCCATTCGAAAGGGTTTTGAAACGGTCTTCGACGGTGACGTAGATTTCTTGAGTGGTTCTTTCGTTGGGTTTGTCGATGG
>CALCJP010000073.1 GCA_937967625.1 uncultured Saprospiraceae bacterium
CGTTGTGGGATACCTACCGAGCCACCCATCCACTCTACACCATCATCGACCAAAAACGAACGCTCGATTTTATCCATACTTTTTTGAAAATCTATGATGAAAGTGGTCGCCTTCCATTTTGGGAATTGTGGGGCAACGAGACGGATTGCATGATTGGTTATCATGCCGTTTCGGTGATTGCTGATGCGTATGCGAAAGGCATTCGTGGCTTCGATGAGCAGAAGGCGTTGGAGGCGATGATCTCATTTGCAGAAGAGGCAAAATATGGGAAAGAACACTACATCGCTCACGGCTGCATCTCCTCCGAACTCGAACACGAATCTGTCAGCAAAACCCTCGAATACGCTTACAATGATTGGTGCATCGCGCGCTACGCACAGGCGTTGGGCAAAGAGGAAATCCATAAAAAATTCTATTTGCGATCTCAAAATTGGTTGAATTTATTTGACCCGGAGTCCAAATTTTTTAGAGCAAAAAATCGGCAATTTTGGCAAACGCCATTCGATCCCTATGAGGTGAATTTTCATTTCACGGAAGCGAATGCTTGGCAATATGGCTACTACGTGCCGCATGATTTGGAGTCGTTTATTGAGGTACATGGAGGAAATGAGAACTTCGAAAAATACTTAGACGCCATCTTCAACGCAAGCCCCAAGACCACAGGTCGCGAACAAGGAGACATCACTGGTCTGTTAGGTCAATATGCGCATGGCAACGAGCCAAGCCACCACATTGGCTACCTCTACAACTACATCGGCAAGCCATGGAAAACCCAAGAAATCATCGCCCAAATCACCGACGAAATGTATAAAAACGACCCGCATGGCTACGAAGGAAATGAGGACTGCGGACAGATGTCTGCATGGTATGTTTTGAGTGCGATGGGAATTTACCAAGTCGCCCCTGGCAGACCTACTTACGATATCGGAACGCCACGAATGAAGCAATCTACCATCCATTTAGAAAATGGAAAAACCTTTAAAATAAACGCTTCTCGCCTTTCGGCAAATAACAAATACATCCAATCCGCCTCTCTCAATGGCAACGAACTGCCCTACTTGACTATAGATCATCAGCAGATTTTGGAAGGTGGCGAATTGACTTTAGAGATGGGAGGCACCCCCAACAAAAACTGGCGAATGCCCACTAAAATGGACGCGGAAGCCGATTTGCAATTGGTATCCCTTCCCGCAGTGAGCAAAGGCGAAAGAGTATTCATGAACCAAACCGAAATCGAACTGAATACCGCAAGCACCAACGCTGAAATTTTATACTCATTGGACGGAAGTCCGCCTTCCATAAAATATGAGCAACCCATAAAAATCAGCCGTTCTACCAAGCTCAAGGCAAAATCCAAAACGCCTTTCGGCGAAAGCCAAGTAATCGAAACCGCCCTCTATAAAATTCCTAAAAATCGGGAAATCAATTTGGCAACTTCTTACGCTCCTCAATATGCCGCAGGAGGCGACAAAGCACTCATCGACTTCATCACTGGCAACAATGACTATCGAACAGGGGAGTGGCAAGGCTATGAGGGCGTTGACTTAGACGCAACGGTTGATTTAGGAAAAACGCAATTTGTTCAGTCCGTTTCCATTAACTTTTTGCAAGACCAAAACTCATGGATTTTCTTCCCCACTGACGTGGAGTTTTACGGCTCCACCGATGGTACTAATTTCAAACGAATCGATCAAGTCGAAAATAAAATCGGTTGGAAAAAGGATCAGGAAACGCTGATTGAAGATTACACTGGTGATTTTCAGCGGCAGGTGCGGTACATCCGAGTGGTGGGAAGGAATCAAGGAGATTGTCCGAAAGGACATAAATCTGAAGGGGGGAAGTGTTGGGTTTTTGCGGATGAGATTCGGATTTTATAAACCCCAAAAGGCACAAAAGAACCAAATAAGTTTGGTGTGTTTTTTTTGACTATAAAACTACAAAAGGCGCAAGAGAGGCGCAAAAAGTGGTGATTTTGGTGGTTTTGGAGGATTTGAAAAATAACGATTCCTCTTTGCTTAGCTTGTTATTTGCCGCTTATCTGCTATAACCGACCGCTTTCTCAAAAAAAATATGTAGTACAGCTTACACGCCTACCGTTCGTTAAAAGTTTAGGGCCTTTCTCGTTGATTATCAACCCGTTACTTAATTGTAACTTTCTCATATAAGTAGATCGGTATATATTTGTACCAGTTTTCTCATAGTATGTTTGTTTAGTCTTCCTGCATCTTTAACTCCCTCCTAAGATGCAGGAATTTTTTTTTCTACCCACCATAGCTGTTTGCGGTTTGTCTGTCTTGAGCCGCTTTCGCGGAATCTCCCAAACCATTGTGAGCGTTGGCTCTCTCTGCATAATATGAGCCATTGCGTGGGCTTAGTTTTATGGCATAGTTCAGTTGGGTAAGCGCTTCTTGATAGTTGGCAATTCGATTGAGCGACATGCCGTATTCGAATCTGGACTTGGCGTCATTTGGCGAAAGCTCAACTACTCTTTTGAGATCCAATGCCGCTTTCGCGAAATCACCTTTATTCATAAACAAAAAGGAGCGCATTAGATATCCGTTTTTAAATTCTGGATCAAGTTCTACACCTTTATTAAAATCAGCCAATGCAGCGTCCATTCTCCCTGATTGGGCATGGGCAGAGCCGCGATTGACATAGATTTCACCCTCAGTGGTGCCAGACTTCACGGCATTGTCAAAATCAGCAAATGCTAAATCTACCTGTCCTCGGTCGAAGTAGATTTTGCCTCGACTATTGTAGGGGATGTCTTTGTCTTTGGCGGTTTCGATAGATTTATTGAAGTCGCTCAAAGCCAAATCTTTTTTCCCTATTGATTGATAATATTTTCCTCGGTTTTGGTAGGGTGTATGGGTTTTGGGGTAGCACGCTGAGGCGTGACTCCAAAGGGTCTCGCCGTTTTTCCAGATTTTGTTTTGCTGAAAACTTGCGAATCCAAGTACTGCCAAGTACAAACCCAAACCACCCAATGCGATTGATTTTTTTGACGGATTCCTTTTCAGGAAATGGTCTAAATAGTAAGCCATCAAAAAGAAAAGTCCCAGATAGGGGATGTAGGTAAAGCGGTCTGCTAAAAAGCCTTGTCCTGCACCCACTATCTGTAGCATGAACATCACGTTGAATGTGAAAAAGGCAATCGCAAAAACGAGCGCTTTATTCGAACTTTTGAATGCCCAATAAAATAATCCGCCAACCAACAACACGCCAACCGGAGCGACATAAGCAAGGGTCGGGATTTCTGATTCATAGGGGTAGAGTGGTGACATTTCATAAGGAATCAACCATTTGATTAGATATACGCAATACGTGTAGGCACCCGTGAGCAGACGTTCTACGAAAGTGTAATTGGTCTGATCATCAAGAGATCCATCGGCTCCTAAGAAATAAATACCTGCCAAACCTGTCAAAAGCGAAACGGCGAAAAATGGAATTTTCTCGATCACTAATTTGAACTTCAAATCACGATTGAAATAATAATCAATTGCCAACATGGAAAGCGGTAAAGAAACGGCTTGGATTTTTGAAAGGCACGAAAGGACAAATAAGCCCATGGTCCATGCGAGCCATTTGGTACGTTCTTTTGGTTGGTTGAGGGATTTGACGTAAGTCAGCAAAGCGCCTAAATAGAAGGCGCCAAAAAGCACATCTTTTCGCTCCGTAATCCAAGCAACAGACTCCACTCGCATGGGGTGAATTCCAAAAAGCAGGGCGCCAAATGCTGCTGCCATAGGACTCAGTTTTAGCGAAAGCAAAAAGCGATAGACTAAAAACACACAAACCAAATGCAGCAATAAATTATTGAAATGAAAGACCACTGGGTTTAGACCAAAGAGTGCTTTTTCAACTGCAAAAGTGAAAATCGAAAGTGGATTATAGTTGCCGATGACGGTACTGGTGAAAATGCCTTTGATATTTTCAAAGGTGAATCCATTGAGGTTGGGGTTTTCTAAAATATTGACGGGATCGTCCCAATTGACAAAACCGTTTTGGAGGCAATTGAGAAATACCAATGCCGTGATGACTAAAACTCCGATGGGAAGCATTCGGTCAGAGGAGTTGGTTTGGGTAGTTGGAGCAGCGCTTTTGATTTTCTTGTGTACCTTTTTGGACTTGTTCTTAGCCATTTCGAACTGGATTGGAGGGTTTGAAAATTCGAGACAAGTTAAAAAATAAGGGGCACTCAATGAGTAGCCCCTTAATTATTTTTTTGTTCTATAAGGATATAAATCTGCGTGGTTGGACTATAATTCTTTTCTAAGTCTTGCGACTGGTATGCTCAATTGCTCTCTGTATTTGGCAACCGTTCTTCGAGCGATGTTGTAGCCTTTTTCTTGGAGCAAATTTTTCAATTTCTCATCAGAGAAAGGTTTCCTTTTGTTTTCGTCCTTGATGATGTCGGTAAGGATTTTCTTCACCTCAAAGGTAGAAACTTCTTCGCCGCTCTTGGTCTGCAAGGACTCTGAGAAAAACTCTTTCAATCGCTTGGTCCCAAACTCAGTTTGAACGAATTTGCTATTGGCGACACGCGAAACGGTTGAGATATCCAATCCGGTGATGTCTGCAATATCTTTCAAAATCATCGGGCGCAAGTTCTGAGCATCACCAGTCAAAAAGAAATCATATTGGAACTGCATGATAGAATACATGGTCTTCAACATGGTTTGTTGGCGCTGAACGATGGCGTCAATAAACCATTTCGCAGAATCAATTTTTTGCTTGATGAACATGATGGCTTCGCGTTCTTTTTTGCTTGCTCGTTTTCCTTTATGATTGGTCTTGAAGGCAGAAAGCATTTCGCGATAGTAATCATTGACCCGAAGTTCGGGAGCATTGCGAGAGTTGAGCGTCAAGTCCAATTCACCTGCTCTGTTT
Source organism: uncultured Saprospiraceae bacterium (assembly GCA_937967625.1). Classification (GTDB taxonomy): domain Bacteria; phylum Bacteroidota; class Bacteroidia; order Chitinophagales; family Saprospiraceae; genus JAGQWW01. The sequence goes on from CALCJP010000073.1 coordinate 4,891, forward strand.
TCGATTAGAAAATCAGGGATTACATAATTGACCGAATTTCGAGAATTGGTCTGGGTGTAACCACTTGCAGGTTTAGGATTCAAGGTCAAAATCACTCCGATGGCTTCTTTGAGTTGTTCGGAAGTCAAGGACAATTGCCTTTGCATTTTGGAGTAGTGCTTCTTCGTGAACTCCTCGAAGTAATTATTGATGATAAGTTTTGCCATTTTGAGGGTTTTGACTTCCTCGTCATTCATTTGAATGGTTGGCACCAATGATTCAATTTGTAGCAGTAGGCATTCTTTAAGGTCTCTTGCTCCAGTGCCAGCCGGGTCGAATCGTTGTATTCTTTTTAGCGTTTGCAGGATTTCATCTTCGGTAGCAGTAATTGAGCTTGAGAAAGCCAAATCATCAATAATTGCAATAGGTTCTCTTCGGAGATAGCCATCTTCATCAATCGAACCTACGATTTGTCTTGCGATAGCTTCTTCGCGGTCATCTTCAAAATCGAGCATTCCTAATTGCTCATCTAAGTAGTCGTGGAAGGTGGTTTCGACTGGTATCGGAATCGACTTTTCCTCCTCTCCATTATTAGAGTAGGAAAAATCAGATCCATAACTTACAGGATCATCTTCGACATAATCAGAAATCATTTCTTCCAATTCAAAATCTTCTTGCGTGGTCTCAACTTCTTCGGTAGCGTTTTCTTCATCTGCCTCCTCTTGTGCAGAGGAACTATAAGCCTCCTCTTCGGGTTCGTTTTCACCTTCTTCAAGTGCTGGATTAGCTTCCAACTCCTCCTGGATACGTTGATCCAGTGTTGCTGTAGGTATCTGCAACAATTTCATTAGCTGAATTTGTTGTGGCGATAACTTTTGCAACATCTTAATCGACTGGGTCTGCTTAAGCATTGACGTTGATTTTAGATTAATGTAGTGTTTCAAAAAATCCGATATTTGTGCGTCTTTAACGACAAATTAACGGCATGGATAGTCGTTTACTCAATAGGATTTAAGTTGTTTCATAAATATAGAAAAATACATTATGTTATTTTTGCATAAGAAATCAGTTGCCTTTCAGGCGAATACATATTATAAAATTATATAAACTGATTGACTGCGCAAAACACATGCCAAAAATAACATATATGATTTAAAGCTGAGAGGTTTGTTCTAAGAAAAGGGGAGAAGTGGAGTGTAAGGAGGGGAATTAGTTTTTGTATTGGTGCAAAATTAAATATTATAATACTACTATGCTTGCCAAATTATGTCGAATTATGTTAAAGTTTTTGGGATGGGAGATTTTAGGGCAGTTTCCGCATCATCAAAAAAAATGCATTATCGCTTGTGTGCCGCACACTTCCAATTGGGATTTTCCGATTGGAGTTTTAGTGAGAGGGGCTGAATCAGCGAAGGTGACTTTTTTTGGAAAGGCTACCTTATTCAAACCGCCATTTGGATGGCTCTTTCGAGCAATGAACGGACTACCCGTGGATCGATCCCAAAGGACCAACTTCGTCCAACAAGTCGTGGATGAGTTCAACAAACGCGATTCTCTCCAAGTGATCATCACTCCTGAGGGCACCAGAAGAAAAGTTGAAAAACTAAAATCAGGATTTTACTACATCGCAAAAGGAGCTTCGATTCCGATTGTTCCTGTGCTTTTCAATTGGAAAGACAAAAAGATTATTTTCAAATCTCCTTTTTTCACTTCCGTAAATGAGGAATTAGACAAACTTCAGATATTGGAGATTTTCCGTCAAGGAATAGGAAAAATCCCTGAGTGGGGGATTGATGAAAAAACGGTTTTATAATTCACATCTTTGGTAGGCTCCAGTGAAGTTCTCAAAATTACTTCATTCGCGTCCGCCCATGCAGTATGTCATCATTTCGTAACCAAACTGAACGGTGAAGGTTTCTCTGTGAGTCCAAAGAGAAACTAATCGAGCCAATCGAAAAACCTATGGAGCCGATTAATAAGGCGCCTTGTGTTTTTCGATTGTCGGTGAGTCCCGTGCTTAGCAAAGCGCCTATAGAAGCCCCAATCATTAGATAGCCGATATTTCTGTTTCTTTTGTATTTTTTGAACTCCGCCAATCCCATTGGGCTGATCTCCAGCTCCTTTTTTAGCTTTCCATAAAACAGACCTGAAGGGTAGCTCTGTCCACCTTTGAAATACATGTAGGGGCGCACAAAAGAAATGGCTTCTTTTTGGAATTGCTCGCAATTGTCTTGGGCGAAGAGCATGCTGCCAATCATAAGGAACAAGAAGAGAAAAGTAGGTTTCATGAATTTTGTTTTGTTGAAAAAACGGATGATCTGTTAGCAAAATTAACTGTTGGTCAAATTTAACACAGTATCAATCTTAATCCTTTTTCCATTTCTGGAAATACAGTTGGAGGTCAAATGACCCATAGAAAATTTGCTGATGGCTAAAAAATTTAAAATTATTTTAAGATTAATTGTGACCTCTACGCTAAGACCTGCGTCTATTCCATAACATTTCTTTAAGAAATCGACCAACTCGTAAAAAGCCCGATTAAAAACATAAAAATTATTTAGGTGTTAGATTTTTATAATTTAACAGGCTTGCCGGAAAAGTTCGGCAAGTTTTTTTTTGCCCCTTACTCTAATTTGAATTTGACAGGTATGTCAAATCGAACACTGATTGGTTTTCCATCCTTAATGGCGGGTTGAAAATCATTTTCGCTTGCCAAGTTGACGACTCGCAAGGTTTCTTCATCGCAACCATATCCAATTCCCTCTTTGACTTCGCTTCCCAAAAAATTGCCCGACTCATCGATTGAAACTTGAATAATGACCGTCCCTGCTATGCTCTTCCTTCGCGCATTAGCTGGATAGCGAATGTTTCCATACACCACTTCCATAAATCCCCAAAGACCAAGATTAGACACTGGATCTTCGTCGAGTTCTGTCACCACCAGCGCTCCTTCTGATTCAATATAATAGGAAGTGTTTATGAATGGTTTCTTCTCTTTTTTAGCAACTGGTTTTTCAACCACAGAGGCTGTTTTTGGAGTACAAGCCACGAATGCCGAAACGAGTAGAAATAAAATGAATCGATTTACTGAAGTCATGATTTTGTTTTGGATTAAATGATTTATGCCTGTGGAGTTTTTCTTTTTTTTGTTTGGGATGTTGGGTTTAAGAGGACGGCTATTTATTCTTTGCGGATCTATCAGAGCATTAACGCAAAAGTTCTCCAAATATAAATCTACAACAATCAACCATCAAATTATAATTTCCCACAAATCCACTCAACCGCGCAAAAATCAGCCGTTTAAATCTATTTTTGCATTTGCCGAAAGGCAAAAATAAATATGACTGAATCGCTTAAAAAATTAGCTGCCTCGCTGGAAGGCGAATTGTATTTTGATGAACTGATGAAGGTCATCTATGCCACTGATGCATCCGTCTATCGGGAGTTGCCGCTGGCAGTTGCGATACCCAAAAATGCCTCCGATCTCAAAGTGCTTATCCAATTCGCTCATGACAATCAGGTAGCCTTAATCCCTCGCGCGGCAGGGACTTCTTTGGCGGGGCAAGTCGTCGGAAACGGTATCGTGGTGGACACTTCTAAGCACTTCAACCAAATCCTTGAATTCAACAAATCCGAGCAATGGATTCGCGTGCAACCGGGCGTGATTAGAGATGAATTGAATGCCTTTTTGAAGCCGCATGGTTTGTTTTTTAGCCCTATCACTTCCACTGCCAACAGAGCGACAATAGGCGGCATGGTGGGCAATAATTCCTCCGGTACGACCTCCATTGTTTATGGCTCCACTCGCGACCATGTCCTCGAATTGAAAACCATTTTATCAGATGGTAGTGAGGTCGATTTTGCCGCAATGTCTCCAGACGCCTTTCGGCAAATAACGAAACAAAACGACCTCGAAGGAGCAATATATTCGCACATCGAATCCGAGTTGTCGAATGCAAAAAATCAGGAAAACATCCGCAAGCATTTTCCGAAAAAAACGATACATCGACGCAACACGGGCTATGCAGTTGACTACCTTCTCGAAACTGAACTTTTTGCAGACGAAACTGCGCCTTTCGATTTTTGCAAGTTGCTTTGTGGCTCTGAAGGCACCTTAGCTTTTACGACCGAAATCAAACTTCATCTGGATAAATTACAGCCGCCTGTTGATGTTATCGTGGCAGTGCATTTTGATGATATTTTGGAAAGTCTTCGTGCCACTCAATTGGCGATGAAACACCAACCTGCCCAGTGCGAATTGATGGACAAAACCATACTGGACTGCACTAAAGAAAACATCAAATACCGAAAGGATCGTTGGTTTTTAGAGGGTGATCCTAAAGCATTGTTGATGGTTGAGTTTCGAGGCGATTCGCTCGAAGTGGCTACTGAAAAGGCGAATCAAATGATTACAGCCATGCAGTCCGCAGCACTTGGATATGCCTTCCCGATCATTCCGCCCGAGCGGACCAATCAGGTGCGTGGATTGCGCAAAGCGGGTTTGGGTTTGTTAGCCAATCTGCCTGGAGATTCGAAAGCGGTGGCATGTATTGAGGACACTGCGGTGGCTTTGGAGGACTTAGCCGATTACATCGAAGAGGTGGGCGAAATGATGGCGGAATTTGGACAAGACTTGGTCGTCTATGCTCACGCTGGCGCTGGCGAATTACACTTGCGCCCGATTCTGAATTTGAAAAAATCCGAAGACGTCGAGCAGTTTTTTCAGATTAGTGAGGCTTCCGCCAAATTGGTGAAAAAATACGAAGGCTCCCTCAGCGGTGAGCATGGTGATGGACGCCTAAGAGGCGCTTTCATCCCGATGATGGTTGGTGAGGAAAACTATCAATTGTTCCAACGAATCAAAAATACTTGGGACCCCAAACATCTCTTCAATCCCAACAAAATCGTGGAGACGCCTCCCATGAATACTTCGCTGCGCTACGAGTCCGATGTGCCGGTCAAAGAGATAAAAACCATTTTCGATTTTTCGAAAACGGAGGGAATTTTGAGAGCGGCTGAAAAATGCAATGGCTCAGGAGATTGTAGAAAATTACCACTTTCGGGCGGCACCATGTGCCCCAGCTACCAAGCCACTCGAAACGAAAAAGAAACCACTCGCGCCCGCGCCAACATCTTGCGCGAATTTCTAACCAAAAGCGACAAAGCAAATCCATTTGACCACGAGGAGATAAAAGAAGTGATGGACCTCTGTCTGTCCTGCAAAGGTTGCACCTCCGAGTGCCCCTCCAATGTCGATATGTCCACCCTCAAAGCGGAGTTTTTACACCAATATTATCAATCAAATGGTACGCCCTTTCGGGCAATGGCTTTTGCAAATATCAACAGATTCAATCAGTGGGGGAGTGCTTTCCCGTGGCTGTATAATTTCTTTCTTTCGAACCCGCTTTTGTCGGGCATTGCGAAAAGGGTTTTGGGCATTGCCCCGTCGCGCTCGATACCGACTATTCATCAATTTAGCTTACGCAAATGGTATCAAAAGAACTACCAATCACAGCAAGCTCCTAATGGCTCCGTCTATCTTTTTTGCGATGAATTCACGAATTGGAATGATACTCAGATTGGCGTCAAAGCCATCCAGTTATTGGACAAATTGGGATATGAAGTAAAACTAATCGACCATCCCGAAAGTGGGCGCGCTTCGATTTCGAAAGGACTGCTCAAACGTGCCAAAAGATATGCGAACGAAAACGTTTCTATTTTTCAAAATCTCATCAATGAGGAGACGCCTTTGATTGGAATTGAGCCATCAGCCATTTTGAGTTTTCGAGATGAATATCCGCGATTGGTGGATGCGGATTTGGTTTCTGCTGCCAAACAAATCGCGCCTTATGTGTTGATGATAGATGAGTTCATTGCCAAAGAAATTCGTGAGGGTAGGATCACGTCGGGGCATTTCTCGAAAGAGAAAAAAGAATTGCTCTTGCATGGCCATTGCCATCAAAAATCATTGGGCAATATCGAAGATTGTATCCAAATGCTCTCCCTCCCTGAGGGACATCATCTGACTTTGATTCCTTCCGGCTGTTGTGGTATGGCAGGTTC
>CALCJP010000074.1 GCA_937967625.1 uncultured Saprospiraceae bacterium
AGCGTTCCTAACGGAACGCCTAAGCCAGTCGCTAATCAAATACTACAAAGATGTCGCTCCTACAGGAGCGATTACTATGTGTCGCTTTCGCGAAATGAGCACTCGTACTTCGAGCAGAGTCGAGAAGTACAAAGGCAACGATGTATTGATTTTCTCGACTCCGCTCGAAAAACGGTTAAACTAAAACACCACCCCCACCTGCGCTCGCCCCAGATGCACCACTCGCGACTCGCCCGTTTTCCTTCCCTCATAACTTAAATTCAAACGCATATTATTAAAAAGTTGTCGGTCAAAATTTAAGTTCCATAAATAGTTACGACCATCGCGAAGCCCCTCCAACATCACGAAGCCAGCAGGCGAATTTGCAGTGCCTTCGAAGGTCACTTCTGCATAATTTGCCGAAAGGCGAATTGAGGTCGGATGCTTTCTTTTCTTATCAGAGAAATTCCAAGTGGTTTCCAAACTTAAGTTGTTGCTCTGCAACTGCTCGGTAGAAAGTGCTAAATCATTTTTTGCCTCGCGCCGCTTCACTCCGAGCGTCGTTCTGAAACTCGTATTGGGCTGCCAACTCAACGAAGGCTCCCCTTCCCAAAGATTGATTTGATAGTCTCGATTGTCGAAATTTTCGGAATCGTTAGTTTGTCCAACGAGTCGGATTTTGGTTTTAAAAGTCCATTTACGATTGATGTTCCAGCGACCTTGAAGGAACTGTTCTTCCAGCCCGCGTGCCTCAAAACCAGTAGTAATAACCACTCGATTTTGCAATTGATTCATTCCCAGCTGCACATCGAAAATTCGATCGCCTCGATTGAAAAATAACGTGTTACGAAAAGACGCATTGAGCGCCACGAGTGCGGTATCTGAGATATTTAACTCAAAAGGATTCCACTGCGAGACGCCCTCGACATTGCGCACGCGCCTCGTAATCTGCCAAACCGAAAGCCCCGAAAATCGACTCATGAACTTTTTAACTCCTTTCGAATTTCGCCAAAGGACTTTGGGTTCCAATTGCAGATTTTGGTCAAGTTGAGCATTGTTGGAGCGAATAAATTCATCTGTCAAAATGGACACCCGCACGAAATTGGCAGAGTCTTGAAATACTGCCGTTTCAAATTCATTTTGCTGCGGCACGTTGTCTTCATTGTAATCATTCCATTGATAAACGCCCTCGCCGTCGTTGACGCGGAGGTAGTTAAATTCTACTTTTGGTTCTTGCCCTGAGCTGATTTGATAATTAGTAGTTGAGCGAAAAGCGCCTTTCCAAAGTGAAACCAAATAGCCCAATCTGCCCAAATAGGTTTCGCCTGATTCGGTAGCGATTTGGGAGGGTTTTTCGACGGTCAGTCGCCGATAGTTCATGCTCCAATTGAGGTTGGCGACATTTCCTTTTTTATTGGAAGGAATCATTTTCCAATTGCCACTCCACTGCAAATCATCCGCGAGAGAAGAAAATTCAAACTCACTGCCTCCCGAAGCGAGTGCGGGACGAGTTTTCGGCAAATAATCCCACCGCTTCGAAAAGGTCAGTGCGGAATTGAATTGCTCACTGCCTTCATATTCCAAAAACGACTTCAAAAAATCATAGTAAAAACTCGTCCGATTCAAAGTGTCTGAAATGACATCAAACCGCTGATTATGCTCTCTTTCTCCAGAAGCACCGATAAGCCAAGTTCCCTTCCTCCTTTTTTTTGTAGCACCGGAGGTTCCCCCTTCAGGGGGCGGAGGGGGTACAAACCGCTTCGCCAAATAAACCTTCGGTCGCCAAAATCTCGTCCGCTCAACTCCTGTTTCTGAATCCAATAGACTTCCATTCAGGCGAACATCAAACCCATTTCGCGAAAGCGAAAAATTAGAAAAATGGCGCGTACCCTCATAACTGTCTTGTCGATTAAAACTACCGAAACCGTAGTCAACCTGTCCCCAATTTTTTTTCTTAAAAATCAGATTTGCTTGCGACCATTGTTCGGCAGCTTGCGGCTGAATGTCTTCGCCCAATCGACCATTGACTGCATTAGAGAGATTCCAATCACGCGTAAATTCTTGCGGTCGGTAGCGATTCAGAAAGTTGAATTTTTCATTGCGAATTTCATACAGTGCCTTCGCTTCGAGCGTCTGATTTTTGTTTTTTTTACCAATTTGAAATTGATGATTGTATTGCGCGAAAGCGGCGGCACCCAGATTATCTCCGTCATCAATTTCAGAGAATCGGTTCAAATCAAAACGACTTAAATTTCCTTCCAATCGCAGTTGGGAATTTTTTGCCAAACGTAGCTTCGTGCCTGCTCCAAATACCTGCTGCTGCTTCGGCGCCGCTAAAATTAGGACAGGTTCAAAATCGCCTTGCGGCAAACAATTAATCGGTTCCACCCAACGGTAAACCCGCCCATTGGCAGCCTGCTCAGTATCAAGAATATAGTTACCGTTACCACTTCCTACTTGCGTAAAACGTGCGGTGTAAACCTGCGCCGTGTCCGCCGTCGTGTACTGCAAAATGCTATCTACCTGTCCGCAAATCATTGTATCTCTCAAAACATAATTGACACGCAAGATATTAAATTCAGACTCCGGCTTGATGCCTGAACTCACCGCTCCTCCAATACCCGGCAAAGGCGAATTATCGCCTGATTGGCTCAAAAGCAATTTTTGACCATCGGTCAATTCGCCATCAGCAGTGGAGTTTTTACTGTCTTGATCAGAGTAAAAAGTGAAGTAGAAATCAGCCTTCTCAGTTTCGTAATCGAGGTCAACCGTAGCAAGCGAGCGGAGGTAACTTTGGTCAGTATATTCGAATTCGACGACGATTCGGCTGTCTTTGTTGACCATGCGTTTGTAGGTGAAAATGATGCTCGCGGCATTATAATCAATCACATAATCTGCCTGCAAACCGCGTTGGAGCAACTCGCCATCTAAATATACCTTTTCGGTGCCGGCGAGGGCGATGATGAAACGCTCATTTTCATTTCCGCGCAAGCGGTAAGGTCCTTGATTGCCCTCTTGAGTGGCGAGGATGTTTCTGGCAAATTTGCCTCTCGCTATGGCGATGCTCGCTCTGGTTTTTAATTTTTTTTCTTTTTCCCTTTCGGAAAATGAGGTCGTATTTGAAAAGGTCGCTCCCTGCAATTTTTTAAAGTAATTGACGAAGTAGCGATCTGGGCGGCGCAGTTCATAATCACCTGCTATCAGTGTGCTGGTTTTTCTTTTGAGTTGCACGAAGACTTTATCAAATTCTTGTAGTTGCGCAGTATTGCCTTCGGGTTGAAGTGGAATGCTATTGTCAGTGATGGCGGCGGCGATTTCGATGTCGTTGGTGAGTTGACCTGCCATCTGCAAATTGAGCGCAGAGTTGAGAACGAGGTTTTGGCTATTGCCAAATGAGAGTCCACGAGAGAAGGTACCGTTGTATTTGAGTTTTCCAAAATCAGTCAGCGATTCGGTTTGTTCATAAGGATTATAGCCAAGTAAAACGTCATCAATGGATTTACTGATTATGCTCGTATCAATTCGAGCGATAGGCGTGCTGAGATTATAAGGAAGCGTTCGGTATTGCACCAAAAGCGAATCTTTTGGCAGGGGGGTATTGAATTTAATTCGATTATTGAAAACTTGATATTGGAATTTGCTGAGCATTTTATTTTTTGAGTCAAAGACTTTGACCGTTTCACTCGGAATGGTCAATGAGTCAAGTAACTGCCAAGTGTTTTGGGGCGCTACTTTTTTGAGGCGAAGATTGGTGAGTCCTTGTTGCGCGAAAGCGCCAAAAGAAAAAAAGAGCAAAGAAAGAACCGCTAAGAAAAGTGCAGGTGGTTTTCTCATTAGGGGGGCAAACCTACTTGGTAAGCGGTCTCTCATCAATCACAAAAAAACGGTAATTTTCGATTCTTTAATGAGCATTGTATGTCAATTAGCGGAAAAGAAGTTAAAAAAGCAACGATGTGCGCTGCTCATTCGTTTGTTTGACTACGCCTGACTTAAAAGAAATATAATTTTATAGTATTTTTGTAGTGAAAATAAATGGCGAGCGCCCAGCATTTACTGGACGCTCGTTTTTAATTGACGATTATTTAAAATGACCAAGGAAAAGCCGCCAATTACGGAAGAGGAACGCAAGGAAATCCACCGAGCTTATCGGAGGCTGGTCAATGGTGTGGAGCCAAAAATGAATGTCGAGGATCGCACGATGGTGCGCAAGGCATACGAATTGGCAGTGAAAGCGCATGGTCGTCAGCGACGCAAATCAGGCGAGCCCTATGTGCTTCATCCTATCGAAGTGGCTCGTATTTGTTCTAAATCGATTGGTTTAGGTCCTACGGGGATTACTTCTGCTATTTTGCATGATGTGGTAGAGGACACCCCTGTCACCCTCGAAGAAATCAAAGAGGAATTCGGAATGCGTGTGGCAAAAATTGTAGATGGTCTGACGAAGTTGGACGGTACCTACAAAGCTGAAAACATGCAGGCGGAGAACTTCAAAAAAGTGCTCAGTAC
>CALCJP010000075.1 GCA_937967625.1 uncultured Saprospiraceae bacterium
CGCTACGCGCTTCTGGTTATCTGGGGAAATTCAATATGCTACCAATGTTCCAGTCGCTATGCGCCTATTTTATGTTTCCCTTTCGGGAAATGACTTCATTTGAAGAAAGGGAAATTTGAAAAGAAAAATTTTGGTCGGAGACCAATAGATGTCTGACACGAGGCGGAGCCTCGCGCCAGCGAAGTAATCCGCGAAAATCAGTTCAATCAGTTCAATCAGGAAAATCCGCGTCACACCTGCTGGTGCCAGTCTCCAGACTGGCTCCCAATATCATTTCGTCTCTCGACGAAAAAAAACTCACTCCATCGCATCATAAATCACCTGATGAATCCGCGGACGAATATTCAAATCATAAATCGCCCTGCGCAGCCGAGTCGGATGTACTCGATTAGAAAGAAAAATATAAATCAAATCATGCTCAGGATCAGCCCACACCAAGGTGCCCGTATAGCCCGAATGCCCAAAAGTAGCTAAAGAAGCGTCTTTTGCAGTACTGCTTTTTTGCGGATGATATTCCACGAGAGGTTTGTCAAAACCGATGCCGCGCCGGATGCCTTCGTCGCAATATTGGCAGCGGGTGAACTCATCGAGGGTGGCTTTTTGGATGATTTGCTCGCCGTCGTAAGTGCCGCCGTTGAGGTAGAGTTGGAAGAGTTTTGCTAAATCTGTCGCAGTACCAAACAACCCTGCATGACCTGAAATTCCGCCTAACATAATCGCCCCCTCATCATGCACGGTGCCGTGGATTTGCTCCATTCTGAAAAAGGTGTCGCGTTCGGTAGGAATTATTTTTCCTTTAGGAAAATGCTCGAATGCGTTGAATGTCAGTGAGTTAGCGCCTATTTTTTGATAGATATTGTTTTTGAGGTATTGCTCAAATGGTTTGCCTGATAGTCGCTCGACGATTTCGGGGTAGAGGTAGAAACCCATGTCGGAGTAGATGTATTTGCCTTCCTCAGTTACGGGAGAGTTTTTTATGGCTTTTAGAATTTTCTTTCGATAGTTGCGATGCAGGTAGAGGTTTTCGGCGACTTTGATGGAGTAGCGTTTGCTTGGTTTTGTTTTGAAGGTGCGGCGTTTCCATTTGCCGTTTTTGCGTTTGGTGTCGTGCCAGAAAGGGATCCATGCTTTGAGTCCGGCAGTGTGCGTGAGTAGCCGACGGAGTGACATTTCGGATTTGTTGGAAGGGTAGAAGTCGGGGTGAAATGTGCGCAATGGCGCGTCGATATGAATTTTCTCTTGATCGATCAATTGCATCAACGCGGGCAACGAAGCCGCCACTTTGGTGATAGAAGCGAAATCATAGACATCATCCAACTGCACTTTTCGAGTCGAATCATAGGTGTGCCACCCCCATGCTTTATGATAGACGACTTTTCCTTCTTTTGCAATAAGCACCTGCGCGCCTGGGAAGGCATTTGACGAAAGTCCCTCTGCCATGATGGAATCAATGCCAAGTTGTAAAATCGAATCGTTCAAACCGACCTCCTGTGCAGGGGTACAACAAACTGTCAATGTATCTGTTAGGTGGCGAGGGGATTGTGCTGTGACATTTGCCGAAAGGCAGAGAAAAAAAAGCCAAAGCAGACCCCTAACCCCTAAAGGGGAACCGCTTCCCACCACGCGCAGCCGTGAGGGCAGTTGCTCCCCTTTAGGGGCTGGGGGTAAAGCGAGGACGAATATTTGAGCGGCTACTTTACTCCAACTTGACTTATTTGAATACATTTGCAGGCGTTAATTTATGAACAGTCACTTTAACACAAATCTACAAATCACCAATCACTAACCATGCATAAAAGCGAACTCGACGGTGCGAATTTAAAAGGATGGCAAATCTGGTTGCCACTGGCAGTGGGTGCTGCGATGGCAGCTGGGATTTTTGGAGGTTTGATGATTCAGAAGCAGGAACCGTCGTTGATAGTTAATGAGAAAAAAGGCGAATCGTCAAAGATGGGATATGGTCGCATGGAGGAGCTGATTCGGTATATTGATGCGCGCTATGTGGATGAGGTGGAGGATGAAGAATTGGTCGAAGAAGCCATCGATCACCTACTGGATCAACTCGACCCACACTCAAGCTATATCCCTCAAGCGGACATCAAATCCATGAATGATAAGCTGCGTGGTGACTTTGACGGCATCGGTATTGAGTTCATGATTTTGGATGATACGCTGATGGTCGTCGCACCTTTGGAGGGCGGACCTTCGGAGGAGGCAGGTATTTTGGCAGGTGATAAAATCGTTCAAGTAGGTGACTCTACCATCGCGGGCAAGGGCATGGGTTCGGAAGCCATTGTCAATTTTTTACGTGGAGAAAAAGGGTCAGATGTGCGGTTGGGCATAAAGAGAATCAGGGAGTCGGAGTTGCTGTTTTTTGAGGTGACGAGAGATAAAATTCCGAACAAAAGTGTGGATGTCAGCTACCTGCTGCAAGAAGAAATCGGCTATATCAAAGTCAATCGATTTAGTGCCAATACGTATAAAGATTTCATGCATGGTGTCGAAGACTTGTTCGAAAAGCAGGGCATGAAGCACCTCGTCATCGACTTGCGTCAAAACCCCGGTGGCTACCTCCAAGAAGCTACAAAAATGCTAAGTCAACTATTTGACGAGCGCGAAAAAATAATGGTTTATACTGAGGGCGTCAATTCGACTCGTTCGGATTATAAGACTTCAGGCGGCAACTTTTTCGACCTCGAAAAGATTGCTGTTTTGATAGATGAAGGCTCTGCGTCAGCGAGCGAAATCATCGCTGGAGCGATTCAGGATTGGGACAGAGGCGTGATTGTGGGAAGACGTTCTTTTGGAAAAGGACTCGTGCAGGAGCAGTACAAATTGAGTGATGGCTCGGCGTTGCACTTGACCGTTTCGCGCTACTACACCCCTTCGGGCAGGTCGATTCAGCGCGACTATTCAGATAAGGAAGAGTATGATGACGACTTCGCTGCTCGCTTCAAATCTGGCGAATTGCAAGATCCAGAAAAATTCAAATTGAGAGATACGACAGAGTATTTTACCGCCGGTGGGCGCGTGGTTTATGGTGGCGGTGGCATTATGCCAGATGTGTTTGTGCCGCTGGATACTTTCTTGTTTTCGACCTACTATTTGTATCTGCGAAGTGAGATCAATTCGTTCGCTTTTCGGCATTATGAAGACAATAAGGCGGCTTTCGCCGAATGGAAGGACGAGTCCAAATACATCAATAAATTCGAGATTTCAGACGAACTCTTTGAGGAGTATTTGGCTTACGCCGAAAAAAACGCAAAGCTCTCTAAACGAAACGAATCTATCCTAAAAGAAGTCTCCCCAGCTCTCAAGCGAAGACTCAAGGCTCGTCTCGGAAAGCACTGCTTCAAAGAAGCTACTTTCTATAAAATCAACAACCACGACGACCCAATGATCGACGAAGCTATTCGTTGGATTTTGGATAAAAATCCTTTGGTGAAGTTGGAAGATTAGTGGATTTCTCACTGTTTTCTTGTATTTGTTCTGTTACATCCTCTGTTTTTTAGTTATTCATACTATCCTTTATATGATTTCTATTTTGAATATATATATATATTCGCGAAAACGCTTTGCCTTTTAACTAAGTTTTATTCCAAATTTTCAAGTGCTAACAAAATAAAAAAAGGTGTTCAAAAAAGTTATTAAAAAGTTCATTCTCCGTGACACGGAGGAGGAGGTCATCGTTGATAAAGAGGTGGCCGATTGGATAGAAAGAGATCAAACACTGAAAGAAAAAGATTTTACCAATAAGCTTAAGAAAAACAGTTTGGGTGATGTCTATTTTCAAGAAGTTCGAAAAACCTCAGAAAACTCTATCCGCGCAGAAACAATTTATCTCAAGGATGTGATTTTTAAAAGATTCCTGAAAAAGGAAATCCCAAAAGAATCAGAAATCCAACCCAAAAACGGAGACAAGTTAGATTACCGAATTCAAAATCTCGAAGTCAAACCTCCCAACAAATCGAAACATAGGTTTCGAAAGAAGAAATAGACAAATTTTAATCCGCAATAATCAATTTTTCTGATAGGGTTTCTTTTCCATCTGACCATGAGATCAGATAGGTTCCTTTTGCCAGTTGGCTCAGGTCAACTTGGGTGGCGATTTGCGATGGATTTATTGCAATGGTTCTCACCAGTTGCCCCTGTAAATTCGTTATTTTTAGAGAATTGGATTTATCCGCCTCCCGAAGCGAGTTCGGGACAAGTTTTCGGCGAATGGACTCCGAAAGCTCAATTGTAATTTGCCCATCTGCAGTGGGGTTAGGGAAGATTTTCAACTTCGTTTCCGCGAAAGCGGGCTCTTTTGAATCCGTCAAATCCATCACATCAAAGTCCCAAATACCGCGCCCATAGGTGCCAAAACGCACTTTCTGAAGCGCTGAAACATACTCCACTGACCAGTAGGTCTGCGCTGGCGCATCCAAACCAGACATATCATACCAGCGACTTTCGTCAAATAAATAAACATACGGACCTGCCTCCGTCGCTGCAAAAAGGAGTGTCTCATCATCATTCATCGCGAAGTCAAAAATAAGGGTTGCGGGAAGACTATCGACCATCGCCTCAAAGTTTTGTCCACCATCGCGAGAGACATAGCACGCGGGGTTGTTGTACCCACTTCCACCTAAAAAGACCAAGCTCGGATCTTTACTACTTGCCTGAATCGCTTGCCCATAGAGATAATGTCCCTCTGGGATAAAGTTGATGGCTTGCTCCCAGTTTTGACCTGAATCATTAGAATAAAAGAAGCGCCCGTTGGTTGTCGCGGCGAACCAATTTTCAGTAGCAGCAGGAGAGAAAGTCATCGCTGAAACCTCCCCGTCGCTATTATCTTTAAAATCAAAAGGAAGTTGCTCCACGCGTATGTCACCAAAGAAATTATTCAACTTGATGAGGTGCGAACCGGGTCCGCCATTGGCGTTGCCACCTGCTAAATAAACTGCATTTTCGTTGGCAATTGGACTGGGCATGAGTGGTGGAATCCAAACGGACTCGTCATCAGATTCAAGTTCCCAACTTTGGCGAGGAGCGCCTGCTGTGGGGTTGGTAAAATTATTGACCCAACCACCTGGATAGACCGCCCACATCTTGGTTCCGTTTTGAGTGAAAACGATATGACCATAGTCGCCAGTGATAGCTTTATTGAAATCAACTAAGTTCTCTTGAGTGATTGAGTTTCCAATCTGAAAGCCCTGATCTTGCGAGCCGGCATAGATGAAATAGGGATCGCGTGGATCAGTTCGCACGGAGTAATATTGACTTACCGTCAGGCCAGTAAGCCCCAAATTATCAATATTGCGTAAGTGATCATAAGAAATATTCAAGCCACCATGATTGCTCACCAATTGAAACGGACGCCCATCTGCTGTCTCAAATTCATTGAAAACCATCATGTCTGCGTGGAGGAGGCCGTTGGGATCATCGTTATATGCCCACCAGTCATTTTTGCGAATCCACGTCATGCCGCCATCATAGCTGAGTTGGCAATGCACCTCGCCAGCCATCATGAAATTTGGGTCAGAAGGAGAGATAAAAATTCCTACCTGCCAGGGGCGTGATTCTAATTTTCCTAATTGCTCCCAGCTTTCGCCAAAATTGGTGGATTGATATGCGTAGATTTCATCATCATTGACTCTGCCATAGGTGATGAACTTAGTCACAGAGTCCATTTTGATTCCTGTAAGGAAGATATTGATGTTTTCCATGTTGACAGCATCGCTGGTAGAGATGGTATTGCTTTGGTCAGTTTGGGTGTTGATTTGTACGACTCGTGAGCTATCAGCGGTTTTTTCAAAAAGGTATAACTCATTGGAATTGTGTGGGTTACATAATCGAAATAGATTAAAGTCATGAGTATTTAATCTCAATACTCTTTGGAAGGTTTCGCCTTTGTCCACTGATTTGTATAAATCGGCTCTTGTCCAATAATCAGGTTTTGAAATTACATAAATAGAGTTCAAAGAATCATTGAGTACGAAACAGTTTCGTGTAGTCATCCAACTGTTGCCTTGTCTGATACCTGTGGAAGCTGTCCATGTTTTTCCATCATCGTCGGAGTAGTGAGGCGTTTTATTGATAAGTGCAACGAGTCGCCTGCCGCTGTCTGTTGGGATGAATTTGAGCAAGCCATTATTAAATCTCAAGTCTTGATTGATGATTGACCAATCATTGCCAGCGAGGGTTCCTTTGTATAGAGTACCACCTGCGGAGAGGAGCCAAACTTCTTCTGTCTCTGGGTCAAATTCTTGTTCAAATACGCTTCCTGCTAAATTGTTGCTACCTCGCTCGCGCCATTCTCCGATGAGTTTGCCACTTGCGATTTCGGTGAGTCCGGTTCTATTTTGGACGCCTTCGCGCAAGGTGGCTCTTTTTTGGTGGCGCTTCATTTGGGTCGCATATTCGATGGCTTGCCAACTGGTGTTGGAGTCCGTTTGATGCATAAGCTCAAACCATTTTTCTCTTTTGTTTGCGCTGTCCTCGTCTTCTTGACTGACGATTTCGGTTGGGGCGGGGGAGTTGGCGTTGGGGGAATTGTCATTTTCCGAAAGGAAAAAGAATAGGGCTAAGAAGGAGAGGGTGGTGATAAGAATAATGATGACTTTTTTCATTGAACTGGCTGTTTTTTAACCCCCTGTCCCCCAAATTGGGGGCATCAAGTGTGGGGACTTCGTTCTTAATTATGTGGGCTTTTCGTTTGTGTAATTGGAGTTTTTATCAAGCAATAAATTTCTTTGAAATTCATTGCCTTAAAGTAGAAGTATAAACTTTCGAAGCACTTTAAAATATGAAGGCTCCAAATTATAATTCAGGTTCCCCCGATTCGGGGGTCAGGGGGTAAAATACACTGTAAGTCGCTGAAAATCAACGCCTTACCCCAAAGTCAAAATCACATCCTCCTCTTCAATATCTTCCCCACTTTGAGCAGAAATCTCCACAACCGTACCTCCTTTGTCAGCAGTGATGGCATTATAAACCTTCATACTTTCAATGTAGCCGATTACGTCGCCTTCCTTGATAGTGTCGCCTACTTTGACAGGGCTTTCGTTGGAGTCTTTGGTGAGGAGAAACTTGCCTTCCAAAGGTGCGATGATGGTGGCGCCACCTTTTGGAGCATTAGAGGCAGCACCGTTACTGGCGGTGGCTCCATTGCTTGATGCAGCGGTGCCCTTTGCAGCAGTAGGACTGTCTCCATAAGAGACTTTTACTTTATAGACTTCGCCGTTGACTTCGACGTTCATTTCTTTTGGTTGTGCCATTGGCATAGCACCTCCCGGCATGGCTACCGCAGTTGGCGCAATGCCCACTTTGGCGCGTCGCTCTTGAAGGTCTTTCAAAAAGCGCTCTTTTGCTTTGCCTGATTTGAGGTCTTCGTATTGCGATGGGTGCATGGCATATTCGAACAGTTCCTCGTCGTCTTGACCGTATGCCCAACCTTTTTCATCCATTTTCTGAGCGAAAAATTCTAACTCATCTGGGAAGAGGTCTTGCGGGTTGTCATAAAAGAATTCTTTGTTTTGGCGATTCGCCAACTCTTGAATGTCATCTCCTAATTGCCCCGGCAGTTTTCCTGATTTGCCGAGGAGCATGCCCCAGGTGTTCTCGTCGATGAGTTCCCAGCGGCTTTTGCCTTTGAGGAGATTCATCGCATTCATGAGGGAGACGTTTTTGACATATTGGCTGAATGGCGTCACGAGTGGCGGATAGCCCATCTGTGGCCATGCGTATTCTACCTCCTCGAAGAGTTTGATGAGGAGGTCGTCTTTGGTGATTTCGGGTTTGCCTTTTTTGACCATCCACTTGTTGACAGAAGCTAAGTTCTTTTCCAAATCTGCCATCAAACTTCCCATCATACCGCCTGGAAGTCCTGGGCCGATGAGGAGAGAATTCATCTTTCTGTTGTTGGGAGAGATGTAGTAGCCTAAGAAATCGTCCATGAATTCTTTGGTCAAGGCGCGCACCTGCATGTAGGCTTTCATGTTTATCTCCGGCACTTCAAAACCTGCGTCACGCAACATTTCGCGAACCGCGAGGAGGTCAGCATGACCCGTTCCCCAACTCAATGGCTCCATTCCGACATCAATAATATCCGCACCTGCCCGCGCTGCTTCCAAAGAAGAAACAATCGAAAAACCAGGCGTCGAATGCCCATGATATTGCACCAACACATTAGGATGGTTGGCTTTGATTCCTTTGATAATTTTTCCTACTGACACCGGGCGACCGATACCTGCCATGTCTTTGATACAGATTTCTTCCGCGCCGATTTCGATGTATTTGCTCGCCAAGTTGATGTAATACTCCACGGTGTGGACAGGGGAGAAGGTCAAACTCAAAGCGCCCTGTGCGATCATGCCTGCCTCTTTCGCGTATTTGAACGAAAGTTCGACATTCTGCGGATTGTTGAGACCATCGAAGGTTCGGGAGATGTCCGTTCCTTGTTTCTTTTTGACTTTGAAAAGGAGCTGCCGCACATCGGCTGGCACGGGACTCATTCTGATTCCGTTGAGTCCGCGTTCAAGCATTTGGGTTTGGATGCCTGCGTCATTGAACGGTTGCGTCCAATCTCTTACGGATTTATTGGGATTTTCGCCGAAAAGCAGATTCACTTGTTCAAATCCGCCGCCGTTGGTTTCTACTCTTGCGAAGCAACCCATGTCAATAATCGGTTGCGCCACTCTGATTAACTGGTCGCGACGTGGCACATATTTGCCTGCCGATTGCCACATATCTCTGTAAACCAAACAAAATTTAATCGCTCTTTTAGCCATGGTGCGTAGTTAATGTTTCTTGTTTTTTTCGTGCATCGTAGAGACGATTCATGAATCGTCTTTTTTTATATCCCCTTTCGGGAAATGAAGCTTCTCGTTAATTATTCTTTTCCTTTTGAGCATCGTCTCTCAATAAAGGACGATGCGACACAAAAGATCGCATTGTCCTCTATCGAGAGGCAATGCTTGAATTTAATTTTTTGCAGACATTTTTTCAATTGAGGTGATTTTACCTGTACCTCCCGTTGCCAACTCGACAGCAGCAATTATTGCTGCCATTGTAGCAGGTTCAGGCACATTGGATTTTCTTCGAAACAGATTTTTGGAACGTTTTGTTTTTGGCACTTCATTGACAGGCACAAATCGGTTGACGATTCTTATCAGGACATTTCCCGAAAGGACGACTAAGCTGAGGATAGCAAAAACGGTAATCATGCCGGTGGCGAGTACCGTTAAGGCGATTTGTACATTTTCTGTCATAGACGGTGTTTGTTTTTGCCTTTCGGCAAATGCGAATAGCAAATGTAAGAAATCAGTTAAGAAATACTTAGTTAATTGATGACACTAAGTTTGCTTTTGGAGATTTGATTTTTCTCGCTTTCGCGAAATGGAGGGTATTTTCCGAAAGGAAAATAAATCACTTTTTGTATTTGGAACTATTTAAGCCATTTTTGCGATTCATTAGGCGTTATGGCAAATCCGAAAAAAATAGAAATCGTTAATCGTAAAGCTCAGTTTGAGTATTTCTTCGACTACACCGTCGAGGCAGGGGTTCAATTGCTCGGTACAGAAATCAAAAGCATCCGTCAAGGCAACGTGAATCTCAAGGACGCTTACTGTCACTTTGTGGATGGCAATTTATATGTGAAGAGCATGTTCATTGGCGAGTATTCTCATGGCAATCAATTCAACCATGAGACACGCCGCGACAGACGCCTCTTGCTCCGAAAGCTGGAATTGAAAAAGCTACTAAAAAAGGTCAAGGAGAAAGGAAATACCATCGTTCCTTACAAGCTCTACGTCAATGACCGAGGCTTCGCCAAAATCGAAATCGCACTTGCCACCGGTAAGAAGTCGCATGACAAGCGAAACTCCATCAAGGAAAAAGATCAAAAACGCGAACTCGCACGCATGAAAAAGGATCGTATCTGATCCTGATATCTTTTTCACTTCCGTCAAGTAAGGCTGGGTTTAATTAAAAATGGCAATGTTGTTGTATTGTTATAGTGGAGGACACCTAAGCTATTTTTCTTGCATGACTAAATCAGTATTCTAAAAATATGATGGGATACAGGTAGTTTCCAACCTCAATTACGATTAAAAAGACTCATTTTTAAGTGTTTGTTCTTTGTTTGTAAGGCTCTGATTAATCAGAGCTTTACCTTTTTTTACTCCTTTCTGAGGAATTCACTATTCCTATCAATTCGTGGGTTCGAAAGTATTTCTATTGTTTCATTAACACATGTAAAAACTTTTAATATTTGGCACTGTAATTGTTTGTCATATTATA
The DNA here is from genome assembly GCA_937967625.1 of uncultured Saprospiraceae bacterium. GTDB lineage: Bacteria > Bacteroidota > Bacteroidia > Chitinophagales > Saprospiraceae > JAGQWW01. Next base: position 10,285 of record CALCJP010000075.1, read on the forward strand.
ACATACCTACATGTGATAGCCTACGCAAAGTAAAATCAAAAAATAGCGATCCGCTTTTTTTTGATTCTCATCGAGAAAAAATCTACGCACTAAGCATCTAAGCGATCTACACCTATCAAAAATAAACATTAACCTATTTTTTTCAATAATCACAAATTGAAACTATTTCTATTTATTAAACTTTCATGAATATGAAGCACAATTTGACCTCCCATTTTACCTCCCTCAAATGGATGATAAGAACAAGTGCCTTAAGTGCATTTTTCTTTCTCCTTTTTGCCGGAGGAAATCTTTGGGCAGAAGGCTCTAAAGATTTTGTCAACTACCCTGGGTATCGTCTGTTCTTTTGGGCAGAGGAGCAACAGCAAATCAAAGTATATGCTGCTCCGGGTGAATTCATCAATGTCGGTTCAAGTCACGTCGGTATTGCCGGTGGTTTCATCCGAGTATTTCGTCCTGATGGCACCTTACATGCCACCTATGACAACACAGGTGCCACTGCCGGAATGGCAATCATCAACAACGATGTAGAAGAAAGAAATGGACCTACGGGTGGCACTGGTTACAATCCGGGTGTCGTTCCGGTTGGTATCAATCAAGGTGGTATTTGGACGGTTACCTTTGAGTATCCGGATTACACAGGTACAGATTTTAAAAACCTTCTCAATTCTGACTCTTGGACGCGGGCAGCCAATCAGCCAACCAACAAACGTGTGGTACTGGCTTGGGACGTTACGGTGTCTCAAAATTCTGCTGCAAATAGTGGCGGGAACATGGTCGAAGGAAGGGTTTACTCAAACGAATACCACTCTATCTTAAATAGAAATAGAGTTAATACTTCCCCTACTTTTTTCGTTTTGACGAAAGATGGGTTCCTCTATGATGTTTCATTCGACAGAGTGGATCCGTGGGGATTCCCGATTTGGTCTAATAATGTAGGTTTAGTAGATGAAAATGGAGTACCTACTTATCAATCTGCTGCCACAAATGACTACTCAAGAAGTGCTGACATGAGCACTTGGATGGCAGGGAATCTCTACCTCTACCACCCTCAAGCAGAAGATCAAGCAGGCATCATTAATAACAAGGTGTTCTTCAATACACCTGACTCAAATATGCCAGCTACTGCTCCAACCACTGATGTGTGGAGAAGTAATCCACATACGACTTGGCTTTTTTATCAACCTGATAATATTAATGTCAACTTCGGTGGTTTTTCTGTTTCATCGGACGCTAACGGTGTTGCCTGTGCAGTGAATACTTTACAACCAGGCAGTGGCGGATATTTTGTTTTTGATGTCGATAAGACTGGAGACGCATTATTAAAGTTAGACCTTAATAATAATGGTAGTTATTCTGATCCTGAAGATTTGACAATCCCTTATGCTGCGACAGCGGGAACAGATTCTATCTTTTGGGATGGAAAAGATGGCTTAGGTAATAATTTCTTGGCAGGTGACTATACCATCAACTTCGAATTGTCATTCCGTCAAGGAGAAGTGCATGTCATGCTATCTGACGTAGAGAATGATTTTGGAGGGATGACCATCAAGTTGCTGAATAATGTCGGCTCGCCTAACCCAAATGATTTCTACTACAATCACGCCCCAATCGGCGGTCCAATTAGTGGTGGCGGAACAGCTACTCCTAATGCAACTGATGAAGGCTTCGTTTATACTGCCAATTTCGGTAACGAAAAATTATTGGACTACTGGTCGTTTGTTCCATTCAATGGTACATTAGAAGATCAGATTACTTTGATTATAAAAGATGATTGCACCCCACCAAAGATTATCGATAGCGATAACGATGGCGTAGTCGATCAGGCAGATATTGATGATGACAATGACGGTGTTCCAGATTTGAAAGAATACTGCAACCCTGGCGTTGGCTTCACTTGCCTCCCTAATAATTTAGACCCAAGTGGCGATGCTGATGGAGATGATATTCTAAACTATCTCGACGCAGATGACCCAATGGTAGGTAACATTTGCAATGATGCAGATGGCGACGGCGAGTGTGATGTCATCATGGCAGTTTATGACACAGACGGCGACAACGTACCAGACCACCTCGATTTAGATTCAGACAATGACGGTATCACTGACCTCGTAGAAGCAGGTCATGAGCAACCGGATATGGATCAAAATGGAGTGATTGATGGCGCACCTGCAGTGTTTGGTTTGAATGGTTTATACAACCCAATCGCAACCGACGCAGACGATTTCGCTGCAACAGAAACCTATACCAGATTTGATATTGACAACGATGGCGTTCCTGACCACGATGATTTGGATTCTGATAATGATGGAATTCGCGACGTAGCAGAGGCGGGGTATATGACCAGCGACACCAACGGCGACGGAAGAGTGGATGATGGAGCGGGCAATGTGCCGGCAGTGAGCGTCACTGGTTTAGTACCTTTAATTGATCCTGCCCTTACGGGAAATGGTATCCCACTTCCACCAGACTGGGACGGAGACTCTGTACCTGACTGGCATGACTTAGATTCAGACAATGATGGCAT
>CALCJP010000076.1 GCA_937967625.1 uncultured Saprospiraceae bacterium
TTTAAAGATGATAAAAAAATGGAAGAACGCATGTGCAATCACTTTGCAGGAGCTATGCTATTATCCAAAGATAGTTTACGTTCTGAGCTTGGAGGAAAACGGAAAAATATTCATTTGAAAGAATTAATGCTAATTAAAGAACAGTATGGTATTTCTATGCATGCAATTTTGATTAGAGCTAAAAAATTAAATTACATATCAGAATTTCAATATAGCGAACAAATGAAAATGTTTAAGCGGCTAAATATTTTAAGGTCAGAGCCTGGGAATTTTTGTGGAAATGAACATTCTAAACGATTTTTGCGACTTCTAATACGAGCCGTTGCCGAAGACTATATCACTACCTCCAAAGCTGCTGTACTTTATAACGTAAAATTGGCTGATTTTAGAAAGGAATTAAATCGGCTCGAATAAATAAGTTTATGAAAGTTGCAATTACCGACGCAAATATTTTTATTGATATAATAGAACTAAGTTTAGTTGAATTCCTTTTTCAAATCGGATTAGAAATTCACTCGACCATCGGAATAATTGAGGAGTTAACCGAAGTTCAACAAGAGATTATTCGATATTACATAACTGATGGTCAATTAAAAATTCACTTTCAAACAGAAGAAAACCTTCTTGAAATAGAGAAAGAATCATTCGATCAAGGATTTTCTGATGCCGATTGTTTTCTCCTTTTGCTCTCTAAGGAAAACGGAATGTTACTTCTATCGGGAGAGAGGAAAATGAGATTATTTTGTGATGACAACAACCTAGAAGTAAGAGGTATTATTTGGCTATTCGACGAATTCCTTAGGCTAAATTTAATAAATAACGAAACTGCAATTCAGAAGATGGAAGCCCTTATTTTGATAAATCAGTGGTTACCACTTAAAATTTGCAGAAACCGAATATCAGTGTGGAAAGAAACACTATAAAAGTTCTTAGTATGCAGAAAAAGCGAATTTATAATCTGCTTGCCCATCTATCACAACTGCCCCGTCATCGCCAAATGCCGCGACTTCAATAAAGAATAAATCCCAGTATCCGTAAACCGTCCATTTTGAAAATGACTCTCCACGAAGTGCGCTTCTTTGATAAAATTATTGCGAACAAGGACGTTGGAAGAATTTGTATTCTTAGGGTCGATATTCGCCATGACGGAATGGAAATTCATCACATTGAAAGCATAGTCTAAAACGGCGCGCATGGCTTCGCTCATGATTCCTTTTTTCCAAAAGTCAGGATGGAGTTCATATCCTACCTCGGTGCGATAATGCTCCATTTGGCTGCGGTAGAAACCAATCGTTCCAATCACTCGCGGGTCTTCTTTCAGGCAGATAGCCCAGCAAATCCCCTCCTGCTTTTTCATAGTGTCAATCGTTCGGTCAATGACCAGATGGACGTCATCATAGGTTTTGGCAAGTGGCCTGCCGATGTGTTTCATGATGGTTTCGTTGGAGCGGATTTTAAAATAATCCGCTGTGTCATCACGAGTGAGATGTCGAAGTCGGAGTCGCTCTGTAGTCAATTCTGGAAATGGATCGAAATTGAGATTGAGTGGTTTCATTATTTAATGAAAATTAAAATGAGATTCAAAATTAAAATGGCATTCCACGAAAGTGGCTTTTTAATAAAAATGAAAATTAGAATGAAAATGAAAAGAACTTAGCACGACGCAAGTTTTCATTTTCATTTTCATTTTCATTTTCATTTTGATTAAATACCTACTCCATGGAAACGAACCAAATGCCCCTCCACTGTTTCATTAAAAATGCAGAGAATCAACGAACCTCGTTTCTCTGTGCCCGGTGGTGGAAATAGAATTTTGATAGGATTATGCAAGTACCCATTCTCCTCAAACAGCCGAATCATCTGCGAGCGCTTCTGAAAACGAAATAGCTTGAGTTCCTCCACAGAGGCAGGAAGCGGCAAGTCGCCATAGCCCTCCTCTCTCAAGAAGGCGACTATCATGGCAAAGCTCTTTTTAAAAGTACCGCCCGCAAAAACGACTCGGTATTGCCAACCATCGCTGACACCTCCTTGATAATTTGTGCCGCGTTCAGGGAAATTTTCCCTTAATTTGCTTTTAGAACCTTCTGAATCCATCAAATATGCTTGCAACATTTTGAAAATGATTTATGCGCTTTTTATAAATATTCTTGAAAGGTTCCATTTTCCTTGCTGTAAAATAACTTTATGAAAAAACTACATTACATCTGCTGTTGGATAATTGCCATCGCAATGACAATCGGCTGCGAAGATACAACCCCCTCTTCAAATCCTACAGTAGAAAATCCAACTTCGTCATCTGATGATCAACCTGCGGCGGCGGCTTCCAACGAACTCTTTTTGCTCAACGCTTTAGCAACCTCCTCCTCCAAGCGAGATGACTCTTGGTATTTTTTGGATGACAACGAAAATACGATTTGGACAAGCAACCCCGGCACGGGTTCAGGCGAGTACATTCACCTTGAATTTTTGCCGACTAAAGACAACTTCGTCAAAAGCATCGCAGTGCGAGCAGAATCAGGTGCGCGACTCTCAAAAGTCAATGCCTTGGCAGTTTACGTCAACGGCGAATTGGCGACGGTTGCCAACCCAAATACTGATATTCCAATTGGGAAAAACTTGAAAGATTTAAAAATCTACTTCCAAGCCGTCAAAGATCTGAAAACCACGACGCGACAAATCAATGGCGCAAAGGTGACCATGCAGCAATCGCTCCCTGGCAAACGAGTCGGCATCACGGACATCTATTTTTACGGCTCAAATGGCAAAAAATTAAAACTGCGACAGCAGCAAAAATATAACGGCAGTATCCAAACAGGTTCGATTTTGAAACCTGTGGAGCAGCATCGTGCTGCCCACTTATTTGACGGAAGTCCAACCAATGCCTGGGTGGAAGGCACTGACAGCGACGGCACAGGCGAGGTCCTTAAATTTGATTTATCAGGCGAAGCACCTGCTGAAAAATTGGTCATGCTCAATGGTTATCATCGCTCCGAAGAGCACTATAAATCCAATGCGCGAATCAAAGCATTCTCCATCAAAACTGAAAACGATAAGCCACAAAAATTCACGCTGCGCGATGACATGTCCCCTCAGATTTTAACTTTCGATCCTCCCCTTTCGGGAAAAAATTATGAAATCGAAGTCCTCTCCGTTTTTAAAGGCGAAAAACGTAAAGACCTGGCTATCAGCGAGTTGACTTTCATTAGATCGGATGGCACCGCTTGGCGGGTCAACACTTCAGCGGAGAAAGCACCTTTATCTGGATTGGGTACTGGAATCGAAGGAGTGCTGGATCGCTTCCACGGCTGCACCACCCAATCAGGTGAGCAGACGACCGCGCAATACGTCATTTTGAGAAAAGACGGCACCTTTGATTTTCTCTCCAGTGAAGACTCTGGTCACAACGACGTACGCCTTTGGCAAGCCACCGGCACTTGGCAAAAAACCGCCAACAATAAATTGAAACTAACCGGCGGCTGGAAAGACCTAAATGCAGACGGTTCTTTTTCCTTTTCAGAAAAAATCACCATCAAAGAAAACTACCTCTCCGGCGAAGAATTTTTTGATAAAATTTATTTGAAGTAGGGAACCGTGGTTGCCAAGTTGCCATTGTTGCCGAGTTACCATGGTTGGCAACAATGGCAACAATGGCAACAATTTAATCACCCTTCCCCAATTCTTTCATTTTCAATTTCACTTTAATTTTCATTAAAACACTATGAGTACACCTAAAAAAGTAAAACAGTTAGCGATAATCAATTTAGTCGGTTTCCTTATCATGGTTGCTGTAAATGCCCTATCTGTAGTTCTGCCATTGGCAGGACGTTCACAAGTTGAGATTTCGGATAGGTATTATAACATGTTTGTGCCAGCGGGATTTACGTTCTCGATTTGGAGTGTGATCTACTTGGCATTAATTGTTTTTATTTTTCACTCATTTAGCAAGCAGAAGGTTCGGGCTTTCGCCCAAATTGTGCAACACATCGACCCGCTTTTCCTTATTTCTTGCTTGGTAAATATCGCATGGCTTTTTGCTTGGCATTATTTGCAGATCGAATTGGCTATGTTGCTGATGATTGGACTACTGACCTCTGTCCTGATGATCTACCTAAGAATTGAAAAAAGCGACATCAGAAACGGCAGTTTTGAAGACCTCACCATGCGCCTTCCTTTTCGGATGTATGCAGGTTGGATCTCAGTGGCAACAATTGCCAACATGGCTGCCTTACTTACTGACTATCAATGGAATGGATTGGGAATCGAGCCGCAGATTTGGGTGATGATTATGACTTCGATAGCTGCATTGCTTGGGTTGATTATGCTTTTCAAGTATCGAGATTTTGTGTTTCCATCGGTGATTCTTTGGGCACTTTGGGGCATCTTGATGGAACGTCTTGAAGATGTCCAAGCGAATGATTTACTGGTGGAGCGAGGGATTCATGTGCTTTTCGCGGTGTTGGTGATTGGGATGGTGATTTGTTTTTTCCGAAAGGAAAAATAACCGCTCAAGCGCTCGCGCAAACCTCTTGGTTTGCGCGAGCGGGTTAGCTCAATTCATTAACAAAAAACATCTCCACCTCTCCTTTATTTTTTGCTGGTATTTTTCCGCGTGATGTCCATTTGAATTGGTCTTTGACCAAAGCGAGAGTATCTTCTGAGATATTGACGCGACCTGGTTCGCCACTTGATTCCATGCGAGCAGCGAGGTTGACGGCATCGCCCCAGATGTCGTAGGCGAATTTTCGATTACCAACCACACCAGCCACGACTGGTCCAGTATGAATTCCAATCCGCATGTCGAATGTTTCGATCGTTTGCTTTCGGTTATCCATAAATTGCTGCATTTCGAGGGCAGCGTTGATGACGTCTTGCGGGTGGGTTTGATTGGGTTCGGGTAAGCCGCCGACTGCCATATAGGCGTCGCCGATAGTTTTGATTTTTTCGACATTGTATTTGTCCATAATGACGTCGAAGCCACTGAAACAGGCATGGAGTTCGGCGACCAATTCTTCTGGAGTGAGTTTTTCGGCGATTTTAGTAAAGCCTTTGAAGTCGCTAAAAAGTACGGTTACGGATTCGTAACGACGGGCTTTGGCGGTTCCTTTTTCTTTTAGTTCCGTGGCAGTTTCTTCTGGGAGGATATTTAGAAGTAACTCATCTGAGCGCTCACGTTCTTTTTGAATAATTTCGTTTTTTTCCGAAAGGGCATGATTCGCTTTGGTTTTGATGCGGTAGCGATTGTAGAGCAACATCGCTAAAAGCAGTAGCGCTGCCGCGCCTCCCATCAGGGAGTTTCGAACCACTGCTTGCCGCTCCAAGTCAGCTTGCAATAAGGCATTGCGCGCCTCAGCACGTTCGGTTTCCATTTCTTTCAGTTGGTCGCCAAAGAGGGCTTGTGCTTGCGCCATATTTCGGTTGCCTTCTTCATTGACGAGTTGGTTTCTGAGTTTGTTGAATTGGCGCTCGTATTCGTATGCTTTTTCGAATTGGCGTTTTTTTGCGTAAATTTTTGAGAGGTCTTTGTAGGCATTTCTGCGAAAGCGACCGTCGTCCATTTCTTCTGCCAATGTCAAGACCTTTAGAGTGTATCGTTCTGCATTCTCAAAATCATTCTGCCTACGGTAGATATCCCCAAAAATATTATTGACTTCTAGTAGCCCTGCTTTATTACCAAATTTTTGAAAAATGTATTCCGCTTTTTCGATGTAGTTGAGTCCGATTGTCCAGCGTTGAGCGGCTTGTTGAGATTCTCCTTTTTGTTCAAAATAGGAACCCAAATCTTTGTAGGTCGAACCGAGATTATTAAAAATTCTTGCCAAACCTATAGAGTCCTTTTTCTCCTTTCTGATTTCAATTACCTGTTTGCTGTAAGAAATTGCGGAGTCAAAAAGCAGTTTTGCTTCATCATAAAGCAGGGAGTCTGTTTTTTCATCCGCCCATTTTCCATAAACCGTCACCATGTTATTCAAGGCAGTCGCTTGGTTCCATTCTTTTTTGATAGATTTAAATTTTGTAGCCGCCAATCGATAGTGCTCTAAAGCTTTTTTATCATTTCCGATGCTATACATGACGTTACCCAAAGAATTGTTGGCTTGCCCGATGATGTAGTCATCTCCTTTTTGCTCACCGTAGAGAAGGTATTTTAGGGCAGATTCTTGAGCCTCATTGAAGCTATTAATTCGTTCATAAACGATAGATAGGTTGAAGTCCAATCGAGCCATGCGTAAGGTGTCTTTCAATTCACGACGCATTTTCATGGACTTCTTATAATTGATGATGGAGTTCGGGTAGTCTTGTTGTTTTTTGTAAATATTACCTAAGTTGTTGTAGATCGAGGCGAGTCCTTTGATGTCATTAAGTTCCGTTCGGATTTCGAGTGCTTTATTATTGGCTTCGATTGCTTCATCTACTTTTCCAAATATGGTTTCCAAAACCCCCAAGTAATTCCACGCATCTCCCAATCCCTTTTTAAAATCCAACTGCGTTGCCAATTGAATGGATTCATTCAAATATTTACGAGCTTGATCTGGATCTTTCTTTTTGAGTACCCAACCGATTTCGTTGAGGGTATTGACACGGGTGGTATCTTGTGCTGGCTTTTCCAGCAGGGCGAGCATGGAGTCGAGTTCGGTTTGGGCGACATTTCGGGAAGGGAAAAAGAAAATACACGCCGCAACCAAAAGCAGTAGTCGCCATTGGAAAAGAGAATGCTTTGTATTTGGAGATGCTTTTGTCAAAATATTGGAGTGTTTTGAAAAAACGACTTTTTAGACTCTTTCCCCTTTCGGGAAATACCGACATTTCACGAAAGTGAAAAAAAAGAATTGATTCAAATGTCTTTCAACAAATCAATATTGGTACCCGTCAAATTTTGAGTGTTCTTAGTGATTTTTTCAAGTTTATCTCCCTTGAAATCGAAAAGGTATTTTTACATTCTTTTCGACATTTTTCAAAAAAACAAAGTTGATCGGAATTGGGCAAAGGGAACTTGAGGTTCTTATCAGGGATGTCCATTACTTTGATTTTCGTTTTGAGACATACATTTTGATGACTGCTCTGACCACTTCCACTCCCTTTTTATCTTTTACGGAAACTTCAATCGGGCACTCGCTGATAGCGTCCCAATCTGGGATGTTGATTTCGCAAGTTGCCGAAAGGTCAGTTGTTGCTTTTTTGAGATAGAAAATCTCCATGCTTGCAGGAATCCACCGTAAATGTTTGGGAATGCTCGCCTCAATGGTCAGCCCTGCCACAAATTCGCAAAGGTTGCACATTGCGATGGCATGAACTGTTTTGATATGATTGGTCACGCTATGGCGCTTGCGCATCGTGGCATGTCCGTAATCGACTCGCAACTCTTGCATGCGCGGACGAATGCTACCAAAGTAGGGCGTGATGTAACAGACGGCGAGCGTGAACAGCCATTTGCCGAAAGGCATACCTTTCAGGCGGTTAAATAGTTTGAGTACGTCTATCATAATTTAAAACCGATGACGATTGCCTTTATAGACATTGTAGAAACAGTAGGCAGTAATTAATCCTACCACCAACGGGTAGCCGATAGGCCCCAAATCTACCCCAAACATGGAGGTCGCAACCTTGCCTTGAGAGTACAGGTACAAAATATAGCAGCCGTAGCCGCCAAAAGCAATATTTATTATGCTATTCATATTGAAAGTTTAATTTTGGCTGTAAATTATACATTTGAATCTATGCTACCAAATCGCTTCAAAAAGGTTGGTTGGTTTTTGCTTCTAATCGGTCTGATTTTGTCTTTCGACCAAATTTTGGATGGACAACTTTACGGCATTTTCAATGGGGGCTTAATGTTCGAATCCGTTTTGAGCCCGTGGAGTCAATTTCCGGGCATGAGTCAGCGTGGCGCAGCTTTGATATTTTTAGCGTTGATAATTTTTTGTGTGACCAAAGAAAAGGACGAGTGGGATGAGTCGCTGATGCACCTCCGTTTTAAGTCTATGGTTTTCGTTTTACTCTCAAATATTGCCGTCGTAGGTTTTTGTGGAGGCAGTGTTTTCGATAGTGATAGTTTTGCGAGTCCGCAATTAGTGGCGTTGCAGTTTATTGGTTTTTTGGTGGTGTTTCATCTGTTGAAGCGGCTTTCGAAACCAGTTCGGGACAAGTCTTAGCCGAATGCCATTTCAGAGGGATAACTCTCAAACCTTACAAAAAATCAATCTCGAATCCTCTAAAGCCTCACTCCTCGTTTTCGAAGGGTAGCCAGGCATAGTGATCATTTTGATAAAGTCTTCTTTGCAAGCATATTCGACAATCAAGACCTTGTCCCATTCGTTTTCTTCAGGTCCAATCAAGGTCAATTTAGGTGCGCCTTGAAAAACAATCTTAGCATTCACTTTCGTGAAATAAGGGTACGCTGCTTTCAAGTAGTCTTGATATTGCTCTGCACCAGTTTTGCCCGTCGTCGCTACCCTACTTTTAAACTTCATCAGATTCAGCATGGAAACTGCTCCCTCAGTTGGCAAGGCTGCAAAAGATTCAAATTGTTCTTTGGTGAGGTTTAGATAGGTGGGTTGTGGCATTAAATATTTTTTGACGAAAGTGTAAAAAAAAGTAGAGACGATTCATGAATCGTCTCTACCACGTTGTGAAAAATTTATGTGGGACGACTCTAAGTCGTCCCACGAGTATCATTACACTAAATTTTAAAATTAGATGGCACTGGTTTTTTAGAAAATTCAAAGAATTCATTCAATTCAAATTCAAGCAATTTATTAGCAAGTGACTGATTACATAATGTCCCTTTCCTCAAACCCAAATAATCTCGAAAAGAACTAAATTCCCACTCTTCAAGAGAATCAACTAAATTAGCTTCAAATGGATTTTGATGAATATATCTAAAACAGCAAACTGCATAATCGTCCATAATTGATTGTCCAAAGGTTGGTTTCACAGACAGGCAGAAGATGCTTCCTAACTTTTTGGAGAAAAAAGAGATAATGTTCTCTATGAAAGAAAATGGGTTGCCTGTTGTTTCCACGATTGAATACATGGTAAATATGGTTTGGGGTAATGTTCATCGTTTTCTCATTTCATTTTTGACTTTCGTCAAATTTTGGTTCAATTGCTCGTGGCACGACTCCAAAAGTCGTCCCACGAGTATCGCAAGTTATTCTGCTAATTTACTGGTGGGACGACTTTTGAGTCGTGCCACCAGCACAATCAAGCAATCACAAACTACCCATCCACCTCCTCGTACGCCTCCATCGGCGGACAAGTACAAATCAAATTACGATCACCAAAGGCATTATCGACCCGACCGACAGTTGGCCAAAACTTCCAGCCATTGCGCAGATACGGTAGCGGATAAGCAGCCTTCTCGCGAGAGTACGGTAATTTCCAATCATCTTGTGTGATGATATTGATGGTATGCGGTGCATTATGAAGCACGTTGTTGTCTTTATCAGCCTTACCAGAAGCAACTTCGTCAATCTCTTTTCGAATCGCAATCATTGCGTCACAGAAACGATTCAACTCATCCAAGTCCTCGCTTTCTGTTGGCTCAATCATCAACGTTCCTGCCACTGGGAAGGAAAGCGTTGGCGCATGGAAACCATAATCAATCAATCGCTTGGCGACATCTTCAGCACTCACCAATGATTTATATGGACGCAAATCAATAATCATTTCGTGGGCACATCTTCCGTGCTTACCAGTGTAAAGGACATCATATTTGCCGTCAAGGCGAGCTTTGATATAGTTGGCATTTAGGATAGCCACTTTAGTGGCGTCTTTCACGCCGTCTGCACCTAACATTCGGATGTATCCATAAGAAATCAACAAAATGCTGGCACTTCCCCAAGGCGCTGCCGAGACTGCTTTGATTCCTTTTTTGCCGCCAGTTTTTTGATAAACGTGTTTGGGAAGGAAAGGAGCCAACTTATCATTGACACAAATCGGACCCATACCCGGACCTCCTCCTCCATGTGGAATGGCGAATGTTTTATGCAAATTCAAGTGGCAAACATCGGCGTCGATTAGACCAGGAGAGGTCAAACCAACTTGCGCGTTCATGTTCGCTCCGTCCATATAAACCAATCCGCCTCGATCATGAACAATTTTGCAGATTTCCTTGATGCCTTCCTCAAATACACCATGTGTCGATGGATAGGTAACCATCAAAGAAGCCAAATTTTCTTTATGCTTTTCTGCTTTTTCTTTTAAATCGGGAATGTCGATGTTGCCTTCTTCATCACATTTGACGACGACGACTTTCATGCCCGCCATGACCGCACTCGCTGGATTCGTTCCATGCGCAGAAGATGGAATTAATGAAATGTTTCGATGCCCTTCTTTGCGTGATTTATGGTAGGCACGAATCACCATCAGTCCTGCATGCTCCCCTTGAGCACCTGAATTTGGCTGCAACGAACAAGCCGTAAAACCAGTCACGTCAGAAAGATATGCTTCCAATTCCTCAAAAATTTGCTGATACCCTTTCCACTGATTCGATGGAGCGAATGGGTGGATATTGGCAAACTCCGGCCAACTAACTGGGAACATTTCCGAAGCCGCATTCAACTTCATCGTGCAGCTTCCCAATGGAATCATCGAGTGTACCAATGAAATATCTTTATTCTCCAAGCGCTTCAAGTAGCGCATCATTTTGCTCTCAGTGTGGTGCGAGTTGAAAACAGGATGAGTCAAATATTCAGTATCGCGTTTCAACGCTTTTGGAATCGCAAAACCTTTAGTTGCCTTTCCGTTTAAGCCGCTGATTTTTTTTGTTGCATGTTCGAATATCGACATGACATTTTCCAAATCGCTATGCGTAGTAGTCTCATCTACAGTTATCTGAACTGATCTTGAGTCGTAGAAGAAATTTATTTTTTGCCGTAAGGCAGCAGAACGAATAGCACGTTTGGTTTTGGTATCAACCTCAACGCGAAGCGTATCGAAGTAATGCTCATTGGTTTGATTCAAGCCCATTGCCTTAAATCGATCAGCTAAATATTTCGCATGGTGGTGGATATGTGTCGCAATGTTTTTGATGCCTTCCGGCCCATGATACACTGCGTAAAAACCAGCCATGTTGGCAAGTAGCGCTTGTGCTGTGCAAATATTAGAAGTCGCTTTTTCACGACGGATATGTTGCTCGCGAGTCTGCAATGCCATACGCAAAGCACGGTTGCCATGAGTGTCTTGAGAGACGCCAATGATTCGACCCGGTATCAAGCGTTTGAAGTCTTCTTTGGTTGAGAAGTAAGCTGCATGCGGACCTCCGAATCCCATTGGTACGCCCATGCGTTGGGTGTTACCAACCACTGCATCAGCGCCCCACTCTCCCGGTGGCTTTAGCAATGCCAAACTCATGATGTCGGCAGCGACGGTGACGAAGATGTTTTTCGAATTTGCCTCGGTTGCCAATGCGCGATAGTCCTCAACGGCTCCATCAGCACATGGATATTGAAGCAAAACTCCGAATGTCTTATCATTGAATTTGAAATCGCTCGTTGCTGCCACTTTCACCTTAATGCCCAATGGCTCGGCGCGCGTGCGCAGCACGTCTATTGTATGTTTCAACACTTTATTTGAAACTAAAAAATCAGTGGCGATGTCTTTTCCTTTTGCTCTTTTATTTTTGACACTAAAGAACATTGCCATCGCTTCCGCTGCTGCGGTGGCCTCATCTAAAAGAGAAGCATTCGCAATCGGCAAACCTGTCAAGTCACTCACCATCGTCTGGAAATTCAACAAACCTTCCAAACGGCCCTGAGCGATTTCTGCTTGATAGGGGGTGTATTGGGTGTACCAACCTGGATTTTGAAAAACACCTCTCAAAATCACAGACGGCGTAATCGTCCCGTGATAGCCTTGCCCGATGTAGTTTTTATACACCTTATTTTTAGCAGCGACTTTTTTGAGTTCAGAAAGGTATTCGAACTCCGTTTGCGCTTCGGGTAGGTTCAATTCGCCTTTGCGGCGAATGGCAGGTGGAATCGTTTCGTCAATAAGTTGGTCCATGGATTTGACTCCGATGGTTTTCAACATTTCCTCAATTTCAGCAGGGTTGACGCCAAAGTGCCTTCCGGCAAATTCGTTCTTAGTATTTGTATGACTCATAGAAAAAAATGAGTAAATGAATAAATAGTAAATGCATATCTGCACTAATATTCAATCACTTATGTTTTTAAAAAAGTGAATTATTATTTCCTAAAATTCATCTCGATCTTACTTCGAGAGAGATTCTATTCCGCTAATGATTTTTTGACTAAAAAGTTTACAAAAAGTAGCTTAAAAATGTGGGCGAGAGACCGACGTGCAAAATTACATTTTTCCGAAAGGAAAATTCAAATGATAAGTGGGTATTTAATTTATGAGATTCACTTTCAAACCAACCGCTCCAAATAGTGCTCCGCAATCCCAAACTCTGCTTTGAGCGCAGCGACCTTTTTTAGAATGGCTTCTTTATCTACTTTTCGCTCATGGCGTTGTCCGACTATCATGAGGTTTTTGCCAGTGTGCTCGGTGGAGATAAATTCGAAGACTTTGGTTTTATAGCCATTTGCTTCCAACAGCAGGGCGCGAATCGTATCCGTTAGAATCTCCGCCTGCCGTTCTTTCAAAATTCCATAATTTAAGATAGGATCAAATAACTCACTGTTTTTCAATGACTTGCGAATTTGTTTATGGCAGCATGGCGCGCAGATGATAAGTGCGGCTTTCGCCGAAATGCCTTTGGCAATCGCGTGGTCAGTTGCCGTATCGCAGGCATGAAGGGCGATTAGGATGTCGGTTTTAGGTAAGTCAAAATCTCCGATAGAACCTTTTTGGAACGAGAGGTTTTTGAAACCGACATTTCGCGAAAGCGAGTTACAAAACTCTACTAACTCCTCCCGCAACTCCACTCCCATGACCTTTACGTTTCGATTCAGTTGGTTGGTGAGATAGTCATAAATCGCGAAAGTCAGGTAGCCCTTTCCGCTCCCCATGTCAGTGATGTGAAGTTTTGGCTGTTTGAGCAACTTTGGATTTTGGCGCAACAACGAGTCGATGATTTCCACATACCTTTCAATCTGTCGATACTTGTCCCGACCATCTTTAGGGATGCGCCCATTTTTATCCAAAATGCCTAAGTCTATCAAAAAAGGGCTTTCGCCCAAATATCGTTTCTTCTCCTTGTCATGTTGCAAATCAGGCGGCTTAGTGAAAGTGGGCGTTTGGGTGTGGATATGAGCGTTGCCCTTTTTGGTCAACTTAAACATGACATCTGCCTCAGTTGTAAAGAGGTTACCAATCATCATTTGCTCGTTGAGTAATTCCTCAATCGTATCCAACCCGGCGCTGATGATATGATTTTTGGTAATGTCGTGCGTGTCGTGTCGATACACGAATTTCAATTGCCGCACTCCTTTTACCTCCACAGGTTGGATTACTACTTTTTTTAAACCCGATTGTTTGCGGCGAGGTTTGCTCAGTGTTAATTTGACGAAAGTCTCTTTATCAAATGCCAGTGTTATTGTGGAGATGAAGTTTTGCATGGGGTGAAGGTATGGAATTTAAGATTTGCTATGCTTTTTTTACAAGTCTCTATTTTCAAACAAATATATTGTTATTAATTTTAACAAAAATTTACACTTTCAGACGAAAATTAAATGCTACATTCGCCGCTGAAACTAATACCCAAAGAGATTACTGATATTTCCTACCTACCCCAAATCGTAGTCCCCAAGCTACCAATCGTTTTATACTCCACCCTAATTTTTCCCCTTTTAATCATTTACCTCATTTCTAAATGAATGCATTTACTTATTAAAAAAGCACAAAGGAGCGATCCCTTGTGCTGAAAGTTTTAATATTTTTTTGGGTTATATGCCTTAAAGGCATAATTGTTCGCGCAGTCATTTGGCTGCGCTTTTTTTGTCTTGCGAATATAATTGAGTAGAAGACAAAACTGAAATAAGAGGTTTACTAAACATAATTTTTAAAAAAGCTCGCGAATAGAATTATTGAAATCAGTGAATTTAGCGAAAACTTGTCCCGTATTTTAATCGGGAGCGAAGTTTAGTAAACCTATGTTTCTTCCTGTACTCAGCGAGTGTAATTGAATGAAAATAAATCAATGATTTCTATTTAATTTTCCAACTTTCGTCGAAACCTACTACCTGTTTATAGAAAATTCATGGTGATAACAGGTATTATGTGTTGCATAGTACTATATGATTTCCTATGTTTGCATTGTCAAACGACAGAAAGACTATAGTTTTTAGTCTTTATTAAATGAAGAAATCACCCGACTCTATTTGATTTAAAAATAAAGCAAGAAGTACAATTACCTTATTTTTAAATTATCTGAATCAACCTCAACTCATTTAAAAAAGACATTTTTAAAAATCTTTTATTAATGAAAATCGATCAGAAATTGGAAAATACAAAAGCCCAGATGCGCAAAGGCGTTTTAGAGTTTTGTATTCTCTCAATCATAGCGGAAAAGGAATCATATCCATCCGACATTATAGATAAATTGGAAGAATCAAAACTTATAGTGGTTCAAGGAACCCTATACCCTTTGCTCACTCGACTCAAAAATGCGGGGCTGTTAGACTATCACTGGAAAGAGTCTTCTTCCGGTCCGCCGCGTAAATATTTCCGCTTGACGGAAATCGGAACGACATTTTTGTCTTCCCTACACGAAACTTGGAATGAGCTGGTAAACGCAGTTTCGAATACCACTCATAAAACGAAACCGACAACAACAACGAAAAAACGAAAAAACGCCAAAGCAAAAGCTGGGGCAGATGAGGAGGAATGATTCAGTGGAGCAGTGATTCAGTAGGCAGTTTGCAGTAAGCAGCAGCTCTTGAACCATTCTCACATTCAGTAATTCATTCATTCTCTCATTCTCAAACTCTATTTCAAAATCACCTTTATAAAATGAAAAAAGTAGTAAATATCAACCTTGGAGGCTACCCATTTACCATCGACGAAGATGCGTATGCTCAACTGGACAACTACCTCCAAACCATCAGCCGCCATTTCAGAAGGTCAGAAGGACATGAAGAAATCGTTGGCGATATAGAGTCTCGTATGGCAGAGCTTTTTCAGGAAAGTATCTCAACGGGGCAAATTGTAACCAATAAAGAAGTCAGCCAAGCCATCACTAAAATGGGAACTCCAGAAGAATTTGGAGTTGACCCAGATGATAGCGCCACTATGGCTTCAGGGGCTCGCACTCAAACGAACACCAAGTCCAACTACCGAGTCGGCAAACGACTATTCAGAGACCGTGACGATGAAGTCATCTCAGGAGTAGCAGCCGGTTTGAGTGCATACTTTGGATTCAAAGACCCATTGTGGTTGAGAATCGCATTAGTAGTGCTCGTAGTTTTGGGAGCAGGTTTCCCAATCATCGGCTATATCTTGCTTTGGGTAATCGTACCTCCAGCAGAAACTGCATCTGATAGACTCGCCATGCGTGGCGAGGCTATCAATGCCTCCAACATCGGTCGCGTGGTCGAGGAGGAAATGGACCGATTTGGCGACAAAGTCAACAAATGGGGCGATGAGGTCAATGAGAAGTACGCTTCAACAAAAAAAAAAGCCTTGAAGAAGGGGCGAAACGGGGAAGCTGGCTTCGCCGCACCATTACGAAAG
>CALCJP010000077.1 GCA_937967625.1 uncultured Saprospiraceae bacterium
AGTATCTAAGCTTGAACACCTGAAAACAAAAACACAAGAACACATCAATACGCGAACGCCCTATATGTATTCGAGTGTTGGAGTGTTTATGTGTTCATGATTAGACGAGTACTTAAACTTGAACACCTGAAAACACAAACACTTAAAAACATCAAAAAAAATGTCTAAAATAACTCGATTTGAAAATCTGGAATGTTGGAAGGCAGCGAGAGAGTTAGTGAAGTTGGTGTATCAGATTTCAAACCAAGGATCTTTTTCAAAAGATTATGATTTGAAAAGTCAAATGAGGCGAGCTGCAATTTCCTCAATGAATAATATCGCAGAGGGCTTTGGAAGAAAGTCGAATAAAGAGTTTGTAAGGTTTTTAGATATTTCTCAAAGCTCAGCGGCAGAGGTAAAAAGTATGGTTTATTTATGTGAGGATTTGAATTATGCAGAAAAACATCAGTTAGACGAGCTGCATACTAAAACAGATAAAACAAGAAATCTGACTTTAGGCTTAATTCGATACTTAACAAAGAAAAACACCTGAATACAACCAAGAACACAAAAACACAAAAACACTTGAACACAAATAAAGAATCACTCGAATTAGAACCCAGCGTCAATCAACCAAAGGTTCGAATTCATTTTTTTAATTTAAATTTTTAATAACATGGCAAAGGAACCATTAAGTTTCTACGATGTAAAAACCAAGGCTAAATTCACAACTGCAGACTTCGAAGTTCGCGAGAAAAAAGGAAGATTCTATGCAGTTGCAAAATCTCAAGCAGAAGGTGCAACGCACGAATGCTGGAGAGTTCTTGGAAAAGCGGATGCAGCAAAATATTCTGCTTAATCCGTGCAATCATTTGATTTGCCAATGGAACTAAACCGAGTTCTTGAGAATGAGTAAATCAAAAGAAAACCAACCTCCCATCCCTCGCCGCCGAATAGTCATATTGGGCGGTGGGGAATCGGGAGTAGGTGCCGCAATTTTGGCACAAAAACAAGGATTCGAAATCTTCCTTTCCGACAAAGGAACCCTCCCGGACAAGAACAAGAATGAGCTTAAAAAATACGGTATTCCATACGAGGAATGCGGTCATACTATTGACAAAATTGTAAATGCAGATGAAGTCATCAAGAGTCCGGGCATACCCGACAAGGTGGCGTTGATTAAGCAACTGAGGCAGCAAGGAACGCCAGTGATTTCTGAAATAGAATTCGCAAGTCGATATACCAATGCTACCATAATTGCCATCACTGGAAGTAACGGAAAAACGACCACAACGACCTTGACCCATCATCTGATAAAATCCGCCGGACTCAATGTCGAGGTAGGGGGCAACATCGGCTACAGTTTCGCTCGATTGGTTGCCGAAACCAACCCCGACATTTATGTCTTGGAGTTGAGTAGTTTTCAATTAGATGGCATCACGGACTTTCGTCCAAATGTCGCTTTACTACTCAATATCACACCGGATCATTTGGATCGATATGACTACAAAATGGAAAACTATATCGCTTCCAAATTCCGAATCTTCATGAATCAAAAGTCTGCCGACTTAGCGATTTTCAATGGAGATGATGAAAATATTTATAATTATTTAAAGCATAAACCGCTGAATTCCAAAGGGAAATCAGTCTATTTTGAAAAAGGAGAAAATGAGTCGCTACAAATCGGAAGGTCAAAATTTGACCTCACTGATTTCAAATTGAAAGGCATACATAATACATTCAATTTGACCTGCGCCATTTTGGCGGCAAAGCGAGTAGGAGTCAAAACTGACCAAATTCGCAAAGCCATCCAGACCTTCCAAGCCATCAAACACCGAATGGAGGAAGTAGCCAAAATCAACGGAGTGACTTATATCAACGACAGCAAAGCCACCAATGTAGATTCCGTTTTTTACGCACTAAGCGCAATGACAGAACCTACCATTTGGATAGCTGGCGGAACCGACAAAGGCAATGACTACGAGCCACTAAAAAAACTCGTAAAAGAAAAAGTCAAAACCATTATATGTCTCGGCGTTGATAACACAAAAATCATTTCCTTTTTCAAGGACATCTGTCCAAACATCATCGAAACCAATTCCGCGAAAGCGGCAGTTGCTGAGGCAAAAAAGGTAAGTAAACCAGGGGATACAATATTACTTTCACCAGCCTGCGCAAGTTTCGATTTATTTAAAAATTATATCCATCGGGGCGACTTGTTTAGAGAAGCAGTGATGGAGTTGAAATAATGAACTGATCTTCAAACCGTTCTTCGAGCGGAGTCGAGAAGAACAGTCAAAAGAACGAGGATTTGATTCCGTCCTCGACTCCGCTCGGACTACGGTTCACAGAAACCGTACCCTCAGCGAAGCCAAAGGAAACATACATACAACGAACAAACATTTTATAACCAAAACAGAGCCAATAGGCTTGGGGGAAAACGTCTATGAGTTTAGGCAACAGACTATACGCTGAATTGAGGGGAGATCGGGTCATTTGGATGATCTTGGCGGTGCTTGCGCTATTCAGTCTGTTGTTGGTTTATAGCTCAACCGGCACACTCGCTTACCGCGAAAAAGGTGGCGACACCGAGTTCTTTCTACTAAAGCATCTCTTGATTTTGGCAGGTGGACTTTTCTTAGCCTACTCTTGCTATTCCATGCATTACATGCGGTTTAAAAGAGTTGCTCCCTACCTGATTTTACTGGCAGTACCCCTCCTGATTTATACCATTTCATTTGGTACCGATCTCAACGAAGCAAGAAGATGGATTTCCTTTATGGACATCACCTTCCAAACTTCCGACTTCGCCAAGCTCGCATTGATCATTTATGTGGCGCGTGAGATTACGCGCAAGCAAGAATATATCGAGGATTTTAAAAGTGCATTTTTGCCGATTATCGTACCGGTCTTGATTGTCTGCGGACTGATCGCACCGGCGGATTTATCCTCAGCAGTGTTGTTGTTTATCACCTGTTTGATGATGATGTTCATCGGGAGAGTTGCGATAAAATACATCGCCTTATTGCTCTTTTTAGGATTAAACGTTTTCGTTTTTTTAGTAGCAATCAGCCAATACTACCCCGACATGATCAGAACGGAAACTTGGGTCAGCCGACTCAATGAATTCGTAAACGAGGAAGGCGATCTCTACCAAACCACCCAAGCAAAAATCGCAATTGCAAATGGCGGCATCATTGGTGTCGGACCAGGCAATAGCATTCAAAGAAATCATTTGCCTCACGGTTATTCAGATTTTATCTATTCGATCATCAGTGAGGAATATGGATTGATAGGAGCCTTTTTCATCATGGGCATTTATATTTTATTGCTCTTTCGAGCAATACGGTTGCTAACCATCAGCCCCAAAGCATTTGGAGGCATGTTGGCAATAGGACTCACAGTGAGCATGGTTATCCAAGCCCTGACCAATATGGCAGTAAATGTCAACATGGTTCCAGTTACAGGACTGACTTTACCCATGTTGAGTTTGGGAGGAACCTCATTGCTGTTCACCTGCATTTCGTTCGGAATGATACTGAGCGTAAGCAAATATGTAGAAGAATTGAAAGTGCGCCAAGATGTGGTTTTGACAGGTGATGATGCAGGAGCGCCTCCGCCAGTAGAAGGATAAAGATTTCACGAAAGTGAAAAAGAAAATAAATTTTGAAATAGGCTTTATAAAGAGTTCAAACTTGGGAAAATGGCTTCGCCGTGTACCGTGCACCATTAACCGTGAACCAAATAAAGCCAAGAGCTTAAACTTTTTGATAAATGAACCAAAAAGAAAATTCTCAAAGAGAGAATAGTGAACATTTGGTTCCTCCTTCAGGGGGTCAGGGGGTAAAAGTAATCATCTCAGGCGGAGGTAGCGGCGGACATATTTTTCCCGCAGTAGCCATCGCCAATGAAATAAAAAGACAAGTTCCGAAAGCGGAAATTTTGTTTGTGGGAGCCGAGGGGAAGATGGAAATGGAGCGAGTGCCAAAAGCAGGCTACCCAATAGAAGGACTTTGGATTTCAGGTTTTCAACGAAAGTTGACTTTGCAGAATCTGTCATTTCCATTTAAGGTCATCAGCAGTTTGTGGAAGGCAAACGGCATTTTGAAAAGGTTTAAACCCGACGTGGTGATTGGGGTAGGAGGCTACGCAAGCGGGCCCACTTTGAGGCGAGCAGCAAGTCGCGGCATTCCTACTTTGATACAAGAGCAGAACAGCTATCCGGGCATCACCAATCGCCTTTTGGCGAAAAGTGTCAATCGGATTTGTGTGGCGTATGAGGGCTTAGGGAAATATTTTCCGAAAGGAAAAATCACCCTTACGGGAAATCCGGTAAGAAGCGATCTGAACGACGTAAGTGCTTTAAAATCAGCAGCTTATGAGTCATTCGGATTCGAAAAAGGAAAAAAGACCATCGTGATCACAGGCGGCAGTCAGGGCGCAAGAACGCTCAACGAAATGATGAAAGCCAACCACGATTTATTAAAAGCGAACCCTCAGGTTCAAGTTCTTTGGCAAGCTGGTAAGTTTTATTTTGAGGAGTTTTCAAAATCGAAAACGGCTCAATTACCCAACGTAAAATACGTCGCATTCATCGAGCGAATGGACTATGCTTTTGCGGTGATGGATTTGATGGTTTGCAGGGCAGGGGCATTGACAATTTCCGAATTGTGTTTGACCGGAACGCCTTCGATTTTGATTCCTTCGCCCAATGTTTCCGAAGACCATCAAACTGCGAATGCCAAAGCTTTGGCAGACAAAAACGCAGCCATTTTAGTCAAAGACAACGAAGCAAATGGAGCGATGGATTTAGCACTCGACC
>CALCJP010000078.1 GCA_937967625.1 uncultured Saprospiraceae bacterium
TATGTCTCAAGAGAAAGCGACTCTACTCTATTTTGGCGACCCAATGTGTTCGTGGTGCTATGGTTTTTCACCTGAATTTTCTAAAGCCATCAAGGCGCTCGAAGGTGAAGTTAATGTTGAATTGGTCATGGGCGGATTGCGTCCTTACAATACACAGACGATGACCGAGTTGGGTGATTTTTTGCAACATCATTGGGAAGAAGTTGGGCAGCGAAGTGGGCAACAATTTAAATATGACATCCTCAAAGACGCCTCTTTTGTTTATGATACCGAGCCTGCTTGTCGAGCCGTCACCACTATCCGAGAGCTGAAACCGGAAGTGGAATTTGAATTTTTCAAAGCCATTCAAAAAGCATTTTATTTTGAAAACAAAAACACTTCTGACTTAACCACCTACACAGATTTGTCAGATCAATTTGGATTTGAAAAAACGGCTTTCGCCGAAATATTCGAATCAGCAGCCATGAAAGTAAAAGTCAAAAAGGACTTTGAAAAATCTGCAACGATGGGCGTCCGTGGATTCCCAACGGTGATTTTGAAAAAGGGAGAAAAAGTGATTTTGATATCGAATGGCTATGCGGAAGCTGAGCAGGTGATTGATAAAGTGAATTTGTTTTTGCAGGAGTAGGTTTACTAAACTTGGCATTGATAAAAATTGGTTCCTAACTATTTAGTTATGGAGTCTAAAACAAAATAAAGTTTAGTAAACCTAAATCCGTTGAATGAAACGAAATTACTTCTTTTTCGCACTTGGGCTACTCCCTCTTTGGCTGGGACTTTTGGGCAAGTTTCATTGGCTGCTTGATGTGTTTACGCACTTTCGGATTTACTATTTGCTCTATTTCATTTTGTTGCTGATGTGGGGCATTTTCCGAAAGGATAGATTTCAGATGATTGCGAGCGGTTTGGTGGTTTTCTTTTTGAGCCTTTCCCTTTCTCCCTTTTACCTTTCGGCAAATAAAAAATCAAATAACTCTTCCTTAAAAATCGCTGCCATAAATCTTTGGTCAGGTAATCGAAGCCACACTAAAGTCCAAAGCTATTTGATACAAGAAGATTTTGATTTGATTCTTTTTCAGGAGTACACCCCTTCTTGGGACAACGCTTTGAGACCACTGAATCTAATCTATCCGCACTCAAAAAAGGAGGTGCGGAGTGATAATTTTGGCATTGCACTTTTTAGCAAAATTCCTTTTGAGAATATTGATATTCAGCGACTTAGCAAATATGGATTGCCAACCATAATCGCAAAAACGACTTTGAATAATCAACCTCTCACCATCATCGGCAGCCACCCGCCGCCGCCTGTTGACCCATCTCAATTTAAAGACCGAAACAACCAATTCAAAAAATTGAATGCCATCGCAAAAGTGGCTGAGAAAAATTCTGAGGTAATTCTTTTAGGTGATTTTAATTGCACCAATTGGTCGCCTAACTTTTCCTTTCTGACTAAGGAGACTTCTTTGAGAGACACACGAAAAGGATTCGGAATTCAAAACTCTTGGAATGCAGATTGGTGGTTTTTGAATGTGCCAATTGACCATGCTTTGGTTAGTGATGGATTGGTCGTTTTGGATAGAAAGTTAGGAGCGGCAAATGGCTCAGATCATGCGCCAATTGAACTCACGATCACTACGGTTGAATAGCCAATTTACTCAACTCCTTATATAAAGGCAGACACTCCGCCAACAACGGTTTCAATCGCTCTGGAAACGGCTCCGTTTTGGGTCGATATTCCGCGAAAGCGGTGGATTTATGGACGTTGTGATACCAATGTTTTGCCCATACGCCATCTTCAGGTCGAGCGCCTGCATTCCATGAAAGCATTGATTTTTGGAAGGGAATATCGATTTGATTGCATAGTTCAGTTAGCACCTTTTCGGGATTGAGCAAGACGTTTTTTCCGTCAAGGACAATTATGGGTAAATTGTTGATTTTCAGATAGTTAAGTAATTTGATGTGTGCGGCATAGCCAGTGTCTTTGAGTTGGGGTTGTTTGATTTGATTGATGAAGGAAGGAAGCATTTCACGCGGGTCGCGAGTGAGGATGACATTGGTTGTTTTATGCAAAAAACCGAAATCTAATTCAATCAAATGATGAGTCATGTGTTTGAAAAAGGCAACTGGTTTTGAATGAGTGCCCATGATCATTTCGATGACTTTTTTGCCATCATTTTCTTGATCTGCGATGACTTCTGCTGCACCTGGGTGATAATCTTTTGCAGGCGTTTTGGAGAGATAATGCGCGTACAATGGCTCATCATAGACTTGCGTATCAGAGCGCTGTGCGAAAGAATACATGAGTGCCGTCGAAATGTTTCTGGGTCCTGACCAGATGTTGATTCGCTTTGTCTTGTCGGTCATCGCCCTACCCTTTTTGTTTTGCTTTTGCTACTTCTGATTCAATCAACTCGTGGTAGAGGTGGCTGAGTTTTCGTGCCATCGTTCCATAATTTCCTTCGCCGATTTGGCGACCATCGATTTGGGTTACTGGAGTCACGCCGCCGAAGGTTCCAGTCACAAATGCCTCGTCTGCGCCATAGACATCAAACAATGAAAAGTTCCGCTCAAAAACCGGAATTCCATTCTCCTTGCAAACTCTGATGATGTTGCCTCGCGTGATGCCGTTCATGCAATATTGCCCCGTGGATGTCCACACCTCTCCATTTTTGACCATGAAAAAATTGGTGGCATTGCAAGTCGAAACCATGCCGTTGATGTCCAGCATCAATGCCTCATCGGCACCTGCTTCGATGGCTTGAACGAGCGCCATGACTTCATGCAGTTTGCTATGACAATTGAGCCGTGGGTCTAAATAATCAGGCGAGCCGCGACGGATGGTAGAAGTAAAAAGAGTCACTCCTTTTTCCTTGCTTTCGGTGCTTGCTTTTTTATGCTCTGCGATGATGACTAAGTTGGGACCGCTGATTGCTAAGCGAGGATCTTGGGAGGGCGTTTTTTGAATACCTCTCGTCACCATGAATCTCACATGAACGCCGTCCTCCATTTTGTTCGCATGGAGCGTCTTCCAAACTTCTGCGATGAGTTCGTCCTTTGTCCAAGGTAGTTTCATGCCGATGGTGGCAGCTGCTGACCAGATGCGGTCGAGATGCTCTTCTTGAAAAACCAAAACCCCCTCGTGCAAACGAAGAGCTTCCCAGATGCCATCGCCCACTAAATATCCGCTATCAAAAACGGAGATTTTTGCTTCGTTGCGAGGGAACAACTCGCCATTGACATAGATGAGGACGTCTTTGTTTCTTTCGTCTGGGAGGGCGTTGTGGGTGCCGTGTACTATCATGATTTGTTATTTGTAGAAAAAACATGTCCCAAATTCGCTTCGGGATGCAGAAAGAATTTAGAAATACGCCTTCGTAATCGCTACAAAATCAGCAGCTTTCAATGAAGCACCGCCTATCAAACCGCCATCGACATCGGGTTGGCCGAACAGTTCTTTTGCATTGGCAGGTTTTACGCTTCCTCCATAAAGGATGGTGGTCAGGTCAGCGGTTTCTGCGCCGTATTTTTTCGCAACGAGCGAGCGGATGAATTTATGCATTTCTTGGGCTTGCTTGGGTGAGGCAGTTTTGCCTGTGCCAATTGCCCAAACGGGTTCGTATGCTAAAACCATGTTCGCAAATTCCTCTTTCGAGAAATGGTCGAAGATGGATTCTTTCAATTGTTTTTTGACGACCTCGTTTTGTTTTTTGGCTTCTCTGGAGTCGAGTTTTTCGCCGAAGCAGAAAATGGGGCGTAGGTCATTTTCTAAAGCGGCTTTTACTTTTTCAGTTAAAAGCTGGTGAGATTCTTTAAAATACTCTCTGCGCTCGGAGTGTCCTAAAATCACATATTCGCAACCAACAGATTTCAGCATAGATGCTGAAATCTCTCCAGTGTAGGCACCTCCTTCGTTTTGATGGCAGTTTTGAGCGCCTAACTTGACATTCAAAACATCTTTGAGGGAAATACTCGCCGGTTTGAGATGAATATAAGGCGGACACATTATAACCACTACTTCTGAGGGTCCTAAGCTATCTCGGACTGCCATGACCAAATCGCGACCTGCTTCGTAGGTCTTATTCATTTTCCAATTTCCAGCAACGATGCGTAATCTTTTTTTCATGTTTTTATGCTTTGCATTTTGTGAGAGCACAAAAATGGGTATTTCTCGAAAGAGGAAGGTAAGAATCGTTTAAATATTTTCTGGTAGTTTCTTTTTGGTGCACGGTGGAGGGTTCACGGTGCACGGCGGGGCTGATGCCTTGGCTGGATTGAGGTTCGCTTTCGCTAAATTGGGGTATTTGCCGAAAGGCGGGTTAAAATGGCTCACGGTGCACGGTGCATGGTGCACGGCGGGGCTGATGCCTTGGCTGGATTGAGGTTCGCTTTCGCTAAATTGGAGTATTTGCCGAAAGGCGAGTTTGGGAATGCCCAAAAAGGAAAAAGGCTTTCATAACTGCTGTCATGAAGGCCTTTTTAGGTGGAGTTTTTAAGTTTTAAGATTCTTTAATTAAATCCATTTTAAAAACTACTAAAATTATTAATAGTAAGGATAGAATGATCATGGGTGAGATTTTGGATTAAACAATAGTGTTTGATAGAAAAAAAAGTTCAGTTCTCGTTTGTTTGGATATTTATGTTCTACTCAAATATAAATTTTTCTAAACTAAAAGTCAAGTGAAAAAGCCATGAGAAATTTATACTCATGGCTTTTTACCTATTTTTCAGAGGAAAAGTTTCAACTTTTAAGAAAAATCACTTCCTCCTGGGTTTGCGTCATTGTACTTTTTAGAGACAACTGACCAGTCAACGACATTGAAAAATGCGTCAATATAGTCACCTCTTCTGTTTTGATAGTTTAGGTAATATGCATGCTCCCACACGTCAATTCCCAAAATCGGAGTTCCTTTCTTTTCAGCTACGTCCATCAATGGGTTGTCTTGATTTGGAGTAGAAGTGATGAATAATTTATCATCAGAATCCACGCAAAGCCATGCCCATCCTGAACCAAAACGAGTGGTTGCTGCTTTTTTGAAAGCTGCTTTGAATTCGTCCAAACCACCGAAATCTCTATCGATTGCTTTTCCGATATTCATTTGCGCTGTGGGGGAACCGCCACCGTTTGGAGACATTACTTCCCAAAACAAACAGTGGTTGAAGTATCCGCCGCCGTTGTTTCTAACGCCTGCTGAATACTTAGAAACGTTTGCTAAAATATCTTTGATTGATTTGCCTTCGAGGTCGGTGCCTTCGATTGCTGCGTTGAGTTTATTGGTGTAGCCATTGTGGTGCTTGCCATGATGGACTTCCATAGTACGCGCGTCAATGTTCGGCTCTAATGCGTCATGCGCGTATGGTAAATCAGGTAGTTGAAATGCCATGTGTGAGTGTATTTTTATTGGTTAAGAATTTTTGTTTTACTAACAGCTGCAAATGTAAGAAGTTCAGCGAGTTATGCTTATTTCCAGAGAAAAAAATGATCGTTTGGGTTTATTACCTTTGCGCTTTTTTTTGAAAAAATTGCAAAATATGAATCTCTCTCCTTTGACCGCCACCTCTCCGATAGATGGAAGATACCATTCCAAAACTCAGGAATTGGCTCCTTATTTTTCTGAATATGCTTTGATAAAATACCGAGTCATCGTTGAGTTGGAGTATTTCAAGGCATTGGTTGATTTAAAATTGCCACAACTAACGGGCATTGACGCAGAGACTCTATTGAAGCTTCCGCAAATAGGCGTAGATTTTTCTCTCGCTGACGCGCAAAAAATAAAAGACATCGAAAAGGTCACCAACCATGACGTCAAAGCAGTTGAGTATTTCCTAAAGGAGCAATTTGATGAGATTGGTTTGGGTGATTACAAGGAGTTTATTCATTTTGGATTGACTTCGCAAGACATCAATAACACTGCTACACCGTTGATGATTAAGGAGGCGTTTGAGAAAGTTTATACGCCATTTTATGAAAGCATAATTAAGGAATTAAACACATTTGCAGCCGAATGGGAAGCCGTCCCTATGTTGGCAAAAACACATGGGCAACCTGCCTCCCCCACTCGTTTGGGTAAGGAAATCGCGGTTTTCAAAAACCGCTTGGAGGTTCAGTTTGAGCAATTGAAAGCAGTTCCTTTTTCTGCAAAATTTGGAGGCGCAACTGGAAATTTCAATGCCCACTACGTCGCCTATCCTGATTTTAACTGGCATCAATTCGGGGATCAATTTGTCCAAAACTATTTGGGATTGAGTCGTTCTTTCCCTACCACTCAGATTGAGCATTATGATAATTTGGGTGCATTCTTCCATGCTTCATGTCGAATCAATACGATTTTGATTGATTTTTGCAGAGATATTTGGACTTATGTTTCAATGGACTATTTCAAGCAAAAAGTCGTCAAAAACGAGGTGGGTTCTTCCGCCATGCCCCATAAAGTAAATCCCATCGACTTCGAAAATGCAGAAGGAAACTTAGGAATTGCCAACGCCATTTTTTCTCACCTTTCGGCGAAATTGCCCATCTCCCGTTTGCAACGTGACTTAACGGATAGCACAGTCTTAAGAAACGTGGGCGTCCCGGGTGGTCATACTTTAATTGCCTTCAAGTCTATTTTGAAAGGCATGAACAAACTGGTACTAAACGAAGCAAAAATTAAGGAAGATTTAGAATCAAACTGGATGGTCGTGGCAGAGGGAATTCAGAATGTGTTGCGCAGAGAAGGTTTTCCAAAACCTTATGAGGCACTGAAAGCGCTGACTCGTGGGAATGCAAAAATTGATGCAGGAGTGATTTCAGATTTTATTGACGGGTTGGCGGTTTCGGATTCGATTAAGGGGGAGTTGAAAAGGATTACTCCTTCTAATTATACGGGGAGGTGAGTTGGTTTGAATGGGCTTTGGAGTAGGTTGATGTGGATTTTCCCCCTGACCCCCAAATTGGGGGAACCTGAATTAACACTTAGGTTTTTGACTTTGGTATTCTCTGCAAAGGTTCTTTTGCTTTTTAAACACATTGTTGGATTGATTCTTAGTTTGAAAGGATTGAGATTGCATGATTTGCAGACAGTTGATTTGTTAGTATTCGAAAATCATAAATCATGTAATCGCTAATCTTCAATCTATCATGATGGCGAAATTATACATTGACTATGTTGCTAATTAGATTCCTTGCATAGAGTTAGTTCGAATTAGCTTTCTAATTCACAGAATAAATGGATTGCCTTTGGTAATCCATTTTATTCTTTCACCCATGAAACTTTTGCAGAAAAGAAATAATTAAGAACCAGTTGTTAATTCAGGTCCCCCCAATTTGGGGGTCAGGGGGTAACAACAAAAAAAACGGTACCGAGGAAAACCCGATACCGCTGTCTGTTTATGAGATTAAATCGCTTGTTATTGGGAAAGCAACTCGATTCCTCCTCCTGATGCGTCGCCGCCTACCAAATAGGTAGCAACAATACAAAGAATGAACAAAGCCGCTGCTAAATACCAGGTTGCTTTTTCAACAAAGTCAGTTGATTTCGCTGCTCCAAACATTTGATTCGCTTGGGAGCCTCCGAAAGTAGAATCTACTCCACCTCCTTTTGGGTTTTGAATCAAAATCACTCCAATCAACAAAGCAGCTACAAGAGCGATGATTATTGTCATGAATACCATAATATTATTCTTTTTTTAATTTATCAATTTGAGCCGCAAAGGTGCTACTTTTTTGAGGATATATCAAAATTAGGAACCTTGAAAAAATTAAAATACGCTTCTTATGAAATAAGTTGCACAAATACCCAAAATAAAAATCATCTGCTATAACGTTTTTAATTTTTCAATCTGAGCCTCGAAAATTTCAGCTCGTTCAGGATATTTCAAACTCAATTTTTGATACATTTCTATCGCTTTGTCATATCGCTCTTGCTTTACGAGCAATTTGGCTAAAGTTTCAGAAACGATTTCATCTTTGAGTTTCAAACTCTGTTTAATCTCTTCTTTAACCCGCTTCTTTGGCTTTAGTTTTTCTTCCTGATCCTTATTTTTCTTATAAAGCTTTTTCTCTATGTCTAATTCTTTGGAAACGCTTTTTGATTTCACCTCCTCGATATGATTATTAATGTCGGGCGTCTCTAACTCGCGATTGAGGTCATTTTCGAATTGTGTGAGCCAACTGGCGAACGAATTCTTTGGCTGCGGTTCTGCCTTTTTTGGAGCAGCCACAATTGTTTTTCGAATGATTTTTTTGCGAATCGGTTGAGGCTCCACAATTAATGGAACCAAAATCTTTTTCACCTCAAAATTCTCCATAACCCCAGCAAAGCCCGACAAATTGGAAGCCACGAAATCAAATAACAATTGATTGGGCCTAATTGCTTCTTCATCTGTTTTCGCCTCCTCCTCAACGATATTATCAATTTCAGTGGAAGCATCTCCCTCCACCTCATTGTCATCAGAAACCGTATTGAGCAGTTGGTCTATGGTAATCACCGCCGGCACTCCGACAGCCGCAACTTCATCAACCCCATCAAACAAACCTTTCGTCCAGTTTTCCTCCTTGGGAGCAGAAGGAATTGGTTTTTGTAAGGCAATCTCTTCATCTTTAATCGCTTCCCCCTCGTTCTCCAAAATGGCTTGGACTTCCGTCAAATCTTTTAACTCTAAGAAATCCTCCGTTTCCAAAACGCCCTCTTCTAAAGCTGTCAATAATTTTGGATTATGCAGTAGTTCAAATAAAACCGCTCGATCACCCACGTAAGTTGCTGCTAATTGCATATTGCGCCCTAAGTCCTGATTCTTTTCCAACTTGCTTTTCAAAAGCATCAACAACCTGAGGTTGGCACTGTATGGATATTCAGCAACCATAGACTTCAACTCAGCATAAGAGACTCTATGCAGATTGGAAGGTTCCTTCAAAAAATCATGAAAATTCTCCAGGTTCATTCAAGCAGTATGTTTGCTCAAAGGTAGGTATTTCTAAAAATTAAAATGAAAATCGAAATGAAAATGAAAAAAACCATCATTTTCAAGGCTTTTCATTTTTTCGTTCAGTTTAATTTTAGAGGGATTTTTCTCGCTTTCGCGAAATGAGCATATTTCGCGAAAGCGAGAAAAAAACTGCGGAAAAGATAGTTCCTGAAACTGAGCTACTCCTCTACACGAGTCTCTACTTTTGGCATTTGCCAAAAAATATCTTTCTCTGTCGGCAATTGAAGGTAGGGCTGCAACATCCCTTGGTCACCTGCATTTGGTCCAACCGGCGGTCCCATCCAAACCATCTTTTCATTGGTCGCTGCCATCATCATTTCCCATTGACGGGTCTCTTTTCCATCGTCGGTTTTTGTGTACAGGTTTTCAACCATTTCACCGTTTAGCTCCGATTGTTTGTAGCGCCAAGTGCCTCTTGCTAAAAATTCATCCCACTTGCCGTAATCAAAGGTGCGATTCGGATAAAAAATATACCACTTCCCACGCTGATCAGCTCTCACTGCTGGGCGACTTGACACGTAGCCGTCTATCCACCAAAATTTATTTACAATGTAGGTCATTCGAGAGGCTTGCATGGTGTCTTTGTCAGCCACATAATTGCCATTTGAAATTTTTTGCGCGGTTTCTTTCCACGTTGGATTATTGAAATTTCCAGTACCTGCAGGAACTGGTGGCGGAGTGCCGGCACTAATTCCAGTTGCCCCTCCTCCTTTTGAATTTGGCTCCGAAACGCAAGAAAACACAAGTGCAACAGCGGCAATTATAAATAGGGATTTTTTCATGATTTGGATTTTAATTTTTGGCGATTAAACCATTAATCGTCAATTCTATATTATCATTTTCTTTAATGTCAAAAGTCTTACCAAAAACCGAGACTGGCAATACCTGATTGCCATGATTCTTTATTTCGATATTTTGGTGGGTGGCTTGGAAGTCTATAATCTGCCCACGCCATCTGATTTTAAACGCTAATCGTTCCCAATTTTTTGGAATCGTTGGATTGAAATGAACGCGATCTTCCTTCACTCGCATACCCCCAAAACCTTTGATAACCGAAATCCAAGTGCCCGCCATGCTCGTGATGTGCAAACCATCTTCTGTGTCATTATTGAAATCATTGAGATCGAGGCGCGAGGTGCGATGATACATTTCATAAGCCTTTTCGTGTTTGCCTAATTTACAAGCCAAAATAGAATGCACACATGGCGAAAGCGAAGATTCATGCACCGTGCGGGGTTCGTAAAAATCGAAATTGCGGCGATGAGTTGCCTCATCAAAATCATCTTCGAAAAAGTATAAGCCCTGCAAAACGTCTGCCTGCTTAATGAAAATCGAGCGAAGGATTCTATCCCACGACCAGTTTTGGTTGAGCGGGCGATCATTTTCCGTAAGGTCACCTACGGTCAATAATTCTTTATCCAAGAAGCCATCATGCTGCACAAAAATCCCTAATTCGTCATCTTTTGGGAAGTACATTTTTTCAATGATTTTCTTCCATTCTTTGATTTCCGTATATTTATAAAATTTAATCCTTTCGGATAATGCCTCAAATTTCGCCCCATCATTTTGCTCCACATAATCCATCGCTTCGAGCGCATATTTCAAGCACCAAACAGCGACATAATTAGTGTACCAGTTGTTGTTGATGTTGTTTTCGTATTCGTTGGGACCAGTGACGCCGTGCATCATGTAGCAATTATTTCGCTCTGACCAATGCACGCGCTGCGCCCAAAAACGAGCGATTCCGATCAGGACTTCTAAGCCATATTCACTCAAATATTTTTCATCACCTGAGTAGCGGATGTAATCAAAAATCGCATAAGCAATCGCGCCATTTCTGTGGATTTCTTCAAATGTGATTTCCCATTCATTATGGCACTCCTCGCCTGTGATGGTGACCATTGGGTACAATGCAGCGCCATCTTTGAATCCTAATTTTTCGGCATTTTCGATTGCCTTTTGCAAGTGTTTATGCCTGTAAATCAGTAAGTTACGCGCCACTGACTGCTCCGCCGTTGCCATATAAAAAGGGAGGCAATACGCTTCTGTGTCCCAATAAGTCAGACCACCATACTTCTCGCCTGTGAATCCTTTTGGACCGATATTGAGTCGCTCGTCTTTGCCGGTGTAGGTTTGATAAAGGTGAAAAATATTGAATCGAATGCCTTGCTGTGCAGCCACATCGCCGTCGATGATGATGTCGGCTTCTTCCCACTTTTTCGCCCATGCAGCGGCTTGCGCCGAATGCAATTTTTCGAAGCCTTCTTCTTTTGCTGATTTCGCGAAAGCGAGACTGGTTTCTTTTAATTTTTCTTTGGTGACATTCAGAGTTGATTGGATGGAAGCGTATTTATAAATGACCACTTCATCGCCTTCGTTGACCTCAAATTCGATTCGGCAGGCGGCGTATTTTTCGCGTTCCTCTCTGAAAGTTTTATACTCAAGCGGCTGCCCATTTTTCACGACAGTGAAGGTCATCGCGCCTGCCACTTGAAAAATGTCTGCGTCAAATTCGCTCTCTAAAGTTTCCGCAACTACCACTGCCCAATCACGCTCCGCGTCTTGCTCAATCGGCACCCAAAATTTATGCTCATAATTTGAGTCTCGATTTTCAACATCGGCGTCGATGGAAAGATTTACAGAAACTTTTCCTGAAAAATCAACTGGCGTAAACGCATATCGAATCGCTCCTATATTGTCATTATCGATGCTACAAAAGCGAGTAGATTCGACCTTCACAGTCCTATTGCTTTTCATCGTCGCCTCAAAGGAGCGATTCAAAACGCCCTGCTGCATATCCAATTCTCTTCGGAAATTTTTGACCGCCTTCGCGGAATGCAAATCCAAATATTCGCCATCAAAATCTAATTCAATGCCAATCCAATTGTGGGAATTCAAGACCTTTCCAAAGTAGTTTGGATAGCCAATTTTCCACCAACCAACTCGCGTTTTGTCTGGGTAGTAAACGCCTCCGACGTAGCTACCCGGAAGCGATTTACCAGTGTATCGTTCTTCAAAATTGGCGCGTTGTCCAAACCGACCATTTCCGATGCTGCAAAGACTTTCGGAGATTTCGTTGAGTTCGGGTTGCCAACCTTCTTCTATGATTTTCCAGGGGTGATTTACGATATAATCTTTCATTGAAATCAAAATTAAAATGAAAATCAAAATTAAAAAACAACATGTTTAATACTTTGATTTTCAATTACTTACAGTTAATTTTTAGAATTTTTTATTTTGATTTTAATTTTCATTTTGATTAAAAGAGCTACCATTTTTTTGTACCCTTCGGCTCCGCTAATGGTACAGGTTAGGGTTCCAAACTGTTGGCTGAGCGTAGCCGAATCCAACGAATAAAAGTTCGATCTTTCATCTTTAATTCATCCGATTAAATAGCTCAAACAAAGTACTGTAAGAAACTTTTGAAAAGCCTGGAATCACATAGTCTGCTTCGTAAAGCGATTCGCTCTTCCCTACTCCGATGACTTTAAAGCCACCTGCTTTGCCTGCCTTTACGCCTTTTGGCGCATCTTCGAAAACGATACAGTCATTTGGCGAAAGCCCCAATGCTTCAGCGCCTAAAAGGAAGGTCTCAGGATCTGGCTTCCCTTTTTTGACTTTGTTTCCATCAATGACTGACTGAAAAAAATGAGAGATTCCGACGGCATTCAGAATGCGTTGGGAATTTTTACTGGCAGAGCCAAGTGCGATTGGAATTTTATGGAATTGCAATTCCGCTAAAAGTGGTGCGACGCCATCTAAAATTTCGGAATCGTTCATGTCCGTGATGAGTTCGAGGTACCAATCATTTTTGGTGACCATCCATTTTTGTTTGTCTTCTTCGCTCATCTCGATACCGCCCCAACCCAAAATCAAATTGAGTGAATCGTATCTGCTGACGCCTTTGAGTTGTTCATTTTGACTTTCGTCAAAATCGAATCCCAACTCGTTGGCGAGTCGCTTCCATGCTTTGAAATGATATTTGGCAGTGTCAACAATGACACCGTCGAGGTCAAAAATGCAGCCCATCTTACTCATAAAGTGATTTCTAATTGCGAATGAAAATCGGTTTATACGTCGCTTATTTAAAGAGGGTGCAAATATTTAAAAAATAGTAGTAGCACCGAAATTTATTTCGGTGGAAGTTGTGGTGGGATACTCATGGGTTGCCAGAGTAGCAATAAGCAACCCACGAATTTCATTCGTGGGCAGGGGGGGAAGGAATTATACTAATACTTCTTCCAACGAAACTCTGTATGAACGCCAACCGTCAATGGAGTAAGAAAAGACTCGTCAAGTACTTTATCACAAAGATCGCAAGGATTCAAATCCCAAACGCCTTTGCTTGCAGTTCGCTCATAGCTCACAAAGGGTGAAATCGTAACAAAATCCGATAGACCAATATCGATTCCCGCGCCAATTCCATAACTGAAGAGTGATTGGGAGACCGTTTCAGAGCCACTTATTAAAGAGTTTTTCGAAGTTTTTTGCAGCAAATTATAACCTGCTGAAGCGAAAACAAAAAAGCCTTTTTGGAAAGTATCCCCTTGCTTGGAGAAGGTCGGGCAGTTGCAATCTCCTTTGAAGTCCATCGGATAAAATCGAACATTCATTTTTATGGCTGGCATGGTGATGGATTGCTCCATTTCTACGCCTGTGTCAAAACTGCTATTGTATTTTTCCTTACCGGAAATGAGGTAGCTCAACTGAGGATAGAACTCTACTCGTTGATTTTTGAGGCGAAACCAATAATCCAAACCTACTACATAGGAAGGTGCAAAGCCAGTAAAATCTTCATCGAATTCGAAATTGGTGCCGACATTGGAGTAGCCGAGAGCGAGTCCGATTTGTGCATTTACATTTGCCGAAAGGCAGAAAAAGATTAGAAGGGAGGTGATTTTTATGAATCTCATTTTTTTTGATGTTGACGTAGTGCGGATTGGTAATCCGCAATGGATTTTTTTTAATTTAGTAAAGCTAAAAAAATAACCTTTCGATTTGAAGCTGTTCTTTTTCCATTATACTTCCCCGATTAAAATCGGGACACGCGTTAAAAATCCTCGCCAAT
>CALCJP010000079.1 GCA_937967625.1 uncultured Saprospiraceae bacterium
GTTTGTTTTTTGATTTTCATTCTAATTTTGATTTTCATTTATTGGCGTGGACGCCAATTGATGCGGCACACGAGTCTGGAGGCTCGCGCGAGCGGGTTCCATATAGTTTGTTTTTTGATTTTCATTCTAATTTTGATTTTCATTTATTGGCGTGGACGCCAATTGATGCGGCACACGAGCCTGGAGGCTCGCGCGAGCGTGGCAGGTGCCATCATGATTGTTTTTTGATTTTCATTCTAATTTTGATTTTCATTAAAAGGTCATTTCTCGAAAGGGAGAAATAAAAAAGGCTCCCCGACAAAGTCGGGAAGCCCAGTATGGTTTTTGAATCAAAACCAATTAGTACATCTTATTGACAATTACTTTTTTGCCAATTGCTTTGCGCCCTTCGGCGAATATCCATAGAGAATACATGCCGTTTCTGACATTATTCAATTCTACTTCATAGGTTGAGTCGGAGGCGTTATCGATATTCATGACTTTAACTGATTTTCCGAATTGGTTTATCAATTGAATCTGAATGTCTTTTCCTTCATATCCTCTCAAAGAAACTTTAACGGCTTCTTGAGCTGGATTCGGGAACAAACCAAAGTCTTCGATATCGCTGATTGTGATTTGCTTGATTTCAGAATAGTCTTCTGAGCCATCAAGGTAAGTCAACTTCAATCTGTAGTAGTTGTAGCCAATAAATGGGCTTGCGTCAGTTCTTTGATAGAACTTAGGGAGGTTGTCAGTTGCCAAGGAAGGCTGATCTAAGATTGGCTCAAAAGTGATTCCGTCTTTTGAACGCTCAACTTCGAAGTAATCATTTATTTCGCCTGTGTTGTTCATCCATGTGAGGTCAACATTGCCATCTTTTACATTTACATTAAATCCGTTGGCAATTACGCGAGAAGTGTAGTTTGCGCATGCACTTGCGTTGCCAGATAATTTGATGTTGATGTCAAGACGTTTATTTCCAGACTGAATTTGGATAGCCGAATTGTTGGGTTGACTTACGATGTTGTAACTTAACCATCCGCTTGCTCCAAAGTGGTATCTGTTATTTAAGTTGGCCCCGATACCAATTTGGAAAGCCGATCCTTCTCTACCAAGATTAACTACTGCTCCAGCTACTGCACCTTCACCAGTAAGAGTTCCATTTATTCCAGTGTAGAAATACCAACCGTGGAAGTTGGCATTGTAACAATCAGAATTTTTTGGTTGACTGTTTGGATCGTTGTTGGTTCTTCCTGTAAAGGTTACATCCAAAGCAAATCTTACATTGCCATTTGAGCGGTTTACGGCAGTACCTGTCAAACGAGCAGTCCCATTGGTGTATTCAACAAATTTACCATTTTGGAAATCGTACAAGTTGTTTAAACCGCCTGCGCCATAGATCCAATCTTGCGCGAAGAAGCCATATCCAAGTCCTGTGCCGCAGTTTCCATTAGAGTTTGTGGCAGTTCTATCGGCACAAACAGTGTTTCCACCGCTTCCGCCACCGGAAAGTGTTACGGTTTTGAATATATCACAAATAGTTGACCATGAAGAGGTATAGGTTTTCACAGTAACGTAGTATGTACCAGAAGAAGAAGCTGTGTATGATGGGCTGCTTCCGCAGTTTGTTCCACCCCAGTTGTCACATTGGAAAACGGTATTCCAAGAAGCATCGCTTACGATAACTTGTTGCCAAGCACCTGAAAGACCTGTTACAGTTACTTTGCTACCGCTTGTGGATACAGTTGCATTGCAGCTTCCGCCACCTGTAGGTGTACCGGCACAAGTACAGTTAGATTGAACTTGGTCGTTGGAGGTATTTGGATTTCCGTCATTACAAGCATCACCGATGTTTGCATTCAATGCAGGACAGTCATAGACTGTTCCACCTGAGGAACATGGAGCTGGAGGAGTCACAGTGATATTTGTGAAACAGTTTGGATCATCATGGTCAAAAACTTTGTAAGTTCTTGTTCCACCGCTGATTGCACCGCCATCGACAGTAGTGCTGCCACCGTTTGTGATTTGCTGTTTGTTTGTTCCCAAGATGTCATAACCCCATGCACCACCATTGGTGATAGATGCAGTTACTCTAAATGTAAAGGTGTCATCTCCTGCATTAGAAGTGCCTCTATCATTGCATTGGATATTAGAAACCGTTGCAGATACGCTACATACTCCCGGAGGCGGTGGAGGTGTGCCACCAACATTTACAGTTTCAGTAAGATTACAAATCACTCCCCAGCTTGAGTTGTAAGATTTGATTAAAACATAGTAAGTACCACCACCTGAAACAGTTGTAGAAGGATTAGCACCGCAGGGGCTTGACCCCCAAGAGCTACATCCATCAATTGACTGCCAGTTTGCATTCAAGAAGTTTACTTCTTTGTAAGTGCCAGTTAAGCCATTTACAGTAATGGTGTTTCCATTGACTGCTACAGTTGCGTTGCAACCACCACTTGGTGGTGGAGGTGGAGGAGCAGTTGTTCCTCTACATGTACAATCGCTTTGGATTTGATCATTGGTAGTGTTGGCATTGCCATCATTACATGCATCACCTGGGTTGCTAATATTTGGATTATTTGGACGACAGTCCTGATTGTTGCAAACACCGTCACCATCAGAGTCGCCTCCTTGATCAGCACATGGGTTT
>CALCJP010000080.1 GCA_937967625.1 uncultured Saprospiraceae bacterium
CGCTCCCGAAATAAATTCGGGACAGGTCTTCGCTAAATGAAGTTATTTGCCGAAAGGCGAAAAGAGCGAAATTTTGAAATTCACCCGCTTCCTGTTTTATAATCATCAAAAAGGTATTTTCAACTTTTCCGCAAGTTGAAAAACTAAAGTGCTCCAAACTTAAAACGCTTGGTCCCCCCAATTTGGGGGTCAGGGGGTAAAAAAACATAAAACCTCCAAATCCTACCTCCCTCTCCACTTTCCACCACCGCCACCTCTGCGTTGCTTGGAAGCCTTCCGTTGCGCAAAAAACTCTTGCTTTCGACGCTGCTTCTCCTTGTTCCATTCCTTCTTTTCAGCTTCCGTCATGGGTTTGTCGGTCTGTGGGAAGGGATTGTCCGAAAGGACAGTAATCTTCTTTTTGATGAGGCGCTCGATGTCGCGGACATAAGCGTTTTCTTCCGGTTCGCAGATGGAGATGGCGATACCGTCTTCTTTGGCGCGACCTGAACGACCGATTCTGTGGACGTAAGTTTCAGCGATATTGGGGATGTCATAATTGATGACATGGCGCAATTTGTCGATGTCAATACCTCGAGCCGCGATGTCTGTGGCGACCAAAACCCTCAAGTTTCCATCTTTAAAATCTGACAATGCTCGTTGTCGTTGATTTTGAGATTTGTCACCGTGGATGGCAGCTACTGATATTCTCTTTTTCTTTAGGTCTCTTGCGATTCTATCTGCACCATGTTTGGTTCGCGAAAAGAGTAGCACCTGCTTCAGTTCCGGGTCTTTTAAGATATGCACCAATAGCTGCTTCTTATCAGGACGATTGGTGTAGTAGATAAATTGTTGGATCGTCTCCGCAGTCGAAGAAGTTGGACTGACTTCGATTTTTTGAGGGTTGCTCAAAATCGTGGAAGACAACTTTACGATATTGTTGGGCATGGTCGCTGAGAAAAACAGCGATTGCCTTTTCTCCGGAAGGAGCTTGAGTAATTTTTTGATGTCATGGATGAATCCCATGTCCAACATCCGATCTGCCTCGTCGAGGACGAAAATTTTCACAGTATCTAAACTGATGTATCCCTGATCGATTAAGTCTAACAATCTACCTGGCGTCGCCACTAAAATATGAACTCCATTTTTTAGCGAGGCGACCTGTTTGCTTTGTTTGACTCCTCCAAAGATAACAGCGTGCTTGATGAATGTATGTTTGGCATAATCACGAATGTTCTCATCAATTTGAATCGCCAACTCGCGAGTAGGAGTGACGATCAAAGAACGAATAACGGGTCTATTCCCTTGCTGCTTTTTTTCGATTTGATGAATCAACTGAATGATCGGAATCGCAAATGCAGCGGTTTTTCCAGTACCGGTTTGGGCACTACCCAAAACATCCCTCCTTTTTAAAACAACTGGAATCGCCCGCTCTTGAATTTGAGTGGGTTCTTTGTAATTTTTTGCGTCAAGCGCTTTTAATATAGGTTCAATTACTCCTAAATCTTCAAATGTCATGCAACTCGTTTTTACCCTATATCACAGATTTATGGGGTGACTCTCGATAAGGTAAGTGAAAAATAAGGTGCAAAGGTACGGAACTTATCAGGTTCTTCGTCAGTTTTTCTTCGCCTGATTGAGGAGTGGGCGAAGGTTTGGAATATCACGCATCAATTCTTTTTCCGAGATTCCTTTCTTTTTCGCCATTTTAACGGTTTCGAGGAGTTTTACGGTATCTGCCTCCAACTCATACATTTGAATTAGATTTTTTGCACCCTTTCGGGCAAATGCCGGATTGTTCATCATCCGCTCTGAGTTGGATTTGACAACTTTGTCCATTCCCAGTTTTTTAGCAGTTTCGGTTTGTTTAGCTACTAAGTTAAGATTGTTGGGATTGTTTGCTAATCGAGATTTTTGACTGTCTAAAATCTTTTGTTGCTTTGATAATTTTAATTCGATTGACTCTAATTTGGAATCCACTTGAACATTCCCTGGTTCCATTTTTTTTACTTTTTGGAAATCTTCCTTTGCGTTTTTCAGCTGGTCTGCTTTGAGATAAGCGTCGCCTCTTGCTTTGATGACCGTAACTTCCTTCGGTCGTTTTTTTAGCACTTTCGTAAAATCAGAAATCGCCTCTTCCGGTCTGTCCTGCTCCAATGCCAACATGCCTTTATTGATTCGCGCCAACCAATAATTTGGGTGGGTTTCCAACACCGTTTCGTATTTGGTGAGGGCTTTGTTGAGTTCGTTTTTATTGATATAGCAATCTGCCAAAAGCATATTTGTCACCATCGCCTCATCCGAATTGGTTGGTTCAACGGTCTCTAAAAGCGGAATGATTTCATCTGTCCGACCGACGTGGTGCAAAAGGATTGCCATCAAAAGCGTTTCGATTTCAGCGGTCAATTCACCTTGATTCATGATGTTTGAGATGGCTTTTAAGGTGTCCACTTTCTTTTCGCCCTCCCACTTTAACTGATTGAAAGTCAGTCCATTACGCTCGCCAAGGTATTTGTATTTTGCATGAACGATTTTTTCATCGCCCGCATTTTCGGCAGTGCCCCAGATGAGCATATCGACTTGGCAGTTTTTGCCAATTTCTTCTGCTTCCTTTTCGCCGGGGAAGTCATTGTGACCGCCCTCAAAGAAGTTGGAAAAAATCTCTACCCCAGCCGGAAAGGCTTGTTTTTCACAAAGCGAAATCAACCGTGCTTTGATGGCAGTTTCGGGACTCAATTCTCCACCTCCCAAACTTTTGAATGGCAACAACATCACATCCACCTCCGATTGCTCCAAAAATTCAGGACAACTCGGCGCCGGTGGAAAAATCAAATAATATCCCACGCCAATCAAAACACAAATCAATCCGCCCAACAAAAGGTAAATCCATTTTTTGCGACTCGTTTTTTGAAGACTTTCGTCAAATCCTTCTGGAACATATTTGTCTTGTTCGATGTGATCGACCAATTTCAAAATGGAGTCGTTGACCAAGTTGTATTGTAAGCGAATATTTTCGGCAGAGAGCGTGCCGCGTTTTTCTTTTTCTTTAGTTTGTTTGAGAAGGCTTTGAGTTTTGAGCCCAATTCGCTGGAGGTGCTTGTAGCTTTTGTCTTGTTCAAAGAAACCGACGAGCATCATGAGTGCTTTGCCTGGCTCGGCATTTCCCGTAAGGGAGCGAACTTCATTGATGATTTCTTGCTTTGTCATAGTAGGGTTGTGAATTTTTATGTTTGTTCCCTTCGGCTCCGCCTTTAGGTTTGCAAATAAGAAGGATTGGCATATATTACAATTATTATTATGTATAACTTTTCTTTTTTGCTACTTTTTTCTTTTGTTAATTCCACATTAAAAATGTGGAAAACTTAAGCTGGTATCAAAGGCGCCTTATGGCTCCGCTGAGGGCTTCCTAAAAAGAAATGACCCATTCTGAGTTTGAAACCTTTGATACTTTTCGCTCCGACCAACGGCACAAATAGAAAACCCGAGTTATCAGGCTCAATAAAGGTGTGTAGGCAGGTCGAGGCTTTTGTGCATAAGCTTTCCACCCAATGTTTAACTTTAAAACTTAAATGTATGTTTTTCAAGTTAGTTTTGGGAGTGGACATGAGTAAAAAATGTTTCAACTTCTGTTTAATGAACAAACGGTTTGAAATTTTAGAAGAAGGAGAAATTGAAAATACCCCTGAGGCAATTTTCGAATTTATTTCAAAACTCCTTGCTTGTGGGCGAATCAATACTTTGGATGAAGTACTTTTATGTATGGAGCATACAGGACTTTACATTCAGCATCTGACGCAGTGCTGGCTACAAAAGCAAGGTCAGCTTACCGTCGTAGACGCCATGAAGGTCAGCGAACACTTGGCAGGTAAATTTGCTTTTGAAGAAAAAACAGATACGCTTGACGCAAGAAGATTAGCTGAATATGGCTTCAGATACTCAGATAAGCTCAAATTATGGAAAGC
The DNA here is from genome assembly GCA_937967625.1 of uncultured Saprospiraceae bacterium. Lineage (GTDB taxonomy): Bacteria > Bacteroidota > Bacteroidia > Chitinophagales > Saprospiraceae > JAGQWW01. The sequence goes on from CALCJP010000080.1 coordinate 3,942, forward strand.
TCCTAATCAGACCATTGTGACACTTAAAAGATTTCAGCGACAGCGTGATAGGCTCATAACCGCGATGAATAGTCTGGAGGTGCCTCTCAAAGAAAGTCGTTCATTCGATAGCGTTGCTATTTTTGAACAGCTCCATCAAAACCAACAGGCAACTGTCAATGCCATAAAATCAGATTTAAAAAACCTCGAAAAAAGAATCAAAGAACTAATTGAGTCCGATGAAGAACTCCGTCATTTATTCAAACTGATCAGCTCAGTTGAAGGTGTTGGACCAGTGACTGCCAGAGAGTTTATTATCGCAACCGAGGGGTTCACTAAATTTACCCCACAGCAGGCAAAAGGCTTTTCTAAATACAGTGGTGTCGTACCGATTCGAAAAAGAATGTCTGGCACATCGGTGAAAAGCAAAGCCAAAGTTCCAAAACGAAAACACCGAAAAATCAAAGAATTACTGACAATGGGTGCTCATTCACTCGTTGGTTCTAAACAAGAACTAGGAAAATATTATGAGCGAAAAATCAACGAAGGAAAACATCACTTGGCAGTTATCAATGCCATGAGAAATAAAATTATCCTTCGCGTTTTTGCCGTTGTTAGAAATCAAACTATATATCTAAAAAATATTAACGTATCCTTGGATTAACCATAGAAAACTCAG
>CALCJP010000081.1 GCA_937967625.1 uncultured Saprospiraceae bacterium
GGCTGCATACTTTCTGTTATCGTTGAGGGTCACTTGAATTTTTTCAGCGAAATCAACAACGTGATTATTGGTAATGATATAGCCATCAGAGGAGTAAATCACGCCTGAGCCACTTCCTTTTTGTGGACCTCGGTTGCCAAAGAAGAAATCATCTCCAAAGAAACGTCGGAAAGGATCATTGCTTCTGCCTCTGCTTGCCTGTGGCGACGCGCCCTCGGCTTCGATATGCACGACGACTGGCATGGCTTTTTCGGCAGCCATCGTAAAGTCAAACGGCGCGACGCCATTGGCTGCGCTGACATTGACATTATTGACCGCTTTTGAATTTGGATGGATTACAGTTTGGGGCTGTGGTGGATTTAGGTAGTAATTACCTCCAAGCACTAACAAGCCTCCGATTACTGCTGCTGCTACTAAAGAAAGTATTTGCTTCATTTTTTTATGGTTAGTTTTTGATGAAGGAATAAGATTTCTTACCGACTCCCGAAGCAAGTTCGGGACAAGTTTTCGTCGAATGTGCAAGATAAACGCCCGACCTTTTTCCTCGTTGAATCGGGCATACTCTTTAACGACAGTTTAACGCCAATATTGGTTGTATTGATTGCTGGATTCCATTCTGATGTTTGAGCCTAAATACAAAAAGTTACTTTTGTACTTTTTACAGAATTACTCAGGAGGATAAACAAATATGAATTTAAAAATCACACTACTACTCATTACTGTTTTTGTGGCAAGTTGCTCCACTTCAAAAACAGGTCAAGGACAATTTCCCAATCTCCTCTGGTCAGATGAATTTGACAAAGACGGACTCGTTGATGAATCAAAATGGAGCTACGACCTCGGTGATGGCTGCCCTCATCTTTGCGGCTGGGGCAATAGAGAATTACAATATTACACCTTGCAAAGCACAAAAAACGCCCGCGTAGAAAATGGCAAACTCATCATCGAAGCACACAAAGAGTCGAAAAAGAAAAGCGCCTACACTTCAGCTCGTTTGATCACCAAAACTAAAGGGGACTTCCTTTACGGAAAAATAGAAGTCAGGGCAAAACTCCCTTCTGGCAAAGGCACTTGGCCAGCCATTTGGATGCTCCCCACTGACCGAACCAAATACGGACCTTGGCCCGCCTGCGGCGAAATCGACATCATGGAATTCGTCGGTCACGAACCCGATTCAATTCATGGAACGGTCCATACTCAAGCTTACAATCATCGGATTTTCTCTCAAAAAGGAGGTAGTATTGCGATTAAAAATCTCTCAAATAAATTCCACACCTACACCATCCTCTGGAATGAAAAGAAAATCGAATGGTTCATAGATGATAAAAAATATTTTGAGTTTCAAAACGAAGAAAAAACATTTAAAGAATGGCCGTTTGACCAACCCTTCCATTTGATTTTGAACCTCGCCGTCGGAGGTACTTGGGGCGGTGAAAAAGGCGTGGATGATTCCATTTGGCCGCAACGAATGGAAATTGATTATGTGCGAGTCTATCAAAATTAACCCATGAAGAAAAATATCATTTTTTTAGTTTCTACTTTGTTTTCACTTACTGGGTTTGCAACTGGTGACTCCATCAATATCAATGCGATTAATCACTGGGAGTCTGTTGTTTACGCCTCAGATACTTGGCATTATCAAGCAGGCGAAATGGCGCCCCCTTCAGATTGGAACACTCTCGGTCTTGACCGCAGCAATTGGCCAACCGGGCGCGGCGGTATCGGTTATGGTGACGACGACGACGAGACGACCATCTCCCCTACCCAATCGCTTTTCTTACGACGAAATTTCAACATTACAGACCGCTCCAAAATCGAAGGTGCCTACCTCCACGCAGATTACGATGATGGATTTGTCGCTTACCTCAATGGTGTCGAAATCGCTCGCAGCAATGTCAGCGGAACCCCTCCCGCTCACGACACTTGGGCTACTGATTTGCGCGAAGCAATGGTCTATCAAAATGGGCTGCATGAGCGCCACATCGTTGGCGTATTAGACATTCGTGATTTGCTCCATGATGGGGATAATGTCTTGGCAATTCAGGTGCATAATTATGAAGGTGCGGTAAGTTCAGATATGAGTGCGATATTTTATCTCTCCGTTGCCATCAATGACGATTCGAGAGATTATCGGCCTACGCCCAATTGGTTTTCAGGCCCCAAAGCATTTGAATCCAACTTGCCAATTGTAAAAATTTACGCAAACACACAAATCCCTGACGAACCCAAAGTCCCCGCCCGCATCGAAATCATCAACAACGACATCGGACAAATCAACAAAAGCACCGACCCTCCTAACGAGTACAGCGGCGACATCCGAATCGAACTGCGCGGGCAAAGTTCCCAGTTCTTCTTTCCCAAAAAGAACTATGGTTTCGAAACCCTCGATTCTCTCGGAATGGATTTGGACACTTCCTTTTTAGGGTTCCCGGCGGAGGAAGATTGGGTGCTACATGGTCCCTACTCTGACAAGACGCTCCTGCGCAATGTCCTCGCCACGCACTTAGCTCAAAAAATGGGACAATATGCCAGCCGCACTCGCTTTGTTGACCTTTCGGTAAATGACGAATACTGGGGCACTTACATCCTCATGGAAAAAATCAAACGCGACAAAAACCGAGTCGATCTCGCCAACCTAAAAGAAGAAGACATCGAAGGTGAGGAACTAACTGGTGGCTATGTTTTTAAAATTGATAAAGGCGAGGCTGATTGGATTTCTAACTATTCTCCTGTCAACAGTCCAGATCTCAAAGTTCAATTTCAATACGTCTCTCCCAATCGAGATAAGATCCAACCCGAGCAAGCTGCCTATCTACAATCTTATGTGGACAGCTTTGAGCGAGCAATAGTGGATCGGCAATTTGCTGGGCAGGTCAAGCACTACAGTGAGTTCATTGATTATCGTTCCTTTGCGGAAAATATCCTCCACTCAGAACTGACCAAAAACGTCGATGCTTATCGCATTAGCTCCTATTTCCATAAAAAGAAAATCACCAATGGCGGAAAGATTCATGCTGGACCGGTTTGGGATTTCAATCTAAGTTTTGGCAACGCAGATTACTGTGGCACTGCCGACCCAACCAGATGGATGTACTATGAACATTGCGATAATTCAAATCCGATTTGGTACCATACTTTGATTACTGATCCTGAGTTTTCGAGAGTGCTCCAATGTCGCTGGCAGGAGTTGCGAGAAGGTCCATTTCACAAAGATTCTATTTTTCAATTCATTGATAATCAAGTGGTTGCGCTCGGCAACGCCGTAGATCGCAACTTTGAAAGATGGCCCACTTTAGATATTTATGTTTGGCCCAATGCCACCGTTACAGGTTCCTACAATGGAGAGATTGAGTTTATGAAAAACTACATTGACCTCCGCTTGCAGTGGATGGATGATAATCTTTGGGGGGAGTGTACGCCAAGTGCAGTGTCACCTCATTCGGCGAAAGCCGCAATTAAAATCTATCCGAATCCGACTTCTGATGTTTTGAATATTTCGACCCCTCCCGAAGCGAGTTCGGGACAAGTTTTCGGAAAAAAAACGTATTTGACGAAAGTCAGAAATTTAAGTGGGCGATTGGTTTTTGAGCAACTGGGAGATCATGGTTTGATTCAAATCGGTCATTTGCCGAAAGGCATTTATTTTTTGGAAGTGCAGTTGGCAAATGGCGAGCGATTTATTGAGAAAGTTGTGAAAAATTGATGCTCATAGGGTGGTATGGAACGCAGATGACGCTGATTTAGCGGATTAACACTGATCTGCGTAAATCATGACAATCAGCATCATCCGCGTTCCATATTACTTCACTTGCGCACTCTCCACGAAGTGCAGCTCACAAATGGTGAGCGAATTATTGAGAAAGTTGTGAAAAATTGATGCTCGTAGGATGGTATGGAACGCGGATGACGCTGATTTAGCGGATTAACACTGATCTGCGTAAATCATGACAATCAGCGTCATCCGCGTTCCATACTACTTCACCTGAGCATTCATCCCCTGCGCAATTTCCACCAATTCAATCAACTCCTTCCGATAGCCAAATTCGTCTTTGCCTTTGGCGGCAGTTGCCATTTGTGCCACCTGCTCGTAAGTCAAATTATTGGTATATTTAGAGCCTCGAAGCAACATCCCAAAACCAGCCACTGAAGCGGCAAATTGAAAATTTTCAGACGCCAATTCGAATGGCTGTGCATCACCCATCGCGAAAGTTTCGATATAGTTGCTCTGCCTGTTTTTGGGGAATTTATAGCGCAACTTCAGTTTCAAAAATTCTTCCGGCGCTTCCGATTTCAATTTGATTTCATAGAGTGCTGTGACCGTATGTCCAGCGCCCAATTCGCCTGCGTCTTTAGTGTCATCATGAAAATCCTCCTTTTCTAAAAGGCGATTTTCGTAACCAATCAAGCGATAGTTTTTGACAAATTCTTTATCGAAGTCAATTTGAATTTTGACATCTTTTGCAATGGTGTAAAGCGTACCCGTCAGGTCAGTAACGAATACTTTTTTCGCCTCTTTCATGTCGTCGATGTAGGAGTAGTTGCCATTTCCTTTATCTGCCAAAATCTCCATACGGTTGTCTTTGTAGTTGCCCATGCCGAAGCCGAGGGTGGTTAGATAAACGCCCTCTTTTCGTTTCTTGACAATCAAGTTTTCCAAACCAGTTGGGTCTGAAATGCCGACATTAAAATCACCGTCAGTAGCGAGGATGACGCGGTTGTTTCCTTCTTTGATGAAGTTCTTGAGAGCGGTTTTGTACGCCAATTGGATACCCGCGCCTCCGGCAGTCGAACCGCCAGATTGCAAATTATCTAAAGCCTTATAAATAGTAGTCGAATCTGCCGCACTGGTCGATGGCAACACCAAACCCGCAGCGCCTGCATAGGTAACTATCGCCACTCGATCTTGCGCCCGTAGATTTCGAATCAGGTATTTGAAAGCAGGTTTAATCAACTGTAATTTTTTAGCACTACCCATCGAGCCGGACACATCAATTAGGAAAACCAAGTTGTTAGCGGCGCCCGTATTCTTCTCCATTTTCTTGCCTTGAATGCCGACTTTCAGGAGGATGTTTTCCGCATTCCAAGGGCAGCGCGCCGTTTCAGTATAAACCGCAAATGGCTCCTTGCCTTCCGGCGAATCATATTCATAATCGAAGTAGTTGATCATCTCCTCGATGCGCACTGCATCTTGGGGAGGCATTTGCCGATTTTGAGTGAGATAGCGTCGCGCCAATGAGTAAGACGCCTTATCGACATCAATCGAAAAAGTGGAGGTGTTTTCCTCCTGAGCGGCAATGAAATCGTTCTCTACGAATTTGCCATATTCCTCTGAATTTCGAATGGCTTGATTTTCTTTCTTCACTTGTTTTTTGGCGGCTCGACTTTCTTTCCACTTTTTCAATCTGCTCTTTTTTTGCGCTTTTCCTTGCACCCGAATGCCATCTACCAAGTAGAAAGTAGCCTCCGAACGAGCGCTTTTCTTCTTCTTTCGTTTCCACTTCTTTTTCGATTTACCTGACCTAATACCAGCAGTATGAGATGCCATGCTATTAATATTTCGAGTGGGGAGTTTTTTAAGTTGCTCACTCGTTAGCGTTCCTCCCGACGTGGTGCAATCTTGCTTGATTAAAGGAATTTTATATTGAACCACTACCACTTCTTGAAGGTCAACACCACCACCCAATTTGATATCTAAGTTATTCGCTTGCCCTCCATAGACTATCACATTGGTAACTCTTTGGGTATTGTAACCTACGTAGCTTGCCTCCACATCGTAAGTGCCAGGGTCAATATTGGCTAAGTTGTAAAAGCCATCTAAATCGGTTTCTGTTCCAGTGATCAAACTACCATTTTTATACAAAACAACGGAGCCAAAAAGGATGGGTTCATTAGTTTCACCGTCGATGACTTTTCCGTTGAGAGAGGTTTGGGCATGTCCTAAATTCAGCCCAAAAAATAGAATTGTTAGAAGCATATAATTTTTCATAATTGCATTTTTTTAATTTTTAAGAAATTGATTGTCAGGTTTTTGTGCTGCAATTATTTCTCTATCGAATGACTACTAATTTTTCCGAAAGGAAATTTTCGTCGTTTGAAATGTTGATAAAATAGACACCTGATGGTAGCTCAGAAACATCCAAATCCATCTGCCTTTCTCCCTGTTGCATAGAAATGTTCTGTCCATTTTCGTTTTGCAATTCGAGTTGCCATTTTCCTTTCGGAAAATGAATCGTGCATTGATCAGCAGTTGGATTAGGAAAGATTTCAAAGTTGATTTTTTCGTTTTGAGTTTTTTCAAGATCACTTTCGTGAAATGCCGTTTTCACTTGATCGCATTCGTTTTCGAATTCGTAATCGTGGACAGTCGATTCTATTTTTTGAACTAAGTCTTCGACGATTGGAGTGCTATTATTCATTTCGCTTGCCGCGAAAATTTTAGTTTCAATGTCTTGCTGTTGGGCAGCAAGCAATTGCGCTTTAGAGAGTAGCACCTCATTGTCCGAAAGGACGAATAATAATTTTGGGTGCGAACCTTCAGACCATTCAACACCTTCCATCGCTTCCCGAAATCCGACTCCAAAATAATCCACTTCATCGCCTCCTCCGACTGCATATTGCTTTCGCAAAAAATCGGAAAATCTATCCAAATTTGAAGTCATCTGAAATTGACGAGTCAAATACTCCTCGTCTTTGTCTCGGTATAAAACTGCTGAAGCACTCACTTTCCAATCTGACTTTTGGGTCTGAAAACGAACCATCGAAGTCGATAAGTCAGTTTTCAAAGCATTCATAATGGGTCGCATAGAACCCGTCGCATCTATCAAAAAACAGATTTCAATTTCTTTTTGGCAAGGCGTGGATTCAGAATTTTGAGCGAAGCCTTCACCTAAAAAACAGAGTAACGACAGCACAAGTAGCATTACTTTTTTCATAATAGCAGGTTTTGTTTTTCGACGAGTCGAAAAGGTTAAGTATAAAACCAATGATGTTTGAAAAATTAAATTTTGATAGGTGTGCTCAACAAAGAAAAAGAAAAAAAAGGCTCGTTGCAGCTTTAGGTTACTTCCAAATTATTTCGTTTTGCCTTTAGGCAAATCAGTTTTCACAACGAGCCTTTCAAATAAAATAACAGCACAAAAAAACTTGCCCATTTGGTGGACAAAAAAGTTAATTAAGGTTTCAGAACTTTTTTGTTTATTGACAATTCAAAGATGCTGACTTTTGGTAATGCGTACGAACCAATTGTTTTTAAAAGTCAGGTTTCTAAGTCCGTGGTTGCCAGGTTGCCATTGTTGCCGAGTTACCATCGTGGCGCATAAGGCAACAATGGTAACTCGGCAACTACGGTAACGATGGCAACTCAAAAACAAATTCCCCATTTCCTTTCGGATTATCCTACTTAACTACCTACTTTTGCGCCTTCTTAAAAAACAAACAACACATGTCAGCCAAAAAGATAAAAACTGCACTCATCTCCGTTTATTACAAAACCGGTTTGGAGCCCATCGCCAAAGAATTGGACAAACAAGGCGTGGTCATCTACTCCACCGGCGGCACCCAACGCAAATTAGAAGAATGGGGCATCAAAGTAGTCCCCGTTGAAGAATTGACGAGCTACCCTTCCATCCTTGACGGACGCGTGAAGACGTTGCACCCGAAGGTGTTTGGTGGCATTTTGGCGAGACGCGAGGAGGGACACTTAAACCAGTTGGAAGAATATCAAATCCCTGAAATCGACTGTGTGATTGTGGATTTATATCCATTTGAAGAGACGGTTGCCAACACTACCGAGGAGTCAGAAATTATTGAAAAGATTGACATTGGAGGCATCTCGCTCATTCGCGCGGCAGCGAAAAATTATGCGGACATCGCCGTAGTGCCATCACGCGATGAGTATGAACTATTCTTGGAAATGCTTCAAGAGAAAAATGGCGAGTTGAATCTCGATGATAGAAAAGAATTGGCACGCCGTTCTTTTAAAGTGTCTTCCAATTATGACATCGCCATCTTCAACTACTTCAACGAAGGCTCGACTGATATTGCGTTTAAATATTCCATCCACCGTTCGGACATTTTGAGATATGGGGAGAACCCACATCAGCAGGGTGTTTTCTTCGGTGACTTCGATAAGATGTTTGATAAAATTAGCGGTAAAGCTATCTCTTATAATAACCTCGTGGACATCGACGCGGCAGTGGCTTTGATGAGAGAGTTTCAGGCAGGAGATCCGACTTTCGCTATTTTGAAACATACAAACGCTTGCGGAATCGCACGTCGTGACACCTTGCTTCAAGCATGGACGGACGCTTTGGCTTGCGACTCAGTTTCAGCTTTTGGTGGTATTTTTATTTGCAACAAGTCAGTTGATTTGGCGACAGCCGAAAAAATCCATGAGTTGTTTTATGAAGTGTTGATTGCCCCTGCTTTCGATGAGGACGCATTGGCGCTTTTGACTCAAAAGAAGAAAAGAGTCTTATTAAAAATCAATGACTTTTATGTTCATAAACGCTCTTTCAGAAGTCTCCTCAATGGCGTCGTAGAGCAAGAAACCGACCTCACCACCGGTACCGAAGCCGACCTCAAAGTAGTCACCAAAAAATCGCCTACCCCAGACGAAGTAGAAGATTTGCTTTTCGCAAATGTGTGTGCCAAGCACCTCAAGTCTAACACCATCGCATTGGTCAAAAACAAACAATTGATCGGCATGGGTTGCGGACAACCGTCACGCGTAGATGCGCTTAAGCAAGCGATTATCAAGGCAAAAGCATTTGGGTTTGATTTGAAAGGTGCCGTGATGGCGTCTGACGCATTTTTCCCTTTCCCTGATTGCGTGGAGATTGCGGATAAAGAGGGAATCAAAGCGGTGATTCAACCGGGTGGTTCGATTAAGGATCAGCTAAGCGTTGATTATTGCGACGCGAATGAGATGTCGATGTTGATGACGGGGAGGAGGCATTTTAGGCATTAGTTTGGAGGGTGACTCAGCTTCACCTTATTCATAAAATTCGAATAAATATTGTTCGTCGAAGTTAATGTCTGATTTTCTCAGAATGTCAAGGTATTCCTCTTTAAAGGTTCGTTTTTGATGATGTAATTCTTGGTTTAAAACGTATTTCACGACTCCTTCTGTTTGTGATTTAGAATATGAAAAAGCACCATACCCTTTTTGCCAAGAGAAATCGAATGGCATCCATTTCTGCTTTTTAATAAATTTTGTAGTGCTTGTTTTGACTTCATTTACCAAGGTAGCAATGCTTTGATTCGGATTTAATCCAAAGAAAATGTGAACATGATCCGGCATGCAGTAAATTGCTAATAGCTTGTGTTTTCTTACCTGAATGACTCCTGTCATGAATTTTTCAACTTGAGATCGGTGCTGCTTAGGGATTAAATGTTCTCTGCCTTTTACAGCAAAAACAAGTTGAACTCTCAACTGCGTGTAGGTATTTGGCATAGTATGTTTTGGTTTTCGTCGAAGATAATAACAAATTTTATTTTTTTGGGTAAAGAGGCGCATAGCGCCGATCCCCTTAGTAGCAAAATCAAAAGTAGAAGAAAGAGAGGTGCGTAGCACCGGAACCCTTGTTAGCAAATTAAGGCATAAAAAATGAGGTGCGTAGCACCGGCGCCATTGTTAAATGAATGGTTCCGGTGCTACGCACCTCGATGATGTAGATATGTCCTTGAGCTACCAAGGGAATCGGCGCTATGCGCCTTTGGTATTTGATGGGTTTAAAAATAATTCTTGCTTTCGCGAAATGACCATATTTCGCGAAAGCGAGAAAAACACTACTCCAACTTCATCACCCTCGCTTTCCGCAAATAAGGATGAAACGGATGTGCCATAATCTGATAAATCCCACCGGAGAAGTTGGAAATATCAATTCGTTTTTCATTGACGCCTTGTTCCAATGACCAATTTTCTGAATACATTCTTCTTCCGAAATTATCGAAAATTTGAATTTCTGTATCAGTCGCTTCTTTCGCAATCATGCGTAAAGTGACGTGCTCAGAGGTTGGATTTGGATAGACAGATTGGAGGAAGGTGATTTGTGAATCATCAGTTTCAAATGCAGTGGAGCGATTATTCACACCTGAAAATGCTGCCAATAATGAGCGAGCTGCTTCATCATCTTCATTGGCAATACAACAACTTCCATTATTTGGAGTGGAATCAGGATCAGATTGATCGGAAGCGGTCACCTG
>CALCJP010000082.1 GCA_937967625.1 uncultured Saprospiraceae bacterium
AAAAACAAACTATATGGAACCCGCTCGCGCGAGCCTCCAGACTCGTCTGCCGCATCAATTGGCGTCCACGCCAATAAAAATATAAGCAAATACTCTCTGTGAATCTCTGTGCCTCCTCTGTGAAACTCTGTGTAACAGCTCCATAAAGTCGAATTTTAATTTTAATTTTGATTTTGATTTTGATTTTGATTTTAATTCACCCGTTTGCCACTCAAAACATACCATACCATAAAGCCCGAAGGAGAAATCGGCATCTGGAACATCCTCGAAACCGAGGACTACTTCCTCTCAAAACTCGAATTGACGAAAGTCGAATTTGAGTACTTCTCTAAAATAAAAGGCAGGCGCCGCACCGAATGGTTGGCAGTCAGATACCTCCTCCACTTCATGTCAGGCAGAGAAACGCGCGGAGCAGTCATCAAAGACCAATTCGGAAAACCCCATCTCGAAAATGCACAATGGCATATCTCCATCAGCCACTCTCAAAACAAAGCAGCCGTCATCGCCTCTCCAAAATTAGTAGGAATCGACATCCAAAACTTCGTCCCAAGAATTGACCGAATTGCTCATAAATTCATGAACCAATTAGAAACCGCCTTCCTTTCAGAAAATTTCTATTTGGAACAATTACACATTTTCTGGAGTGCGAAAGAGGCGCTTTACAAAGCCTACGGCAGAAAGGAATTAGAATTTAAAGAGCATATAGGATTAGCGCCGTTTAAGTTTTCTGACCAAAAAGGAACAACCACCGGATGGGTAAAAAAAGGAGATTATCACAAAGAGTTTGAGGTGCATTTTGATAAGGTGGATTCCTATTATTTGGTTTGGGTGATGGAAAAGTAATCATCTATTATTAATGCCTTAATATTTGCTCCGTTAGGAGCAATATCTTTGTAGCCTCTAATATTGATTGTTTTTTGCGCTCCGTTAGGGGCGCTATCTATTTAACTTTAGTTTTTAGGTAGCGCCCCTATTGGGGCGGATTCTAATTTTTAATTGATGGAACCTTACCCTCCTCCGCCAACAAATCCAAATACCCCAAAATCATATAAATCCCACTAAAATTTGGCGGTACTTCATGAGCAGGATACATCTTTCGATGAATCTCATAAACCGTTTTCGCGCCTGATTGGTAATGTTCCAAACATTCATTTTTGCGCATTTCAATTCGAGTTAGTTGAGCTTCTATCACTTCGTTAGCATTTGAAAAAATAGGACCATGTCCAGGGTACACTTTTTCAAAATTGTTAGTTTTCATTCGCTCATAAGAGTCCAATAAATTTCGCAAGGCACGGATGGGTTGACCTTTACGGTTTGGGTCTTCATTGACAATCGGCATGGGAGCGATAGGTAGCAACATGTCACCTCCAAAAACTCGTTTGCACTCCTCATCTACGAATACGAATTGAGTGGGACAATGCCCAGGTGTATGAATTGCTTGCCATTTATGATTGCCCATTTCAATCCAATCTCCTTCCTCAAAAAATTCAAATCTGGACAGGTCCTTCATCTTAGGAAACTTTCTGAAATTTTGTATTTCCTTCAAAACCTTTTCCTCTATTCCTTTCGGAAAACCGACTGATTTATAAAGTCTTTCGGCGAAAGCCAGATAATCCACTCTCAACTCATCGGGGTGACTAAACCATCCTTCAATCATCTTTGGCGCTTTGACAATAGCATTGGAATTTTCCAAAATTTGAGGAAGCAACCCAATATGATCGAGGTGTTCATGAGTGATAACAACCTGCTCAATATCGCTGACTTTATAGCCTTGTTTTGCCAATCCCTTTTGAAGTGTTTCCCAACTTTCGGAAGTATTCATCCCACAATCGACGAGCGTCAACTTCTCTCCTTTGACCAAATAGGAATTGACAGATGGAAACATCACCTCAAGCGGCAATTGAATTTGAATCGGCTCTCCTACCCTACTTTCTCCCTGTCCATTGACTGCAGGAATGTGATTGCAATTTTCGTATTCGAAGTGGAAGTCTCCCTTTTTCATATCTAAAATCAGACGATGGCGCGCACCTTCCTTATTTGCGTCTCCAGTCTCATATCCAGCATCTCCTTCATAAAGACAGTGGAATACAGCGCCTTCGGTTTTTAGGACTGGCAGAATGTATTGTGGTTCTTTTTTTTCCAAAAAGTCGAATGCTTCTTGAGCCGTTTTACAACGACTAATTAGTTGCAAACTCATCAAGGTAGGCGGCAACATCTGCAACTCCCCTGCCCTCAATTTCGCAATCGCTTCTTGCGGTTGAATCCAAATATGTTCTTTAATTTCCCCATCATCGATTTGGACATTGGTATTGCCCTCCTCAACTTTTCCATAAAAAAAGTAGGTAGCAAATCGGCGAGGTTCAACCACGGGAGTCGTCCAATGATGAAAAAAAGTAAGTTGTTCTTCTTTGATACTGAGATTTGCTTCCTCTTTCGTTTCTCTGATGGCAGCTATTGTTGCCGCTTCGATTTCTGAATTGGTTTGCGCCAATTCCTCTGGTTCGATTTTTCCTCCGGGAAATACCCATAGTCCTCCGGCAAAGGCTAAGGCTTTGTTTCTTTTGAGCAGCAAGACTTCGAAATCGCCGTCGTTGTCTCTTCCGAGCAAAATGGTGGCAGCGAGGCGGATGGGTTTATTATTCATTCGACGAAAGTCGGTATTAAATTGAAAATCCCGAACACGAATGTGTTCGGGATTTTTATTTTCTTTTCGCTTTCGCGAAATATGGTTCCCGATAATTCGGGACAAGCAATTTCACGAAAGTGAAAAAGGATTAATTCAAGCGCTCAAAAATACCAGCGATGCCTTGACCTCCACCAACACAGGCAGTAACCATTCCGTACTTCTGATCACGACGGCGCATTTCATTCAATAATTGAATGGTCAATTTTGCTCCGGTGCAGCCCAATGGGTGACCCAATGCGATGGCGCCTCCGTTTACATTTACGGTTTCAGGATCAAGCCCTGTGGTTTTGATAACGCCCAATGCCTGAGTGGCAAATGCCTCGTTCAATTCCGTTTGCTCGATGTCTTTGAGTTGCAAACCTGCTTGCTTCAATGCCTTTGGAATCGCAACGCATGGACCAATGCCCATATATAATGGATCAACACCACCGACGGCACATGCCGCCAAACGCGCTACTGGTTCGAGATTGAGTTGCTTGACGATTTCTTCACTGACTACCAAAACGAAGGCGGCACCATCAGAGGTTTGAGAAGAGTTCCCTGCGGTCACTACTCCACCGTTTTTGAATACAGCGCGCAATTTGCCAAGTCCTTCCATTGAAGTGCCTCGACGGATTCCTTCGTCAGTATCGACTACGTGGGAGGATTCCGCACGTTTGCCGTCTTTGACAAAAACTTCTTCAACAGTAATCGGAACGATTTCATCTTTGAATTTTCCGCCATCAATTGCAGCAATTGCTCGGTCATGTGAGCGGACTGAAAATTCATCCGCTTGCTCACGGGTGACTTCATATTTTTCTGCAACTGCTTCAGCAGTTTTGCCCATACTGACATGATAGTTGATGTTTTCCATCGCGGCTTTATAACTCGGCGCGAGTTTGTAACCTGTCATTGGAATCTTACTCATGCTCTCAGCACCTCCTGCAATGTAAATATGCCCAAAGCCCGCTTTGATTTTTCCAACTGCCATCGAAATCGCCTCCAAACCTGAAGCGCAATAGCGATTGATGGTAATGCCTGGCACTTCCTTGCCAAGTGCTCGTGCTGAAATCAAGCGACCTACTTGAAGGCCTTGCTCGCCCTCAGGGTTGGCACAACCGACGATGACATCATCTACCGTTTTTGGATCTAAGCCAGGGACTTGGGATACCAAATGTTTGATAATCTCAACCGCCAAATCATCGGAACGGTAGTTTTTAAATCCGCCTTTTTTTGCTTTCGCAATGGCTGAGCGGTAGCCTTTTATTATGTATGCTTCCATGATATTTTGATTTCGAGAGAACGTGATTTCGAGAATTCGAGACGCTCTCTGTTTTAAATTACTTTTTCTAAAATTTCAAATCCGAGACTACCTTCTAAGGGTATTCATAAATGCTATGAGCATTCTTTTCAATTTATCGGTATTTACAATGATTTTATCTACATCAGAATTGGTGATATATCCCACATCTAATGATAAATAAATTTGAGTTTCAACTTCACAAAGTGAACCCAAAGCGACATTTAAAAATTTGAGGAACATTGGATTTGTTTGGTAACTACTACCTTCAGATATATTAGAAGCGATAGAAACTGATGCCCTTCTAATTTGACTTGTCAATCCAAATTTTTCCTCTTTTGGAAAATTTCCAGAAACCTTATAAATCGTTTTATTTAACTCTCGGGCTTCTTTCCAAATTCGAAGTTCGCGATATTCATGTCTCATTTTGTATGTCTTTTTTGATTGATAAAAATCAAAAATAACACAAAATTTTCAAGCACTCGGATGTCTCGGTTTCCCAAAATCCCGATCTCACGAATTCTAATTACGTAATGGTTTGTTGTTCATCAACATGTATTGGATTCGATCTAACGTCTTCTGATTTCCTAAAAGACTTAGGAAGGCTTCTCTTTCGATATCCAGTAAATATTGCTCACTCACTTGCTGATTGGAAGTCAAATCACCTCCACAAAGAACATAAGCCACTTTGTTGGCAACTTCGACATCGTATTCAGACATGTATTTTCCTAAGAAAAATTCATTGACAGCAGTGTAAAGTGCTGCCAAGCCTCCGCGACCTAAGACTTCTATGTCATGGCGAGGAGTTGGAGCAACGTAGCCATCTGCTAAGTCGAGGACATGGTGTTTTGCTATGGATAGATTTCTATTCGTTTTGGCAACGACCATGTCTCTATCTTTTTTAAGCAAACCTAAATCGAAGGCTTCATAGGCTGAGGTCGAAACCGAAGCGGTGGCGATTGCTTTGAAATGCTCGATCAAGGTGGGCATTTGTACATCACCCTCGAAAAATTTATCAGAAGCGCGGAGTGCTAATTCTTTGGTTCCTCCACCGCCGGGGATTAAACCGACGCCTACTTCTACTAAACCGATATAGGATTCGGCAGCCATGACGCAAGCGTCCGAGTGCATTGCGATTTCGCAACCTCCTCCGAAAACGTAGCCTTGACCTGCAGTGACGACTGGTACTTTAGATGTTCGGATGAACATTCCTAATTGTTGGAATTCATTTACGGCTTTGCCTAATTTGTCAAAATCCTTTTGCATGGCGACCATGCCGATATTCATTAGGTTGGCACCTACTGAGAAGTTTTTGGCGTTGTTGCCAATTACGACTCCTTTCCATCCTTCAGCTTCTGCTTTTTGGATGGCTTCTTTTATACCGTTGCCAATTCCATCTCCGATTGCATTGCTTTTGGAAGTGAACTCAACGCACATCACACCGTCGCCGATGTCATGTACGGTGCATTCGCTGTTTTTGAGAATTGGTTTTTGAGCGCGAAGTGCATCTAAAATGATGACTTCTGCTGCGCCCGGTATTGCTTCATACTGATTTGCCGAAAGGCTGAAAAATTTCTTTTTACCATCTTCCAATTTGTAGAAAGTAGTAAATTGATCATTTGACGAAAGTCCTTTGATCCAATCAGCTACTTTTTCTCCTTGCGCTTCCATCAGTTTGATTCCATTTTCGAAACCGATGGCGTCCCAATATTCGAATGGACCATATTCCCACATGTAGCCGGCGCGCATGGCGTCATCTACGGGGTAGTATTCGTCAGAGATTTCTGGAACTCGATTGGCAGAGTATGCCAAAAGAGAAGCAAAATATTCACTTAAGAACTTGTTTTCGCGCTCATCGCCATTGAGGAGCGTATCCATTCTTTTATCGAAAAGTTCGATTTTTTTGGCAGCACCGACTAATGCTAATTTGGGTTTGATGGCTGGCTCGTATTCTAAAGTTTTTAGGTTGAGCGCATTGACCAAACGTTTTCCTTTTTCATCGCGTTTGTTTGTTTTTTGGTAGAAGCCTTGACCTGACTTGTTGCCAAAAAACTTATTTTCTAAAAGGAATTTCATGAATTTTGGCGAATACCCAATCATCGTATCAATGAACTCATCTTTTCCTTTCACAGCAGACTCCACGAAGCGAGTTACCTTTTCGCTGGTGTCGATTCCAACTAAATCTTGGAGACGATAAGTTGCTGTGCGAGGACGAGCGATTAGCGGACCAGTGAGAGCATCTACCTCTTCGATTCGCATGTCGTACTTCTCGGTGAGTTGAACCATTTTATTGCCAGACATCACGCCGATACGGTT
>CALCJP010000083.1 GCA_937967625.1 uncultured Saprospiraceae bacterium
TTGTGGTTCGCAACATTTATTTGGACAAGGCTCGGAACTACATTTTCCGTCAAGGAAAAGCAAATTTCTCTCAGGGAAGTTTGTCTCATGATGTTTTTCGGGCGATTGATATGGCGGGTGTGGTACCTGAATCCTATTTCTCAGGACGACTAAATGGAGCTGCAAAACATGACCACAGCGAAATGGAAGCTGCTCTAAAAGGCATGCTCGATGGCATTTTGAAACAAAAGAAATTGAGTAAAAATTGGAAGCCAGCAGTAGATGCTGTTTTGGGTGTTTATATCGGAACGTCTCCTGAAAAATTCAAAGTTGGAGGTAAAGAATACAATGCCAAATCTTATGCAAAAGAGCTTGGAATCAACTCCAAAGATTATGTGAGTCTATCTTCTTTCAGCCATCATCCTTTCTATGAAAAATTCATTTTGGAAATACCTGATAATTACTCCAATGGCAGCTTTTACAACTTGCCAATCGAGGAGTTAGAATCAGTCGTTCAAAATGCAGTTGACAATGGATTCTCAGTGGCATGGGATGGAGATGTGAGCGAAAAGGGATTTTCTGCCAAGGAAGGAATCGCGGTTTTGCCTGCTGATGAAAAAAGAAAAGACTTATTTGAAAAACCCGGCAAAGAAAAATCCGTAACACAGGAGGATCGGCAAGAAAATTTTGAATCGTTCGTTACAACTGATGACCATTTGATGCACTTGGTCGGTACAGCAAAGGACCAAAAGGGTTCGGTTTATTATACCATCAAAAACTCATGGGGCGAAATCGGTCCTCACAAAGGATTTTTGTACATGTCGAAACCTTATTTTCAAATGAAGACGGTTGCTATTTTGGTTCATAAAAATGCAATTCCGAAATCAATTGCCAAAAAATTAAATTTATAACTTATAATGGTTCACGGTTGAGGGTGCACGGTGCACGGTTTGGCTTAACTAAATTAGAATCATTAATAATTGACTTGAAATGAAAAAACTGCTCTTTGTTTTTACTGCTGCTTTTTTGATGAATTTTTCCCTTGCAGAAAATAAATCGCCAACGCTCAAAATGGCGTTGCTGAAATATTCAGGTGGTGGAGATTGGTATGCCGTAGTGGATGCACTGCAAAATATGGCTGAGTTTTGCAATCGAAATTTGGGGACAAATTTCGATAAGGATTATGCCACCGTTGAAGTCGGAAGTGCGGAGTTATTTAACTACCCTTTCGTTTTCATGACTGGGCATGGCAATATCGTTTTCTCTGACCAAGAGGCGGAAAATTTGAGAAACTATCTTTCCGCAGGCGGTTTTCTTTTTGTGGATGATGATTATGGGATGGACCCATTCTTGAGAGCAGCGATGAAGAAAGTATTTCCCGAAAATGACTTGGTTGAGTTGCCTTTTGAGCATCCGATTTATCATCAGAAATATGATTTCAAAAATGGCTTACCAAAAGTGCATGAGCATGAAGACAAACCCGCTCAGGGCTACGGAATTGTTTTGGAAGGCAGGGTCGTTTGTTTCTACGGCTACGAGTCCAATATCAGCGATGGTTGGGAATCACAACCTGTTCATAATAACCCAGAAGATGTGCGACAAGCGTCTTTGCAGATGGGAGCGAATATTATACAGTTTGCTTTTGAGCAATGAGTGATTGTTGCTCCGCCTGCAGCGGATGATTGTTTCGCTTCGCTGATTGTTTTTTGCCTTTCGGCAAATTGTTAGCAATCAACTGAATTCGATTTACAATATTGTAGAGACAATTCATGAACCGTCTCTACAATATTGCCGAAACACAAAGCGCCTTGAAATCTAAGATTTCAAGGCGCTTTTCAATTTCCCGAAAGGGAGAAAAAAATAATCAGCCACGAAGTGGCGAAACAATCAAACAATTTGCCGAAAGGCAAAAAACAATCACTCTACTCCCAAACCCAATTACGAGCCGCTTTGAGATACTTCCTAATATTGACCCAAAAAGCCAAAACCAAATAAATCAATAAAGGCGAACCCAAAGCAATGAATGAGGCATAGATAAAATAAAGGCGAACTCTTGAGGAAGCGATTCCAATTTTTTCACCTAAATAGGAGCATACTCCAAATGCGGATTTCTCTAATTGATCTTTTAATTTTTTCATTTTTCGAAAAGTTTGATTTTGTTTGGGTAGTCAGTGATGATGCCATCGACGCCGAGGTCGATCAATTTTCGCATTGCAGCTTCATCATTAACAGTCCAAGGAACTAACTTCATTCCTTTCTCTTTGACTTGCTTGACCAAATCTTCGGTCACCAACAAATAGTAAGGGCTATAAATATCGGGAATAAAAGTCAATTTTTTCAAATTTTCGTCGAAGCTATTTTGATTTTCAATCAAGTAGGCAGTTTCGAATGCGCCTTTTTTCTTGTTCAGTTCTTCTAAAATATTGGTATCGAAAGATTGTAGGGTAACTCTGTTTTCAACCGAGAGACCTTTCAAGGCATTCAAAACCAAGTCAACATATTCATCTGGTTTAGGGCAAAAAACGCCAACCCATTCAGGACGACTTTTGATTTCGATATTGTAGAATGGTTGCCAAAGTCCCTTTGATTTTGAAAAATTATCAGCGATTCTGATGACATTCTCCATCAATGGCTTATAGGCTTTTGCCTTGGCTTGATCAGGAAATCGGTCATTCTTTTTGCTGCCACAATCAAAGCTTTTGATGATTGCATAATCCATTTGGTAGAGATTATGCGCTTTTCCATCTGAGAAATCATTGCCTCTATTGTCTTGGCAGATTTTCTCATTCATCCAAGGTTCGTGAGAAACGACCACCCTCTTGTCGCGAGAAATTACTACATCCATTTCGAGGGTTTTGACTCCCAAATTAAGAGCAGTAAGAAAAGATTGGAGGGTGTTTTCTGGCTGCAAGCCTCTTGCCCCTCGGTGGCCTTGCCAATCAAATTTTGGTGCTTGTGGTTCCATATTATTTACTGTTGGTTCACCTTGACATCCGATAAAAATCGAGATGGATAATATGAGAAATAAGAATCTGATCATTTTTGGATTTTTATTGATTTTCTAAATTCCATCCACTTGAAACCAATCCCAAATCGAAGTTTCAGGCGGATCTGCTTGAATCACCACTGGCTCTTTTTTGATAGGATGTTCGAATTCCAATCGATAGCTGTGGAGGTCGATGGTGCCGTCTTGATTTTTGATTTTGGCGCCGTACTTCAAATCTCCTCTGATTGGGGTTCCAATTGCAGCCAATTGAGCACGGATTTGATGGGAGCGGCCCGTAATAGGATTGATCTTTAATAAACTGTGATGGTTTAGATCACCTTGCAATTCATATTCCAAAACAGATTTCTTCGCGTCGGGGTGTCGGCGACTGGGACGTTCGAGGACTTTCGTTTTGTTTTTGGTTCGATCCTTCCAGAGATAGTTTTCGAGCCTTCCGGCAAATTCCTTGGGGCGCTCATGCGTGATGGCGAGATAGGTTTTTTTCACTTTTCGATCTCTAAAAAGAGCGTTCATTCGCTCCAATCCTTTGCTGGTTCTTGCAAATATGACCACACCACTGACGGGTCTATCTATGCGATGGATGAGACCTAAATATACATCTCCTGGTTTGTCATACCGCTCTTTGATGTAGTACTTCACCCAATCGACCAAGGTTTGGTCGCCTGTTTCATCTCCTTGCACCAGCAGTCCGCCAGGTTTGTTTACTGCGATAAGGTGGTTGTCTTCAAATAGTACTTGCATTGATTTTTACTGGTTGATTTTTTCATTTCCCGAAAGGGGAAAGATATAAAAAAAGAAAGTGATGCTCAGAAGATTCCGAGCATCACTTTTCAGAGGAAAATTTAATCATTTATGACTTAACAAAAGTCGTGTTGCTTCGCTGTCCTTCTTTTTCGAAGATGATGATATAAAAACCTGAATCTAACTGACCAACTGGAACTGTGTGATTAAATCCAGGATCTTCGCAAGTGAGTACTTTTTGACCTACTGAGTTGAAAATCAAAAATCTATCGACATTTCGAAGTCCTTTTACATTCAAAAAGTCCAATGCTGGATTTGGGTTTACTGTAATTTCTTTTGCCCAATCAGGATTTTCTGTACTATTGACGAAAATTTTCTGTATGTCAGTCATGTATCTTGGAAGCAGTTGGTAGCCAGTATTATAGGGAGCATTAAAATCAAACTGCGAACCAACACCAGTAACATTATAAACGATGTCGATACCCACCTCCGGAGTAGATGTTCCATACAGCTCTGAATCATCATCGATTCTAATCAGGAAAGTATCTGTTCCATCGGTCATATCCACATTGAACCCAGCACCTGAATTTGACCACTGTGAGTCATCAACCAAAGTAAGCCCAATAAGCGTAACTAATTGATTTTCAGTAGTTTCATTAAGTGCAGTTACAATTGTTGGGTCTAAAAGACTATTATCTGAACTGACTGCAGTTACAGCATCTGCATTGATTTGAGTCGCTCCTCTGAACTGACCAATTGTGCCATCAACTGAAACCTCATCTCCTTCCGAAACGGTATAGCCTAAATCATCCATATTGCTAAAAACCATGATGCCATTATTGTCACTGTCTAAGATCAAAAACTGCAAACCGCCTGAGCGAAAATTAAGACTATGAACTACTCCGCCGACAGTAGCACTTTCTCCATCTAAAACAGAAACGCCATTTTGGTCTAAAACACGTACTTCTCCAATGGTACGTGGGGTATATTGAGGTGGGCAATTTACAGTGATTATAAACATTGCCTCATCACACATTCCCGCTGAACAAATTCTATATCCAATGGTATCTATTCCACAAAAATCCATGTTTGGAGTGTAGATAATAGCACCAGAGTCTCCTTGCATTGAAGTACCATTAGAAGCCATCATGATAATCATAAATGAATCAACCACTCCATTTGGAATGACATCGTTGGTTGCCACGTTGATGCCAATAAACTCATTGACTTCGATGGTCCTAAAATCATCATTGGCAACCAAGATTGTGTTGGGCGAAGAGGTGTAAGTTCCAATCGGAACTGGAGTCGCTGCTGTCGCATTGGTTGACTCACCATCAAGGGCATCTACGCCGCTAAATGACCAATTCGCCAATTCGAAATTGGAACCATCGCCTCCTGTGCCATTGACTCGATATGCCCAGCCGTCCAAGTACTCCCACGGGGTGTCGTTGCCATCTACGTTGATGTCGCCAAAGATGTCGATTACACTTCCATTA
>CALCJP010000084.1 GCA_937967625.1 uncultured Saprospiraceae bacterium
GAGGAGTTGCGCATAGCGCTCAAGTATGTTGGTCATGAGTTGGAGGAAGTGAGTGGTTTTGAAAGGAAAAGGACTAACAATTGCCTTTGTGCTCTAATCTACACTGAACAAATTCAAGAAGGACTTTGTGGTTTTCGAGAAGCTTATGAGAAATCTCATACAGTTCTTCAAATTTATGAGCCATTGCCTTCAGTTCGCGAGGGGTGTTTTCATCCATTGACTTTACTTTGAACTGATGGCAAGTGTGAAGACTATTGATTACGGTCTCTATTTCGGAAGTGACATCATGTTGCTTCTCTATGATTGATTTGTCTCGTTGGCTTCTTTGGCGAAAAACGCGGGTAGCCAATTTGAAGTTTTCATGATCAGTCAGATCTTTCAACACCAAATCAATAATGGAAATCTTTAGGGTGTCTGCAATTTTTAGTAGGCTACAGATTTTTGGTTCAGCAGTTCCGTTTTCGTAAGAAGCGATGTTGCCTCTATTTAGACCTACTGACTTAGCGAAATCTTCTTGGCTCAAACCGAGGTACTTTCTCAGGTGCCTAATATTGGCAGGGAGGTGTAGCGTGTTAAATGTATTTACAATTTGCTGCTGTTCCATTCTTTTCGATAGTTCTTAATTTCGATGAAAACGGGAGATTCGTATATAAAGTTACAATATTTTTGTCAATTGCAATAACATCGTCAAGGAGATAAAAGTTTAATGGTCTAAAACGGTGTTAATTTTGTCCTAATTTCATTGATAAAGGTCTAAATAGTAAAATAAATTTGCACAAAACTCATTTAATTCATAGATTTGTAAAAAATATTTACAAAATTTTATCTCACATTAAAAATTGATAACGATGTTACCAACCATTCAAAGCCAATTAGAAGCGATTACTCCTTCCTTGCGTGCGTTTGCAATGAGTTTAGCGGGAAACAGCGTTGATGCCGAAGATTTATATCAAGACACTGCGTTCAAAGTTCTCGCTAATACTGATAAGTTTCAGCAAGGCACTAATTTCAAAGCATGGTCAGTCACTATTATGCGAAATATATTCATTAATAATTATAGGAAGAAGATGAGGCGAAATACCATCCTTGATGAGACGCCTAATAATTATTATATCAACTCAGGTGGTAAAGCAATTGAGAATCAGGGAGATACTAATATTGCTTACAAAGACATGTTGGGCATGGTGAGTAAGCTGCCTGAAGATTTTAAGCGTCCTTTTTGGATGGCTTATAAAGGATTCAAATACGATGAGATTGCGGAAGAGCTTGGCGCTCCATTAGGAACGATTAAGAGTAGAATATTTTTCGCAAGAAAGAAATTGATGAAGATGTATGAAGACGCTCATCGTATGAGAGCTTAGTTTTCTAAGAAAGTTTTTTCATGGGATTTATAAAAAAATCGGCTGCTGAGTTCCCTCGGCAGCCGATTTCTTTTTGGGGTCATTTCCCCGAAAGGGTGAAAAATTAGGTGCATTTCAAAATTTTGCTCTTTTCGCCTCCCGAAACAAATTCGGGACAGGTTTTTGGCAAATAACTTTTATTTAGCGAAAGCGAAAAAATGAAATGCGCTTAAAAATTATCGCCTCTTTGAAAAAGTATAATAATATTCACCTGGGTAGTTTTCATAAAATCCTTCAAGTAGCACTTTGTCTCTTGCTTCCTTCAATGCTTTCACCGCATCCTCCACAGACTTTACGCGCACGTCATTTACTTTCGTAATGATGTAATCAGGATCCATTTCAGTTCGCTCAATTTTGCTACCTCTATAGATACTGACCACTTTCACACCTTGACTTCCTACTCGTTTTTCTTCGGAAGGAACCAAGTTGCGCAAATCAAAACCAAGCTCTAATAGGAATTCATCGCGATGATTGGCTGACATGGCGACGTTGTTATTTTTATTCTTCAGTGTCACTTTTGTTTGCCTTAATTTGCTGTCTCTATAAAACTGAACTGAGATAATATTGCCAGGGCGATAGCGACCGATTTGCTCTTGCAACTCAGGCATCGTGCTCGCTGACTTGCCGTTGATCTTAACAATGACATCTCCTACCTTCATACCTGCCAAATCAGCACTTCCTTTCGGAGAAATTTTAGAGATATGAACTCCTTTTACAGAAGGCAAGCCTAATTGCTCAGCTAAATCATTATTTACGGGTTCGATATTTACGCCGAGGATGGCTCGTTGTACTTCTCCATATTCTTTTAAATCGCTGATGACTTTGCTCGCCAAGTTGGCTGGTACGGCAAAAGAATATCCTTCATATCTCCCTGAGCGAGTGATGATGGCTGTATTGATACCAATCAATTCGCCAGAGCCATTGACAAGTGCGCCGCCACTATTGCCAGGGTTGACGGCAGCATCAGTTTGAATAAAAGATTCGATACTGTATTGGTCTTCGAGGATGTCGATATTCCTACCTTTTGCACTTACGATTCCTGCCGTTACCGTGGATTCTAAGTTGAATGGATTTCCGACAGCTAACACCCATTCGCCGACGGAAGCTTTATCAGAATTTCCAAAATCTAAGTTCGGCAAACCTGAACCATCAATTTTTATCAATGCCAAATCTGTAGATGGGTCAGTTCCGATAATGTTTGCTTTAAATTCTCTTTTGTCATTTAGGGTTACCTCTATTTTGTCGCCCTCTTCGATGACGTGTCTGTTGGTGACGATATATCCATCTGCTGAAATGATAACTCCCGAACCGGTCGAAGCGCCATAAGATTCTCTTCCCCAGAAATAATCACTTTTCTGGGTGGACTTAATGTTTACCACAGTAGGAGTGACAATAGAAGCCGCTTTTACAAAATCAGGCGTATTCGCAATTGCATTTAGCTTAGCGCGATTGGTGGATTCGTATTTGGGAGGCGTGTAGTCCACTTGCTTGACAGGTAGCGTTTCTTTAATCAGAATTTTTTGAGGTTCCTCAATCATCCTGTAAAGAAAGATGGCCAAAACAGCACTTAAAACAGAAGAGAACAAAACAATACTTAGATTTTTCATACTTCGTCGGGATTGAAAGAGGTTTATCTTTGAGTCAATATTTTCAGCAAAATAGAGTTTTGAGGGAAAAGAATCTACTTTTGAGAGCACTTAATTTTTGCTCTATTTAAGAAGAAAGATGAGCGTTTGGAATATTTAGTTGCACAACGTCTATTAAAACGCCAAATTCCTATACAAGTTGTAACTCAAGGAGTATTAATAGTTTTTCAAAAAAAGACACTACTATGGATCAAAATGAAAAAAAGAGAGGAGAGGAACTTTTTCCGGAACAGACCTACGTTGGCAATGTGTGGGGCTGGAAAATATCGTTTCTTTCTTTGGCATTTATCCTTTTCTTTTGTGGCTTGGTTTATTACAAACACAAATACGGAGGAGGCTTGGAAGAAATCAGACCAATATTCGAAGAACCAAAACCAGCTCAAAAAACTTCTGATACTTTAAAAGTTGATTAATTTTTTCTTCCCTTTCGGGAAATGTAAAACGTAGTAATGAAAATTCCTTTCGAAAAATATCACGGCACCGGCAACGACTTCATCCTAATCGATCAGCGTGAAAAGAAGTACTTGACGCGACGCAACACGGCGACTATCCGCCAAATGTGCAGTCGGCATTTTGGCATTGGGGCAGATGGCTTGATGTTTTTGCAAAACAAAAAAGGCTACGACTTCGAGATGATTTATTTTAACTCGGACGGCAATGAAAGTTCGATGTGCGGCAACGGCGGCAGATGCATCAGCCACTTTGCGCATCAACTCGGCATTTTCCGAAAGGAGGCAAAATTCTTAGCCATAGATGGCGATCACGAAGCGAAGGTGTCAAAGAAAAACTGGGTCGAACTCAAAATGGGGGATGTCTCTCAAGTTGAAAAAGGCAGAGGCTTTTTTGTTTTAAATACTGGCTCGCCACATTATGTCAAATTCGTGAAAGATGTCGCCAAGGTAGATGTCAACAAAAAAGGAAGTGCGATTCGCTACAACGAGCGTTTCCGAAACGAAGGAATCAATGTCAACTTCGTGGAGACAAACGGCAAAGGAATCAAAATCGCAACCTATGAGCGCGGGGTCGAAAATGAAACCCTTTCTTGCGGCACCGGCATTACTGCCGCCGCCATTTCTTATGCCTTTCGGCAAATGAAGTCTCAGTCCAGTTATTCAATTCCCATCGAAGCCAAAGGAGGAAATCTCGAAGTGAAATTTGAGATAGAAAAAAACACCTTTAAAAACATCTGGCTTTGTGGTGAAGCAACTTTTGTTTTTAAAGGTGTTTTTGAAAAATGAGTCCAATCAGTCGGAATTCGAGCGGAGTCGAGAATGGAAACAAAAGAACGAATTTTGGCTTCATTCTCGACTCCGCTCGAATTCCGGTTACTTTTCAATAATCGTCATCTCTCGCGAATAGCTCAGGCCTGTAAAAATTCCAAGCGCATCTGCTGTTCCGCCAAGGTTGCTATCAATTGCGGCAGGTTGTCCAAATGGATTTCCATTGGATTGGATTGAAATTACGACACTTTCCAGAAAGTCTGAATAGTCGCGATTCAAGTTAAAAACAGTATTGTAAATCGTATCTCCAACTGGGTAGTCGAACCCAGTTCCGAAAACGATTCTTCCATTTTCGGCAAATTGATCTGTTGCTAAAAAGTCTTGTTGAGGCATACTGTCAATTAAGCTATTCCAGTGAAATTGTCTTCGAAAACGATTTTCAATACTTGGATCTGGGTCTGTAAAATAGGTTAGTGCCCGCGCCATAGTATCAGTCGCTGCGTCAGATTCAAATTCGATAACCACACTATCCAATGGCACTTTTACGGGAATGGTTGTTTTGCCAGTAATGGTTTCTCCATCTGCTAAAACAATGTCTAACTCAAACTCATTATCAAAATCTTCGGGTACAATTTCCGAGCTTCCATAATTGAAAACTTTAAAGGTGAAAGGGTTGAAAACCATCCCTTCTTCTAAAGTAATCGTTTTGTTGTCATGACGAATCGTAATAGTCGCTCCTGTTTCAATAACGTTTTCTAAAAATTGCCCATCGCTCGTATCAAACGGAGCAAAGAAACCAAAACTGCGCGTTAGCAGTAATTGATAGGGTTGACCCGGTTCGAGGTAACATTCGACAACGGGTTGACGGTCATAATCTGGCAAATCGATTTCGACATCTTGGGTCAAGTTGCAGCTTGCTAAAATGCTGACTAAAAAAAGGATTGGGAAAATATATTGAATTTTCATTTTATGATTCTTTTATATTGAAGAGTGGATATTTCTATTTGCCGAAAGGCAAAAAAGAGCACTCCTAAAATTTGAAATTATAAGTCAATGCCGGTAAAATTGGAAATAAGGAAACTTGCTTAGCAGCCACCCCACTTGGCAATTCGATAATATTACCGCCATCGTCCATGCCTTCTGAAAACTCTACATCAAGAAAAATGAAGAAAGCATTTCTGCGATCATAAGCATTAATTACACTCAGCGTCAAATCACTTTCCCAACGGCGATTAGGATTTTCGCGCTTCTTTTTCAAACCTAACTTGACAATTAAATTCAAATCCAATCGGTGGAAAGCAGGCAGTCGGAATGTATTTCTATCTCCATAACTTGGCACCACCGCTTGAAATTCCGCACCCGGAACATCCTGAAACGTAAACCGTCCTCCTGGCAACCAAGACAAATCTCCTGAACCATAGACCCAAGTCGCACCTGCCCTGAAGCGCTCATTGATTTTATACATTGCCACCACGCTGATGTCATGTCGGCGATCATACCTTGGAGCAAAGTATCGACCTTCCATCACGTCTCCTTTTGGACCAAAGAAATTTCCACGTCGAATTTTTGAATACGTATATCCAATCCAACCTGTCAAGTCGCCGGTTCGTTTTTCAATACTAAACTCGCCGCCGTAAGACCAACCATCGCCGAAAACAAATTCTTGTTCCAACTCATCGTTTGCGAAAAGCTCTGCGCCGTCAATAAAGTCGATCTGTTTGTCGAGCCATTTGTAAAAATATTCGTTAGTGAAGAAAAGCTCTGTTCCCAACATTTCGAACAAAACCGAACCACCGACAGCCACCTGATCAGAGGTTTGTGGTTCAACCAATTTTGTGGAAGGATACCAAACATCGGTCGGGAGCGAAAGTCCTGAATTTGAAACCAAATGCACGTATTGATTCATGCGCGCATAGCTTCCTTTCAATGAAAAATTATTGGTCATTTTATAATTTGCGGCTACTCGTGGCTCTAAGCCATAGTAGAAAGTACCATCATTTGAAAAGCCAGAAAGTCGTAAACCACCATTTACTTTGAGTCGCGAGGAAGCTTCCCAATCATCGGAAAGGTAGATGCCGTATTCCATGCCATCATATTCGTTTCCACCAGAGAAAGAAATTTCGCCATCATCTGATCCTGCTTTTAAGCGACCTACTGTGAACTCATGGTAAGTCACACTCGCGCCATAACGCAGCGTGTTTTTCGAATTCAAATTTTGATAGAAATCTGTTTTCAGATTTACGTCTCGAATTTTAGAATCGAGGTTGAAAGAGAAGCCAACGATTTCGTTTGAAATTTTATATCGGTAATCTGAAAAAGTGACGGTAGTGTTTGAAAACAGCTTTGGATTAAATTGATGATTCCAACGCGCGGTGCTCGTGACGTTTCCCCAATTGAAACCGAAATTGAAGGTTTCATTATCAAATCCAAATTGGTCGCGTCCGAAATATCCACTCAAGTATAAGTGATCTTTCTGTCCGAGTTTGAAATTGATTTTGGTATTTAAGTCATAAAAAAAATAGTCAGGAATCGGCTGATTGTCTTCTACATCTTCATTCGCCTTATTTACTTGGCGCGTGATGAGGTCAAAATACGTTCTCCTTCCAGAAACAATAAACGAAGACTTGTCTTTTTCAATTGGACCCTCCAAAGTCAATCGCGAAGAGATGATTCCGAGTCCACCTGCGCCGCTGAATCTTTTATTATTTCCCTCTTTCAATTTTACATCAATCACCGATGAAAGGCGACCGCCGTATTGGGGTGGAAATCCACCTTTATATAATTTCAAATCTTTGACCGCGTCAGTATTAAAGGTGCTGAAAAATCCAAAGAGGTGATTTGGATTATAGACGACCGCTTCATCTAAGACAATCAAGTTTTGATCTTGTCCGCCTCCGCGCACATACAAACCCGTCGTTCCTTCTCCGCCAGAAGGAATTCCTGGTTTGAGCTGGATGACTTTTAAAATGTCTGTTTCTCCGAGGACGGAGGGGAGTGTTTTTACCTCTTTTGTGGTGATGGATTCGACACTCATTTCAGTGGAGCGAAGTTGCTCTTGAAAGGAGTTGGCTTTGACGACGACTTCATCTAAGGCGACTCCTGTGCCAAGTCCTAAGTCTAATGTTTCATTTCCCGAAAGGGAGATTTCTTTAGTGGTGTTTTGGAAACCCACGTAGCTGAATTCCACTTTGAGTGGCTGATTGGCGGGCAACGAAATGGAGTAAAAACCATATTCGTTGGTAGTCGTTCCGGCAGCAATCTCAGTTACGAAGACGGTGGCTCCGATGAGGGTTTCTCCTGATTCGCCATCAGTGACGACTCCGCTTAGAGTGAATTTTTCTTGAGCAAAACTTGTTAACGAAAACAAGCAAAGCAGTAAAACAATAATTTTAGTCGGACGCATTTCGTGCAATTTAATTTTTCAGATAGGTGATATGTAAGAATTTGATTATCAGTAACTTACATTGGACTTGCAAACTTAAAAAGGGTTTGAAGATTTGGCTGATTTTTTCTACAAAAGAATGAAAACGACCAACCAATAGAGTTGTTTACAAGAGCAAGACAATTCTTTATTAATTTACCCTTACGGGAAATGCCAATATTTCGCGGAACCCAGTCTCTGGGTAAGTTTACTCAATAACGACGCTTACGTCGTCGGACACGAAAGCATCGAAAAGTCCATAGCCATTTTCAATATTACCTTCGACTTGGAAGGGGTCTAAAATAAATAAATCTTCTCCTAAAAAAGATTGATTCTCAACGAAGCTGAGAAATCTTTGCCTTTCATCGGAAACAGTGCCGAGGTTGATTCTTACTTCGTGAAGAAATGTATTTTCTTCAAAAATGTAATACTCACCAATAAAAGAGAAGGTTTTAGAGTCAATGATTCTCTGAGGTGAGGTGTCGAGTAAGTAGCCGGCTGTTGAAGAAAAATTAATTCCTTCTCCCGAAATGTTCGTACCTGAATTATTAGAATAGGTTACGGTAGAATCAGGGGCAATTGTCTTTGATGTATAAGATGGAAGTAAAGAAAGAAAAGGAGTTCCTGCACCTATCTCTTTCAGGTATATTTTAAACTCATATAACCACACGGTGCCATTACCATCAAAATCAAAAGGTCTTTTTCCGATAAAGCTAACTTCCATTGAATCAATGGAAACGGGAGCGGGAATAGAAGTGATAGCACTTACCGTCGGATAGTCAGCATGCTTTACTTTCAATTGATAATTTTCGCCTGGCATGGTCGAAAGATTATCTAACCAATATGTCTCACTAACAGACTCGAAATTGAGCAAGTTGGAATCCCCCACTTCATTTTTAAGAATCACTTCCGCATCAAAAAGATAATCAGGAGGCGTATCATCTCTTAAAACGGAATTGGATACGAACGCTCTAACACTCCCATTGTGGATTTCTGCAAAAACCGCCAACTTGGGATCATGGTTGACTTCCGGCAATTCGATCTGTTTAGTACAACTAAATGCGATTAGCCCCAAAATAAAACCTAACCATAGCTTTGATTTCATATTACAAAGGTGTTTGTTTTACAGCAAAAAAGGTAGTTGTCTATTGAGCAACATTTGCAATAAGACTTCTTTTTTCGCTTTCGCGAAATACCCATATTTCGCGAAAGCGAAAGGCGTAATAAAGTGAAAATTTAAAATGCACCCATAGTAAGCCAGAGAAAGACTTAAAAAAGATTTCAAAATTTATTTATCGCTATTTATAAATCAATGATTTTTAATGCCTTTCGGCAAATGTTTTTTCTCTTCGCTACATCAATACATTGTCAACGGGTTGAATTTTGGGAGGCAAATCCGTCTCGCCCAACATCTCCCTCAAGTCAATCTCAATCACTCGACACAGCGAAAGCATGGGAATGTCATTGCCCAATCCTTCAAATGGATTTTCGCTATAATCACCAATCAACTCCATCATGATATAAATCCAACCGACCAACACCGTGAAAGGAATCGTCAGCCAAATGCCGTGCCCCACCTCTCCGATGTCATGGAAAGCAGGAGCTAATCCAAAAGGCAATAAAAAAACAAAAATGCCCACGAAGATGAAGCTCGAAGAAGAATATTGACGCGGAAATGGAAATTTCTTAATGCGTTCTGCTTTGCCTTGATGGGTGTAAAAATTATTTAAAATTTTTTGCAACTCCATCTGACGAAAGTCATCAATCAGACCCGCTTCGCGCAGTTGTTTTAAGTCTTGAGATTGCTTGTCGATGATCTGAGTGGCGGTGTTTTGAAAATTTACCAATTTATTACACTCTTCATTTCCTAAGAATTTCGTCAACTCAAGCTGGGTAATATCATCTTCAAAAAGACCAACGCCAAATCGCTTTTTGCGGCGTTTGATGTATTGCTCTGCAATGCGCCCTTGCGCCCCATGTTCCCAAGAAGTCGGAATCAGCAACTGACTCCTCAACGTGTAGAGCCAACCGACATGCGTGTACAACAGCCGCTGATGGATAGCATGTAATTCTTCTTCTGATAGGGGATTTTTTGCAAATTGATTAGTGACAAAACCCTTCACTGTAGCGCCCCACATCCGACTACTATTCACAATCGCGCCCCAGATTTTTCTCGCCTCCCACATCCGGTCGTAAGAACTATTGTTTTTAAAACCTAAATAAAAAGCCACGGCGGTACCAATTATAGACAAGGGCAACCAAGGAATCTCCAGCCATTCAAAATGGAAGGCTTCATAAAATACGGTAACCGCCGTCGCCCAGACTGTCAGCCAAATAATATGAATACCCGAGAAGCGAAGAATGTTGAATAGGGAAAAATTCTTTTTTACAAACATAAGTGTGCGTTGATTTTGAGGTAAACCTAAGGAGACGCTTCTAACTTTAAAAATTTTGCACAACTTTGTATTTCAAAGTACTTTTAAAATGAGTTCTACTAAACATCTTGATGACCTCTCGCAGATGCGATGTCTCGAACTCGAAAATCTTTGATGAAAAAACTTTAGATTTTGGGATCCACGAATTTTGTCCAAGAATCTTTTTTATTTGTTGGTGTTTTCGCGTTCTGAGTTCAATTAGGAAACCCTGTTATAGACTACGCTCGAACTACCGGAATAAAAATCTAAAATCATGTTCAAAAAATTAATCTTTTCAATCATAACCATCCTCGCTTTCTTCTCTTGCGATTGCACCTATCAATACGGCGTCTATGTCCGCAACGAAACTGGAGAAGACTTAAAAATCGCCTACAAAACCAACGTCGATCAACGAGGAGAGGTGGAAGAAACTATCATTCTCCCGAAAGGGAAAAATAAATTCATCATCAATTCAACTGACTTGAACACGGGTAAAGGTTGCCCCGGCGCTAAAGCAACTGATTGTAAATTGGTAGCGGATTATGTCACTGCCTATTTGGGTGATAAGAAGAGTAAGATTGAGTGGTGTTCTGACGCGGTGCAGTTTGACAAAACAGATATTCAGCAGGCGGAGTTTACTATAGTTTACCAATTAGAAGATTTTTGAATCGCAGTTTCCGTACTCCGAGCGCAGTCAAGGAGTACAACTTCAAGAAGAGTTTCAATTATCCCCTAAGAATTCATAAATTGGTAAAAATTTTCAATTTATGAATTCCGACCAGACCAAACTTTGCGCAACCCCACCGATTGAAAAAGAAGCGATTCGAATAGGTGCGCCCAAAACCATAGCGGCGGGCATCCCTGGAGTGACGGTGGCGTTAAAGCATGTTTTCAAAGAGATGAGTTTGAAAACTTGTGTGCCGACGCTTTTTGCAGTCAATCAAATGGATGGATTCGATTGTCCAGGTTGTGCATGGCCCGACCCAGATGATCACCGAAGCGGTATGGGGGAATATTGCGAAAATGGCGCAAAAGCCATCGCCGAAGAAGCAACCGCTGCGCGTGCCAACCCTGAATTTTTCGCCAAACATTCCGTCGAAGAAATGTCTCATTGGTCAGACTATAAGATTGGTAAAAGCGGTAGAATCACCCACCCCATGATATTGCGCGAAAGCGCGACGCATTACGAACCGATTAGTTGGGAAGCTGCATTTTCATTAATTGGAAATAAGTTGAAAACGCTCGATTCGCCAGACGAGGCAATTTTTTACACCTCCGGTCGCACGAGCAATGAAGCGGCATTTCTCTATCAACTTTTTGTAAGGCAATATGGCACTAACAATCTGCCCGATTGCTCCAATATGTGCCATGAATCGAGTGGCGTCGGTCTCTCCAAAACTGTTGGAATCGGAAAAGGATCGGTCAAATTGGAAGACTTCTATCAGACCGATTTAATCATCATCATGGGGCAAAACCCAGGTACCAATCACCCCCGTATGCTCTCCGCATTGCAGAAAGCAAAACGCAATGGCGCTAAAATCATCTCGGTCAATCCGCTCAAAGAAACGGGGCTAACGAAGTTTAAAAATCCGCAAGAATTGAGTGGTTGGGTTGGCTCCGGCACGTCGCTTAGTGACATGTATTTGCAAGTCATGGTCAATGGCGATGTCGCTCTGCTGAAAGCGATTATGCTCATCATGCTTGAAGCTGAGGAGGCTAACCCTGGTACTGTTTTCGACCAAGAGTTTATAAAAAATCAGACAGCTGATTATGAAGCATTTATCGCTGATTTGAAAAACTATAATTTAAATTCCCTTTCGGAAAATTGCGGTATTTCTATTGAGCAAATCAGAGCTACCGCAACCGAAATCATGCGCCATAAAAAAATGATTATTTGTTGGGCGATGGGGCTAACGCAACATAAAAACGGAGTAGATAATATTCAGGAAGTTGTCAATTTACTCCTGCTCAAAGGAAGCATTGGCAAACCCGGCGCCGGCACTTGTCCTGTGCGCGGACATAGCAATGTGCAGGGAGATCGAACAATGGGCATTTGGGAGAAAATGAAACCCGATTTCGCGGAAAAGTTGAAAGCATATTTTGACTTCGAGCCACCGATGAAGGAGGGTTACAACGTCGTGCATGCCATCAAGGCGATGTATGAAAAAAAGGCAAAAGTCTTTTTCGCGATGGGCGGCAATTTCCTCTCTGCGACACCTGATACGGAACTCACCGCCGAGGCACTTCAAAACTGTGATTTGACCGTTCAAGTTTCTACCAAACCGAATCGGAGTCATTTGATAACTGGTAAAACCGCATTAATTCTTCCCTGCCTCGGGCGCACTGAATTGGATGTGCAAAATGGCGAAAAGCAATTCGTGACAGTCGAAAATTCGATGGGAGTGGTGCATCAAAGTAGAGGTGGATTAAAACCCGCTTCCGAGCATTTGATGAGCGAACCTGCGATAGTTGCTCATTTGGCGAAAGCCACCCTTACGGGAAATAATAAAACAGATTGGGACGGCTTAGTTGCCGACTATGATCGCATTCGAGAGGCGATTGATAAGACCATTCCCGGTTTTGAAAATTATAATGAACGGGTGCGAAAACCGGGCGGTTTTTATTTGCCAAACGGCGCTCGCGATGGCAACTTCAAAACAGCTACAGGCAAAGCCAATTTCACCATCAATCAGGTGGCAGAGCACAACCTATCTAATGGCGAATTTTTGATGATGACCATCAGAAGTCATGACCAATTCAACACGACGATTTATGGTTTGGATGATCGCTATCGCGGCATTTATAATGGTCGCCGAGTCGTCATGGTTCATCCTGATGACATGGAATTGATTGGAGTCAAGGAAGGTGATTTTGTTGATTTGAGCAGTCATTATGATGGCGTGGATCGAGTCGCTCCAAAGTTTTATGTCGTCGCGTATGACATTCCAAGAAAGTGTATTGGAACTTATTTTCCAGAGGCAAATCCGTTGATTCCTTATGATAAATATGCGGATAAAAGTCACACGCCGATTTCGAAATCGGTGGTGGTTCGCCTTCGAAAAAACTAATAAACATTGTTGAGCATCGTCTCTCATAGAGGACGATGCGGCACGCAATATCGCATCGTCCCTTTCAGGAGACGATGCTCAACTTAGAATTGATTGGAATGTTCTTATTTTCGCCTTTCGGCAAATGAACTAAACTTGAATTATGAGTGATGCCATTATCAGGCGGGTGATAATTTTGGGTGCGATTGCCATTCTGGGAATCTTGGCAGTGCAGACTTATTGGGTTTTGCGTGCTTATAATTTAAAAGAAACGGAGTTTCATGAGAAGGCGCAAATTGCGCTGGTAAGTGTGGCAAGAGATCTGGAAAAATTAGGAAGTCCATTGCCGCCTCAAAACCTCGTCAGTCAGATTTCTTCCAATTATTATGCAGTCAATATCAACGACGTCATCGACGCCAACCTCCTCGAATATTACCTAACGAAAGAGTTAGAATTGGTCGGTTTGGATGAAGATTATGAGTATGGAATTTATGATTGCTCCAGTAATAAAATGGTCTATGGAAATTACATTTCCTATGACGAAAAAGAGGAGGATGTCGAGTTGGAGCAACGCGATGATTTGCCGACTTATGATGAGTACCTCTATTACTTCGGTGTTCGTTTTCCGAATCGAAACACGGAGATTATCAATTCCATGTCGTTGCCGATTTTCTTTAGTGCGATTTTGTTGTTGACGGTAGCGTTTTTCATTTACACGTTGTATATCATTTTGCGTCAGAAGCGACTTTCTGAGATGCAGAAAGATTTTATCAACAACATGACCCACGAGTTCAAAACACCAATCTCTACCATCAAAATCTCAGCGAATACTTTTAAAAATCACCCTACCGTAAAAGATGATGAACGCCTACTTCAATACGCCAATATCATCAGCCAACAAAACGAACGGCTCAATTCTCAGGTAGAGAAAGTTTTGAACCTCGCCCGCATTGAAAGAGAAAATTTTGAATTGAAAAAAGAGCCTATTCAATTAAATGAATTGCTTGAAAACATAGCTGCAAGCACACGCCTGAAAGTGGAAAAATTAGGAGGCACTTTGGATGTCAAGCTGAGTGCAAAGAAACCAATCATAAAAGCAGACAAATTGCATCTGACTAATATCGTCCACAACCTACTTGATAATGCCATAAAGTATTGTCAAAAAGTACCTGAGATTACCTTGAGTACGAGCAATGAGGATGGGCGGGTTTTATTTTCCGTTAAGGATAAAGGATTAGGAATTCCGAAGGAAGATCAGCAGAAGGTTTTTGAGAAATTCTACCGAGTCCCTACTGGCAATGTGCATAACGTCAAAGGCTTCGGGTTGGGGCTTTTTTATATCAAAAGTATCTGCCGCTCGCATGGGTGGCGATTGGATTTGGAAAGTGAAATTGGGAAGGGGACGGAGATGAAAATTTTGATGTAATTTTAAAACCTATTTTTCAATAGAACTAAAAACGAAACATGAAAAATTTTAGCTGGTTATTACTCCTTTTGTTAGTTTTTTCTTGTGGTAAAGATGATGAGGAAGGAGGAAAATCTTCCTTCCCCGAAAAGTACACTTTCACCGAATTTGAATATGGAACAACAAATCTTTACGAAATCAATAGTTCGGGATTTGATATGATTCCCCTGAGTGGTTCGTTTGTTATGGCTAATTCACTGGTTGAAGACAAGGTGAAAGAAGGCAATTTATTTTCATTTTCGGAAATAGAATTTTTGGACGAACAAAATGTAAACATAACAGGAGGCGATGGTCCAAATAGTCAAACTGTTTTAATGGAATATCAAACTGTTGGCAATGTAATTACTCTTTTTGAAGATGGTGTTTCGAATTTTGCCTTTGAAAAAAATGAAACGAATAATCAACTCACTCTTTGCTATAATACCAACTGGGCGACCTCCGTTAACAATAACGGCGATTGGGATATGTCCTTCTTAGACATAACGATCTCCTGTACCACCAAAAACACTTCTGAAATCATCGAAAATATGCGTCAAATATATCCTGAAGCTGATACAATTGCTATCAATTTTTCAAGTGACATATTTGATCTTGTAGAATAAAAAAAATGCCTGATGAATTTTTCATCAGGCATTTTTTTTTAGAACAACTTCCCCTGCCCATCATCTATATCAAAATCAATACTATCTCCGGGTTTTAATTTTTTGCCGGAAGGCGGAGTTGATTTCTTTTTAGGAGTTTTTTTTGCTTTTGCCTCTTTTTTGGCAGCCGGCTTTTTAGGAGCGGCTTTCTTTTCTTTTGGCTTGGGTTCTTTCTTAACTGCTTTTGGAGCAGGTTTTTCTTTTTCAGGAGTTGATTTCTTTGCTACTGGTTTCGCTTCTTTTTCTCCGTCGCCTTTCGGCAAATTATCACCCGAAGGAGGAGTGGGTTGCTCGCCTCCGCCAACGACGGTGACTTTCCAAACTTTAGAATCCACAAATTTATTTCCCAATGCTTTCCAGCCTTTCAAATCCATGAATTCATCCAATTTGATATTGGAAACTTTGGCGCTTTTCTTTGGTCCGTATTTGCATTCTAACTCTACTCCTGAGTTGGCTGTTGCATAGAGTAAGGTCGAACCTTTGCTATCATTGATGAAGCTAAACTTCTCTCCTAATTTCGAAGTTTCGATTACAAATCGCTTGACCATAGTCCAATCTTTTTCACCGTAATAGTGCAGTGCAGATATGGGTAGATCTTTTTTGAATTTTCCAATCCAAGCTAATTTTTGAGTGTCGTAACGGTTCGTCATTTCGTAGTCAGTCGTCTCATAAGTTCCATCATTATACACTGCCAAAATCAAATCGCCGGTATCGAAAGCGCCTAATAATTTACCTCTGTCTTCTGTGTTGAGGCGACCACTGGTTTCGTCCATCCAAATTTTTAGAGCACCGAGTGTGGATTCACCAACTGATTTTTGGACGACTTTTCGGACTGGGTATTTTGTAATTTGATTTCCTCCTGCACCTCTTCCTTTGATTGCTAATTCTCCAAAGTCATATTCGAACTCTTTGATTCTTGCTCTTGCGTTGGGTGAGAGAAAGACTTCCACGATTTCTGATTCTGCATTTGGATTGGCAGTGAAGTAGAGGACCTTAGAGTTCTTATCGCTCTTTGTTAGATTGTAATTTTTATCTCGCGTAATTGCACTTACGTTAAATCGCTTTGCATACGTTTTTGCAGATTTTCCATCAACGTAAAGTAGGTTATAAGTTGTTCTATCATCACCTTTTTTCCAAACCGCACAGTGGATGATGTTTTTACCCACAAAGGTCTTTTCAGAAATACGAGTTACCTGAAATGTCCCATCTTTTTTGAAAGCAATAATGTCATCAATATCAGAACAATCAGAAACGAATTCATCTTTTTTCAAACCAGTGCCGATGAATCCTTCTTTATAATTGACGTAGAGTTTTGCATTGTTTGCCACTACGGCAACGGCTTTGATATTGTCAAACTCAGTGATGATGGTTTTGCGCTCGCGACCTTTGCCGTATTTCTTCAAAAGGTTCTCGAAGTAAGCAATTGCAAAGTCCGTTAAGTTATCTAAGTTATGTTGTACTTCTTTTAACTCAGCTTCGATTTGAGCAATCAACTCATCTGCTTTGAACGCATTATATTTCGAAATTCGCTTGATTTTTATTTCCGTCAAGCGGACAATGTCGTCTTGCGTAATATCACGCATGAGTTGAATTCGGGAGTCGCCTTTCTTCGCTTTGTCTGAAGGTGTCGCGACATATTTTTTCAACTCTCTATCAATTGTAGAAAGTACTTCTTCCCATGATTCACATTCCTCGATTTCGCGATAGATTCGATTTTTGATGAAAATCTTTTCTAAACTCGCGAAATGCCATTTTTCTTGAAGTTCCGCTTTCTTGATTTCTAACTCAATGCGAAGTAATTCGCGAGTGGCTTCAGTATTGGTTCGAAGGATTTCTTCAACAGTAATGAAATGTGGCTTGTCATCAATAATGATGCAGGCATTGGGCGAAATCGACTGCTCACAATGGGTAAATGCATATAAGGCATCCATCGTCACTTCTGCTGAAATGCCTGCTGCCAATTGAATTTCTATTTCAACGTCTGCGGCAGTATTGTCAGTTACTTTTTTGATTTTGATTTGACCTTTGTCGTTGGCTTTTACAATGCTATCTATCAACGTACCTGTGGTCATTCCATAAGGCAGGGCGGTAATCAAAATGGTTGATTTGTCTTTGACTTCCATCTTGGCGCGCACGCGCACTTTTCCTCCTCTTTTTCCACCTTGGTAATCACTAACATCTACCATGTTTTCTACTCCAAAGTCGGGGTAGATTTTCACTCGTTTACCTTCCAGAATCTTGATGCTTGCTTTTATGAGCTCGACGAAGTTGTGCGGTAAAATTTTGGTCGAAAGACCGACGGCAATTCCTTCTACTCCTTGTTTAAGCAAGAGAGGGAATTTCATTGGGAGCGTTACGGGTTCTTTTTTACGTCCATCATAACTTAGCTGCCATTCGGTGGTTTGTGGGTTGAAAGCGACCTCCAAAGCAAACTTGGTCAAACGAGCTTCGATATAACGAGAGGCGGCTGCGCGGTCGCCTGTTCGGGTGTCTCCCCAGTTTCCTTGTGGGTCGATGAGGAGGTCTTTTTGACCTAAGTTGACTAAGGCATCTCCAATCGCTGCGTCACCGTGAGGGTGGTATTGCATGGTTTGCCCAATTACATTCGCGACTTTGTGATAACGGCCATCGTCCATTTGCCGTAAGGCATGAAGAATCCTACGTTGTACTGGTTTTAAGCCATCGTTGATGTGGGGAACTGCCCGTTCTAAAATTACATAAGAGGCATAATCAAGGAAGTAATTTTCGTACATTCCCGAAAGGGTAATAATCTTATCTCCATTCTCATTCTTAATGGTTCCGTTGCTCGTTTCAGACATACTATGTTTCAGGTAAACGTTATGTGAATTTAAAAACCCTGCAAAAGTATGAATTTTCTTTTTTAAAACAAATTGGGTTTATTTGGACTTTATTTGTTTCATTCAGGGCTTTTTTTTGATTTTATATTGTTGCAAGTGGAGTAGTATATTTTATGAAACTATAGTAAACAGACTCATCTCTCCCTTAACTTAATGTTTTAGACTGAGAGGTCGGATACCAATTATATGTAGTACATACATAAATCAGATCAAGACATAAACAAAGGCATAATTCCATCATTCCAACTTCATTGACCATTGATATTCCTGCCAATGCCGCTTCAGAGCAACCAATTGGTATTCGCCTTGGATTAAGCAATCAGGATGATATGCCCCCTTACGGGGAAATTTCTTCAGATGATGTAGAAGATTATCTCGTTCTAATTGAATGTAAAACCTGTGTGTTTACCAATTAGGGGTTATCAAAAACTAAAAAATGATATACCCAAAACTTTTAAATTTTGCCTTTTTTTAAAATAAAACGCCGAAATGTTTTTTTTAAATAGAAAAAAAGTGCCCGAAATTTTAATCATGATTTAGCTATAAAATAATTTATTTTAAGTTCTTTTGTTATTTATTTTTTCATTTTTAGATGTCACATATTTCAAATTTTATATCATATTATAAGATACTAAATATCATTTTTACTTATTGTGCAAATTGCGCTTAACTCATTATGCTCATAATTTTGCTGTGCGAAATAAAATTTATCCTTCCCTTTTTCTCATTGATATTTTACTCCCCGACATTAAGCATTCCACAAAACATTATGTGGAATTCCTCCAGCTAAATCACTAAGTAAATCATATTTAGAATTCAATCAAGAAGGCAGGTGTTTTCACCTGACATTCAAAACAATATCTGATGCACAGCATCGGGCTGGTATTTGTATCTTAATTATTAACAAAACTTATTCGAAATGAAAAAATTTGAAAAATTCTCTTTGACTCCAAAACAAAACAACAACACCTTTGGAAAAGGTAAACCAGAATGGGCAGGTAAGCCTGATTTTGAAAATACTTGTAGCTACGATGCTGATGGTGAGTGGGTAGCTCCATGGGAAGACTATGAAGGTGGTCGTAAGGCTTACAACGACGACATGATAGATACTACCGTCTAATTTCCCAACCTAATTATTACAACAAACATTTTTTATAACACTTAAATTTTTTCGCACAATGAAAAATTTCAAACACTTTGAATTAAACAACAAACAACAGTCGAATACATTTGGTCAAGGAAGACCTGACTTCATAACACTTCCTGATGAAGCAATTGAGCCAGAAGTAGATACTACAGTTCCTGATTTCGGTGATGATGCTGCTGATGAAGGTCAAGGCAACATTGAGAATGGAGGCATTCCTTCTTTCACTGGAAAAGGTAAAGGAAGAGCATAATCTTTCCTTCAAAATTATAAATGATCTGCCCCGTTTTGGGCAAATCATTTGAAAAAAAATATTTATCAAATTTTTTACTAAAAAACATTCACAATGAAAAATTTCTTACAATTTGAGCTTAACCACTTACAGTCAAAAAATACATTAGGAAAAGGAAACGAAACCATACAAATGGAGGAGCCTCGCATCCCAGAAATAGCTGGACCATGTCCCCCTGGCGAAGAAGAAATTGCTGCCGAAACTACCATTTTAGGTAAAGGTAGAAACAAAAAAGCTTGATTTAGGAGCGCATCATTTTTTCGCTTACGCTAAATAAGGGTCATTTGCCGAAAGGCGTAAAAAGTGAAAATTTAAAATGCACCCCTTGTCGTGCATTTAAAATTTTCGCCTAATTGTAGGGACGATTCACGAATCGTCCCTACGATAATTGCAAATCGCGAAAAAATGAAATACACCCTAATAAATAAGCGTAAATCTAATGTGACCTTGATAATGTCAAAAAACGCCTAAAAACTGTAAAGTTTAAAAGGTAAAAAATTGATAGTGTTGAAAAACTCTTGTTTGCACGATTTTTGAATATACAGGTTGAATATACCATGATATAGTGCAAATGAACCCCCGTAGCATACTATTTGGATACTGCTTAATTTTCTTCCTTTTACCTCCTCTTACCCACTTTGATTTTTTCAAAGTCAAGAGCGAGGCAGACACTTCTTTCTCAGAAAACAAGGTTGGACAATTGATGGAAATCTGCGACAACGGCATTGACGATGATGGCGATGGTTTGGTCGATTGTTTCGATGATGATTGTTTTGGAACAGTAGAATGCGAAGATTTCTACTATGGTCCTGGGGCAGTTAATCCATGTACCTTCGTACCTGAGGTAGGCGAATTTGATTTGGAATTACTCTACCAAACCGACGGAAATACCTACCCAATCGATCAGCGAGTTGGTGCCTTTGTAGGTGATATGGATGGCGATGGCATT
>CALCJP010000085.1 GCA_937967625.1 uncultured Saprospiraceae bacterium
TTTTTATAAACTTACTTCGATACCTACGTCCCTCAATTTCAAAAACGCCATGATAAATGCCTTTCGGCAAATCCGCTACTAAAACCCTCGCGACTCGCTCTCCATTTTTCACTAATTGTCCCATTGAATTAAAAATCTGAAACGCCTCCACTTCCTCCTCAAAGTTCAAAATATGCGCTGTCGGGTTTGGGAAAATCCCAAATGGCGCTTGCTTAAAATCATCAACAGCAGTAGGCGTTTGGTCAAGCGAAAACTGCTTGAAAAACAACCAAATCTGCTCGCTCGCATTGATGTCTCGATTCGTGAATAATCCATTATTGCCAGGCCAAGTATGTCCGCCTCGATCGATGAGGAAGTATCGCATTTTGGAAGGGGACGCACAATTTGTCCAATCCCGCTGCACGACCGTGGAGCCATCTCCGCCATCAATGTCATCTATCGGCGTTTCCACGAAAGTGGGATCACATTGGTTATTCTCAACCCAAAAATCTATCACATCAGCAATCGGAACCGTCACGTTTGGCGAGCCGCCAATCGGTACGATTAAATCTCTTGTCCCATGAATTTGCATGACGGGCACTGCGCGTGCAGGCTCGCATTCATCAAAGTAATCGGGGGCAAAACCGCCTGATACTGAGGCAATTGCAGCGATTCGGTCATTCATCTCGCAGGCGAGGCGATGACTCATGAAGCCGCCGTTGGAGAAGCCCGTTGAATAGATCCGGGAGGGGTCTGCGCCGTATTTTTGCACGAAAGTGTCAATCATCGCGCTGATAAAACCGAGGTCATCGGCAGTGCTGCCGAAACCCCAACCGACATTCCAAGCGCGGTCGATTCCGTTGGGGTAGCAAACCATGAAACCTGCCGTGTCTGCAATCACATTCATTTGAGAAATCACTTCCTGTTGGTCAGCAGAGGAGGTGAATCCATGCATATTGAAAATCAACGGCATGAGCTGATTGGCATCATGACCTTTCGGCAAAAAAAGTCGATAATCACGCATCTGGCCATCAAACTCAAATTGAGTGATGATGGTGTCTTGCGCATTTAACGAAACGTGTCCCGAAAAAATCGGGAGGCAGAAAAGTATTACTGAAAAAAGTACGATTGGTCTCATAAATGAAAATTGAATTGCTAAGGTACGCAACAAAATATGTTGGCAAATTACCTTTCTGATTTAATAATTCTTGAAAGGCGCTTTTATTTCTGATTTTTACA
The DNA here is from genome assembly GCA_937967625.1 of uncultured Saprospiraceae bacterium. GTDB lineage: Bacteria > Bacteroidota > Bacteroidia > Chitinophagales > Saprospiraceae > JAGQWW01. The sequence goes on from CALCJP010000085.1 coordinate 1,219, forward strand.
AAAAATCACTTCTGATATGAAAAAAATCACCTTTTTCTTTTTCCTATTCATTTGCCTCCCGATTTTTTCGGGACACCTTTCGTTAAATGCGCAAAACATCAAACTGACCAATTTTTCTTCCGGTTACAACTGGCTCATTAATTTCGAACACGCGGGCGATGATCGCATTTTTGCCCTTCAAAAAACAGGGCAGATTTACATTTGCGACGCAGATGGCAATCGCTCCTCGACTCCTTTTTTGGACATCGGTAGTCAAGTTGACCACAGTCAGTTTAATGAAAAAGGATTGCTCGGGTTAGCGTTCCATCCTGATTACGAAAACAACTTGCAGTTCTATGTTTTTTATAATGATGAGGCAGATGGTGCGGTCGTGATTTCGCAATTTATGCGTAGTGCAGACAATCCCAACTTGGCTGATCCCAACTCAGAAATTGAACTGATCAGAGTGCCTCATTCGCGTGGCAATCACACTGGCGGTTGCCTGAAATTTGGACCAGATGACTACCTCTATTTCGGAGTTGGCGATGGTGGCGGTTCTAATGATCCCGACGCCAATGGACAAAACATTATGAATATGTTGGGCAAAGTCATGCGCATCGATGTGGATGGCAGACCTCCCTATCAGATACCAGGCACCAATCCATTTGTGATGGACAATTCAAATTCCAAAAAAGAAATTTGGGCTTATGGGCTGCGCAATCCCTGGCGATTCACTTTCGACCGCTTGACGGGCGACCTTTGGATTGCAGACGTTGGGCAAAACCGTTGGGAGGAAATCAATTTCCAAGCTGCCGACTCCGAAGGCGGCGAAAATTATGGTTGGAGCTGCAAGGAAGGCGAGTCGATTTTCAACGCGGGTCGCTGCACTCCTGGTCTCGAAATGGTCGATCCCGCCTATGAATACGGACATAGCAATAGCAACTGCTCCGGCTCAACTTCGGGCGGCGTGGTCTATCGCGGCATGGAGTTCGGAGACCTCTGGGGCAAGCATATTTCGGTTGATTATTGCTCCGGTCGCTTCTATGCAGTAGAAAAAAATGGCGACGATTTTAGCGGAAGAATCATCGCTGACCTTACCAATGGCGAATTTACTTGCCTCGAAGAAAATCACCTGGGCGAGATGTTTGTCTCCCAATTTTTTGGAAATGAAATCCTAAAAGTTGAAAGCGAAAACACTGCGCCAACCGCCGTGCTTTTAAACGCCGATAGTCCACTCTCGATTTGTGAAGGTGAAGCGACCATGCTGGAGGCATATAATATTGATGGCGCTGGCATGGCGTTTCAGTGGCAAAAAGATGGACAAAATATCACAGGCGAAACCAGTCAGACGTTGAATGTAACCGAGTCTGGAGCATACACCGTCGAGGTCACCAATCCCAGAAATGGGGGAGTAGGCACTTCTGCTCCATTCGAAATTTCGGTCGTCACTGTCATCGAAACGAATTTGTCTTTGCAAGTCGCTTCAGGCGATGTGGTTGTTGGAGTTCCGATTCTTCAAGACACGATGATTTCGATGGTTTTTCAAAGTTCGGGTGGTTGCGATAGTATCGTGACTTATGACATCCAAGTGGTCTCCACCGACGTTGATGATATTTTCCTTTCGGAAAATGATTTCACCATCGCGCCCAACCCCACGCAAGGCAATGTGCAGATTGAATTCTATTTAGACCAACCGATAAGAATTTCGCTTTCGCTAAATGACCTACATGGCAAACAGTTGGCGCAACCCATTCTCAATTCCAATTTGAACGAAGGCAATCATCGCTTGGAGGTCGATATTTCGCATTTGCCGAAAGGCATATATTTTATGACGGCGACAACCGATTTCGGAGTCTCGACGAGGCGAATTTTGAAACTCTAAGCAGATAGCAAACCATGCAAATCATCGAACAACTGCAACAGCTCCACTGGTCAGAAGCAGGCGCGGTCGGCTTCGGAATCATCTATGTCATCCTCGCTGCGCGCGAAAGTGTCTGGTGTTGGGTTTGGGGTATTTTGAGTTGTTTGCTTTGGGCGTGGGCGGCTTTTTCGTTGTATGATCTGTATGTTGACGCGATGTTGCAGTGGTTTTATGTCGGCGTCAGTTTTGTGGGTATTTGGCAATGGCTTCGTGGTGGAGCGCAAGCTAAAGTATTGAAAATCAGTCGAATGCGAATGCAGGATCATTTATTGATTATCTCAGTGGGGCTTGTTTTGACAGCTATCATTGGTTACTTCTTTGACCAATACACGCAGGCGGCAGCGACCTATCTTGATTCTTTCACGACAGTGTTTTCCATTTTCGCAACGTTCATGGTGATTCGCAAACATCTCGAAAATTGGCTCTATTGGATTGTGATTGATGGGGTGTATATTTTCCTTTATGGGAAGCGGGGGAGTGTGCTTTTTACGGCCTTGTTTGTGGTGTATTTGATCATTGCAGTGGTGGGGTGGTTTGAGTGGAAGCGGAAGTATGAGGGGCAGGGTGATGTGGTTTTGCCCCCTGACCCCCGAATCGGGGGGACCTGAATTTGAGATTGGTTTTTTAACTATGAAATTTTTCCAAAA
>CALCJP010000086.1 GCA_937967625.1 uncultured Saprospiraceae bacterium
GTCACTTTCAGTTGAAAGCATGGTTGGCAAATCATGGTGGCGGAGTGGCAGAAGATGATTGTAGTGCCATACAGTATGGTACGACAGATCTGGGAGTCACCGGAGTTTGCGGTAACGCTCAAACACACAATTACCTTTTCCATGCAATCGATATGTGTGGCAATAGAGTAGAGGAAACAGCTTCGTTCATCATCGAAGACACCACTGCACCAACCCTTTTCGCGCAAGCGTCAAGTGGTACAGGTGATTGTAATGCCTTCCAAACTTGGCTCAATGCCAATGGAGGAGCAGCCGCTTCTGACAATTGCGGATTAGTGACTTGGACACCTACTGTGGTGAGCCAATCGGCCGCATGTGTCAATGGCGAGTTGACTTACAACTATCTCTTTGTGGTAGAGGATGAGTGCAACAACTCAACAAGTTCGACAGCGAGCTTTACGGTAACTGACAACGACGTTCCAGTATTCACTGCGCCTCCTGCAAATATGACTGTGGAGTGCGATGGCGCTGGAAACAATGCGGAATTGACCAATTGGTTGACTACCAATGCAGGAGCAGTCGCTACCGACGCTTGCAATATGGTGACTATCACCCACGCCTTGACCAATACCACCACCGTTTGCGGAAACGCAAATATTTTTGAATATACTTTCACAGCGACCGATGACTGTGCGAATTCAGTTTCCGCAACGGCGTTGTTTACCATAGAAGATACGACCAACCCAGTTTTGACCACTCCGGCAGCAGATGCGACGGTTTCTTGTGGTGGAACGGGAGCAGGTTCAAAAACCAATTGGTTGAACACCTACGGAGGAGCAGTCGTCAATGACGCTTGCAACTCAATTACTTGGACAACCACTTTGATTGGTGCTTCGAGTACCTGTATTGGAGGCAACTTGATAGAGACTTACGAGTTTACCGCAATCGACGACTGCAACAATTCAGTCTCCACGACAGCAACTGTCACAAGTGTCGATAATGCAGGTCCGATTTGGATGACCCCTCCAAGCAATATGACTTTCCAATGCGATGGTAGCCCACATCATGTTCAATTAAAAACATGGTTAAGTAACAACGGAAACGGAGTCGCTACCGATGATTGTAGCACGGTGCTATATGGAGAAACGTTGCTCAATAACCCTACCAGTGGCTGTGGCAATACCATTCAATATGACTACCGCTTCCATGCGACTGATTTATGTGGCAACACGACAGAGGCATTCGCTTCTTTCATCGTGGAAGACACGACACCACCGACCATTTTGGCGCAAGCCACTTCCGGTTCAGGTGATTGTGGTCAGTTTACCACTTGGCTCAATGGCAACGGTGGAGCAGCCGCGACAGATGCCTGCGGCGTGGTGACTTGGGATTACACAGCAACGGCTCAGACCTCGACTTGTGTCAATGGCGCTGTGACCTATAATGTAACTTTCGAAGCAGAGGACCAATGCGGCAATATAGCAACCACGGCAGCAACTTACAGCGTGGTGGACAACGCCGCTCCGACCTTCACCGCCATGCCTTTATCCACTTCCGTGGAATGCGATGGCAACGGAAACACTGCTGATCTATCAGCATGGTTGACCAACAACGCCGGAGCGACTGCGACAGATAATTGCAGTGTCGTAACCATCACTATAGCAGTGATGCCTACGACAGTTGACTGCGGAAATGCAACGACTACAGTTTATGAATTCACAGCTACGGACGGTTGCGGCAATGCCGTAACCGCTCAAGCGAGTTTCGTAATCACAGATACGACCGACCCTGTTTTGACGGCTCCAGCAGCAGATGCTTCAGTTCAATGTGGCATCACGGGTCAAGGTTCAAAACAAGCATGGTTGGATAACCACGGTGGCGCAACTGCAACCGATGGTTGCAACGCAATCACTTGGACTTATGCTCAAATTGGAGCAGCGAGTTCATGTGTTGGTGGCGCGTTGACGGAGACTTATGAGTTTACCGCAACCGACGCTTGCAACAACTCAGTGACCACCACAGCAGTGGTAACAAGTGTTGATAACAGCGGACCAGTATTCACAACGCCACCTGCTGACATGATAGTCGAGTGCGATGGAAGTGGACATCATTTCCAGTTGAAGACTTGGCTATCAAATAAAGGAGGCGGAATCGCCTCTGATGATTGTGGATCAGTAGTTTTAGGTGAGACTTTAGTAAGCACAACGCCTGGATGTGGTAATACGATGACCTATCTTTATCAATTCCATGCAACTGATTTCTGTGGAAATCAGACCAATGCAACGGCTTCGTTTATCATTCAGGACACGACGCCACCGACCATTTTCCAACAAGCGCAAAATGGATCAGGTGATTGCAACGCATTTAATGCATGGTTGGCTGGTAATGGTGGTGCAGCAGCAGGTGATGCTTGCGGATTAGTCAGTTGGACTCATACAGTTGCCTCACAATCAGCGACTTGCGTCAATGGCGCGATTGATTACACCATCAATTTTGCAGTAGCCGATGAGTGTGGCAATGTGGCAAATACGACTGCAACCTACAGCGTGGTGGACAACTTGCCACCGACTTTCATCGCTTCTCCTCAGAACATGACAGTGGAGTGCGATGGCACTGGCAACACTGCTGATTTGAACGCATGGATTGCATCCAATGCAGGAGCAATGGCAGAAGACAATTGCAGCATCGTTACGATGACTCAAACGATGATTTCAGATAATGCGACTTGCGGCAATACAAGAATTCATATTTATGAATTTACTGCTTCTGACGGATGTGGCAACGCCATTTCCGCGCAAGCGAGCTTTACGATAGAAGACACGACGGCTCCAACTTTGATCACTCCGGCAGCGAATGCATCAGTAGTATGTGGCGCAACTGGATTTGGATCAAAACAGGCATGGTTAGATAGTAATGGAGGTGCAACCGCAACAGACGCATGCAATTCGATTACATGGACTTACGTCCAAATCGGCGCTTCAAGCGGTTGCTTCGCAGGTGCGTTGACGGAGACTTATGAATTCACAGCAACTGATGCTTGCAGCAATTCAGTTACGACCACGGCGGTCGTAACGAGTACTGACAATGCAGGTCCAACCTTCGCTACTGCACCAGCTGATATGATTGTGGAATGTGATGGAAACGGCAACTTAGCCGAGTTAGGAAATTGGTTGAATGCAAACGCGGGAGCAGTGGCAACGGATGACTGCACCACGCCGACGGTGTTCTACAACCCACTTCCGATTACAACGGGCTGTGGGAGTACTCAGACGCGACCTTATGAATTCACGGCAACAGATGCTTGTGGTAATTCAACTACGGCGACGGCTTCGTTTATCATTCAAGACAATACCAACCCGACCATTTTCGCGCAAGCGACTAACGGCTCAGGAGATTGCAATGCTTTCACGGCATGGATGAATGCAAATGGTGGTGCAGCAGTAGCTGACAATTGCGGATTGATTACGTGGTCGCACGTAATTCTCTCACAATCAACGACTTGTGTCAATGGCAGTTTGGATTACTCAATTCGATTTATAGCAACGGATGACTGTGGAAACTCAGTCAATACCGTTGCCAACTATACTGTGGTTGATAATGATGTACCGGTTTGGGCGACGCTTCCAAGCAGCATGACTGTCGAATGTGGCGCTACCACTGCAACTGATTTCAACACTTGGTTGAGTAGCAATGCAGGAGCAGCGGCAACGGATGCTTGCAACATGGTAACGATTACCGCAGCGCTCATAAGCGATACGCCTGCATGTGGAAACACGAGCACGCGACTTTATGAATTTACGGCAACCGACGATTGTGGAAACGCAGTTTCCGCGCAAGCGGCATTTATAATCGAGGACAATACGGCTCCTCAATTAGTGACGCCAGCAGCGGCGGCAACCGTAACCTGTGGCGGCACAGGAGCAGGCTCGAAAGCCAACTGGCTGGCAACCAACGGAGGCGCAACGGCGACCGAAGCATGCAGCAACATAACTTGGACTTACGCTCTCGTGGGTGCCAATTCAGGTTGCTCTGGTGGCGGAAACTTAACGGAAACCTACGCCTTCACAGCGACAGATGATTGCGGCAATGCAGTTACAACCACCGCAACCGTAACGAGTGTGGACAACGCTGGTCCGGTTTGGACGACGGCTCCGCAAGATATGAATATCGAATGCGATGGCACTGGCAACCACTTCCAGTTGAAAACTTGGTTACAAGCCAATGGAAACGGAGCGGCTGATGATGATTGTAGCGGAGTCGTTTATGGCTCAACTGCCTTGACTCCAACTACTGGTTGTGGCGGAACGGTTTGTTATCCATACCAATTCCATGCGACTGACCTTTGCGGAAATCAGACGCCAATTGTGGCGACCTTCTGCGTGGTGGACAATACAGCACCGACTCTTTTCGCTTCCGCGAATAACTTCACAGGTGACTGCAACGGCTTGAACGCTTGGGTAAATAATAATGGAAACGCGATAGCGGGCGATGCTTGCGGTGGCGTGACTTGGAGTTCAACTTTGTTGTCCCAAACTTCGGTTTGTATAAACAATCAATTGACTCATACTTACCAATTCACAGCGACCGATGATTGTGGCAACTTCGTAACCACTACGGCAACCTACACGATGTTAGACAACACCGCGCCGACCTTTACTTTGCCTCCTTTGTCCACTTCCGTGGAATGCGATGGCAACAGTAATGCTGCTGACTTAAATGCGTGGTTGGCAAACAACGCCGGAGCCACTGCAACGGACGCTTGTGGCAGTGTGACTATCACCAATGCTCAGACAGGCAATTTCGTTATCTGCGGCAACTCGCAGACCGTGATTTATAGCTTTACAGCAACGGATGATTGTGGCAATGCTTCGACCATGCAAGCGCAATTCACCATTACTGATACGACCGACCCTGTGCTTTCGATTCCAGCGAGTGACATCACTGTGGATTGCAGCACGGCAGGTGATTTGGCGAAAGCCAATTGGATTGCTTCCAATGGAGGCGCCAATGCTTTTGACCTCTGCAACAGCGTGACTTGGACTTCGCAATTAATCAATACTTCGGGTGGCTGCACCAACGGTGGCGCTCTATTGGAGACTTACTTATTCACTGCAACGGATGATTGTGGAAACTCAGTTTCTACTACCGCAACAGCGAGTATTACAGATACAACACCTCCCGTGTTCACGACTCTGCCACAAGACTTGACCATCGAATGCTCGGCAAATACGAATTATCACTTCCCACAAAAATCATGGTTGCAATCAGGCGGAAACGCAGTGGCAACTGATGATTGTAGTGCGACGGTGATTACTTATGCCATCGTTTCAGATACCGTACTTTGCTCAGGCACGCAGCAAACAGTTTACTTGTTTGACGCGACGGATATTTGTGGCAATAAGACTTCTGCCACTGCAACTTTCCAAGTGGTTGACACGACGCCTCCGACATTGCTGGCAGGTGCAGTCAACTCCAATGGCGGTTGCAATCAATTCACCACTTGGCTCGCTGCCAATGGTGGAGCGGCGGCAACTGACGCTTGCGGGTTTGTGACTTGGGATGCTGTTTTAGTAAGCGAAAGTGGCTGTGCAGCAGGAGTCAATACTTTGACTTATGACTTCATCGCTTCTGACCAGTGTGGCAATCAAATCACCACGCAGGCATGGTTTAGAGTCTTAGACAACGACCCACCAACTTTGGTGAGTACGCCTCCGATGACAGTCAATCACTCATTGGCAGCAGGATGTCCGAGTCAGATTGATGTGAATAGAACTTATGAGACCACGCCAGGCTGTTGGACCTTAGAGTTCAAAGTGTTGGATATGAATGGAGTGACATTCGACACGTTGGTTTTCCAAGGACCCTGTGCGACTGACCTGTGTGGTTATTTGGCAACGCCAATCGTTTCGATTGCAAATGTTGCAGCGGATAACTGCTCTTCAACTTGGAATGTCGGATGGCGATTTATGGACAGATGTGGCAATTTCGTTGAGTATGATCAAGTGTATATTTTCAACGATAACATGGCTCCTCAATGGGTGGGCAATAATCCATTGGATTTGACTGCTGAATGTGATGACAATATCGCTGCAATCATTGCTGCGAATGTTCCAACCACCAATGATGATTGCTCATCCAACGTGGTGGAAGTCAATCGTTTTGATATCGCTGGCAGTTGCGCTGATTCTAAGACCACTGTCGTGGAATATGAAAGCACTGATGCCTGTGGCAATGTCAACCCGACACGCTATCAGGTTCGAATCAATATCAACGATACGACAGACCCAGTGTGGGCTAACAACTTGACATTGAGCTTGACTCAAGAATGCTCTCAAACTGGATTCATCAGCAGACAAGCATGGATTAATTCCATCAGAAGGCAAGCAAATGTGAGTGATAATTGTGATAGCCGCTTGACCTTTGTCACCAATCAGGTTTCGTTTACGCCAGTTACAAATTGCGCTCATGCAGGGACTTATGTATATGAATTTAATGCAACTGACAATTGTGGCAACACCGCAACGATTACTGGAACGTACATTTTGCAAGACAATTCTAATCCGACGATTACGGTTGCTGCGCAAGATACGATTGCGGGTTGTACTAATGCTGGGTTGAATACTTGGCTTGCAAATAATGGTCATGCGACTGCGAGTGATGCTTGCAGCAGCAATCTAAGTTGGACGAATAGTTTACTATCCACCTCGGCTACTTCTTGCGGTCATGATACCTTGACTTATGAGTTTACGGTTTCGGATGGATGTGGAAATAGTGCAGTGACTACGGCTCGATTCATAATGCAAGATGACGTTGATCCAATGTTGGTGGGCATACCTACTGACGCTACCGTAAATTGTGGTCAAACAGTTCCAGCTCCGGCGACAGTTACAGCAACTGATGCTTGTGATAACAGTCCTGTCGTGACATTTAGCGAAAGCGTACAAACGGTCAATTCAGGAGGAGTGAGTGAGATTATCACGCGCACCTGGACGGCAACGGATTGTGATGGCAACACGGTGAGCGATTCTCAAGAGATTACGGTAATACAAGGAGCGCCGCCGGCGGTAACTTATTGCCCAAGCGATATTGGACCATTGGTCAGCCAAAACGGCGGATGTGTTGTGGTCAACTGGACATTGCCAACTTTCCAGAATGTGCAGACTGTTACCAGTACACATAATCCAGGGGATTGCTTCCCGATTGGGGTGACAACCGTGACTTATACTGCAACGGATGCCTGCGGCGTTCAATCCACCTGTGAGTTTGATATCGAGGTGGTGAACTACTGCCAGCCGACTTCCAATTGTGCTGATTTTTACATCCACGAGGTGTCTATCAATGGCATGACCAATACGAGTGGAAACAACAACGGCTACGGGAATTTCACTAATCTGAATTCGACCTTCATCCAAGGGCAGACTGCTTATGTATCCTTGAAACCAGGCGGACCAAATGGAGTCGATCCGAATCTGTTTGGTTACTGGAGAGTTTGGTTTGATTATGATGGTGACGGTGATTTCTATGACGCCGGTGAGTTAGTAGCTCAGGTGAGCGGAACGGGTATGATGATGTTGCAAATCAACATTCCAAACAGTGCTACGCTTGGTGTGAAACGAATGAGAGTGGCATTCCACCACTTCGGATTCCCTGACCCATGTGATGCCTTGACGGGTTGTGTTGGTGAGATGGAAGACTATACGATTTACATCTTGCCTCCAAGACCGGGCAATGGCAACGGTAAGGAGACTGATGTGGATGGCGAAACAACTCCGGTAGTGACGCGCGAGTTTGAAAAAGAATTTGTTGCGGAAGCAAATGAGGAGGTCGTTGACTTGCGTTGGACAACCAACTTCAATCAGGCGATTGATTACTTCATCGTCGAGCGTTCGAATGATGGTGTTGATTTCACGGAAGTGATGGTTATCGAAAATCGCAACGATAACGCTACCGAATTGATGTACAAGACGAAAGATAAGCAGCCACTCGGCGGCGAGAGTTTCTATCGTCTGAAAACGATATTGCATGATGACGGAGTGGACTACTCTTCGATTCAGAAAGTGGTGATGGAAGTGCATTTGACGGAAGTCGTTTTGTCTCCTAACCCAACCAAAGGCATGCTCTTTATCACGATGCCGGCTTTCGCCGAAAAATCGGGTAATGTGCTGATTTTGAATCAATTAGGTCAAATTGCAAAACGATTTGAAATCGAATCTATCGAAAACCGCCAGATGGTTGACATCCGTAATTTGCCGGAAGGCATTTACAATGTGGTCATTGTGGTGGGAGATATGAAAGTGACTAAGAAAGTCATTTTGCAGAAGTAAGATTCCCTGCGTAAGTTGCCCACGAATGAAATTGGTGGGCAGCTTGGCAGCTCATGAATGGTATTTGTGAGTTGGGAAAGATTTAAATAGTTATTAGTTTAGTTATAGGGGAGCTGCGTCGTTTGGCGTGGCTCTTTTTTTGGTTTTGATTAAGGGTTTGCCCCCTGACCCCCGACACGGGGGAACCTAAATTAACAGGTGGTTTCTAATTAATTCTGGGCTGCAAAAGTTGTTGATTTTAAAGGAGTTTAGGTGCAATTCATGAGGTGGAAAAATATAGAGATCCAAAAATTGAACGCTTGGTTCCCCCGTGTCGGGGGTCAGGGGGCAAAAGAGCTTTTTCAAAATACTCCTTACAGTTTTACTGCGAGCTAAAAAACTTCCTATATTCGTTTCGAGAAAACATTTTTCAACCCAAAACATCGAATATGTATAGTTGTACATTCGGAGGAAAAAAAGGACAGAAGGTAAAATTCAAAATCTCAGAAAATAGGGTAGTGGTGCGCACACGCAATGCGCGCTCACTTGAAAATGCCGTTCATTCGCCGCAAGGCAAAAAGGTATTGGAGAAGTTTAGTGTAGAACTCAACTTGCCAGATGCTGACGTCTGCGTGTTGCATACCAAACAAAGGTCGGTTCGCTCAAGAGGTGCGGCAAAACCATCAACGAAGTTGCGTGATCAAGCACGTTCGGTTTTGAAAAAGGAACCGGAATTGAGGTTTGCCGGCAGAGTGTTGGCAGAAAGTGATGCTGACTCGCCAGTGCTCTATACCGAAAATATTTTCATCAAATTTTTCAATAAAACGTCCGCTTCCAAATGTGAAAAAATCATGGAAGAATGCGGATTTAAAATAAAACGAAAAGTCGCTTACGCGAAAAATGCGTATTTCGTCGGCTGTCCAGATGGCACTGGTTTGAAAGTCTTCAAACTTGCAGAAGACCTCCTCAAAAAGAAACCGGAAGTCCAATATTGCCATCCAGAACTAATCAAACATAGTCCGCGAAAAGCAGTCATCAACGAAAAGCAATGGCACCTCCAAACGACCACCGTGCAGGGGCAGAGAATCATGGCTTCCGCCAACGTCGCGCAAGCACACAAAATGGCAAAAGGAGCTGGAGTCACTGTGGCAGTAATTGATGATGGATTTGACATAGACCACCCTGAATTCAACGTGCCGGGAAAAGTGATTGCGAGTCGCGACGCGACTTTAAGCATCAACGACCCTCGCCCAAAATACTGGAACGAAAACCACGGAACCGCCTGTGCAGGCGTCGCTGTGGCAGCAGGAATTAATGCTTCGGGCGTGGCTCCAGAGGCGAAATTAATGCCGATTCGGTTGGCGTCAGTTTTGGGTTCGATGGCAGAAGCAGATGCTTTCTATTGGGCAGCAGATAAGGGCGCCGACATCATTTCGTGCAGTTGGGGACCGCTTGATGGCGCGTGGTATCAACCCAACGATCCCGCCCATCGTCAGCAAAACCCAATTCCAGATAGCACCCGTTTGGCAGTCGAATATGCTGCAAAACATGGTCGCAATGGCAAGGGCTGCGTCATCTGTTGGGCATCCGGCAACGGTCGCGAAAGCGTCATGAACGACGGCTACGCGAGCAACCAAGACGTCATCACCGTTGGCGCATGTAATGACACCAACACCCTGAGTGTGTATAGTGATTTTGGGGAGGCAGTTTGGTTGGTGTTTCCGAGTGGCGATTTTGCTTATCAGCCATTTAGCCAACCGCCACCGCTGACCAACGGCATCTATACTACCGACCGCATGTCGGGCATGGGCTACAAAACAACTGACTATACCGATAATTTCACGGGGACCTCTGCGGCGACGCCGGGAGTCGCTGGCGTGGTGGCGTTAATGCTTTCTGTCAATCCTAATTTGACGGCTCCGCAGGTGAAAAAACTATTGGCAGAGTCATGCGCAAAAATTGACATCGAAAATGGCAAATACGACTCTCGCGGCAAAAGTCCTTATTATGGTTTCGGGAGAATTGATGCCGAAGTCGCCGTCAAAAGAGCCAAAGCAATCAAACGCTCCGCAACAACGAAAACAGACAAACCGACCAAAATAAAAGTACAAACCGGTAAGCCAAAAGTAAAAACCAAAGTCAAGACAAAACCCACCACTAAGCCAAAAACAAAACCAGTAATAGCAACCAAACCAACTCCCGAAAAAGTGGCGCTGACTTTGACCAGCGCATTGGTGAATCCAAAAGGTTGGGATCGCGGCAAAGAAACCGTCACCATCAAAAACCCAACTAAAAAAGCGATTGATTTGGATGGCTACTTCATCGTGGATGGCAGAGGTCGTAAAGATCCCCTTGCGGGAAATCTCCCTGCCGGCAAATCCATCACATTCATCATGCGCAATGTGCGATTGACCAATCGCGCCGGTTCGATTACAATTCAAAATGCGAAAGGCGAGAAGTTGTCTGCTGGAAAATATACCTATAAGGATATTGACGCGAAGACGGGGGAGGTGAAGTTTTAGGAGGGGGCTTTTATTTCACTTTCGTGAAATAATCGTTCGTTCCGCTGTTTCCAGACTTCCGCTGATTCCAGACTCCGGTCTGGAATCCGATATTTTGGCGTCTCCTGACGCCACTTTAGCATTGTTTTCTGAAGGTAAAAAACGGTGGTTGCAGTCGTTGTGTTGAGAGACGCGATGATAGATGATTTCAGTCATGAGACTGAAACCAGCGGTTTTTTCACTTTCGTGAAATGAAAGCAAGCATCTCAAAACGGCTCCACAATCCGCTCCAACTCATGTTGACTCAAAACAGGCGCAACCGCATCCATAATTTCCTCAATCAAAATGTGATACAATTTCTTCTTCAAAAAAGATTTAAGCGTAACGATTCCCACCTCACGCACCGGAACAGGTCTTTCGAGCGGATAGACCCATTCCTGCTCCACGATACTATTCAGGGTGGCTAATTTTGGAAGCAAAGTGATACCCTTTTTCAATTTCACCAGTTCCAGCAAACTCAAAATCGACCCACTCATCAATTTGACATTACTCATAGATTTCCAATCTTTTTTAAGTTGACAAATTTTACCAATTTGACTGGTGATACAATGGCTTTCTTCCAGTAGCCACAGATTAGAAATGTCAATGTCATTGATTCTATATCGTTTCGGTTGACGAATCTTTGCCCTCGTGTCATATACCAAAAACTCCTCTTTAAATAAACTCTGTTGATTTAACTCTTTATCATCTATCGGAATTGAAATCAACCCCAAGTCGATTTCTCTCAACTTTAGTTTACTTTGAATTTCATGAGTAGTGATTTCATTGATTTCTAAATTCAGGTTAGGAAACTTCACATTGATTTTATCCAAAAACAGCGGTAATAAAAACGGCGCCAAAGTTGGGATAATCCCAATTTTCAAAGTGCCATGAAACTCATCCTTTGTCGCCTCAAATAACTCAAAGAGCTTCTCATATTCGTTATCTAAGATTTTAAATTGGTTGATGAGTTTCATTCCTTCTGAAGTGAGTCTAACCGGTTTTTTTTCTCGGGCGAATATTTTGAACCCCACCTGATCCTCCAACCTTTTGATCATGGTACTCATGGTGCTTTGCGTCACAAAACATTTTTCAGCAGCTTCGCTAAAATTGCCACTTTTCTCCAAAGCAATCACGTATTTTATCTGATTGTAAGATATTGATGTCATCAATAGTAGTATAGATTAATTAGTTTTTGTAAATATAAAAAAAATGCCACATTTGCCGAACTGAAATCACAGTGGGTGTATTTTATTTTTCGCTTACGCTAAATATGGTTATTTGCCGAAAGGCGAAAAAGCGAAATTTTATATGTACTCCTCATAATTAGATTTATAACCAATTAAAAAATATTGCGCAAATGAAAGAAGATTCAACAGGAGGGGATATTAGCAAATGCCCATTTCACAATGGACAAATGTCTAATGGACCCGTAGCAGGCTCAGGTACGACCAATAGAGATTGGTGGCCAGGTCAGCTCAAACTAAACATCCTCAAACAACACTCAAGCAAAACAAATCCAATGGATGAAGATTTCAACTACGTTGAAGCCTTTAAAACTTTGGATTACGAAGGTTTGAAAAAAGACCTTCATGCGCTCATGACCGATTCGCAAGATTGGTGGCCAGCCGATTTTGGACACTATGGTCCATTCTTTATCAGAATGGCATGGCATGCAGCCGGTACCTACCGAACAGGCGATGGCAGAGGCGGCGGAGGCACAGGTCAGCAAAGATTTGCTCCATTGAACAGTTGGCCAGACAACGGAAATTTGGATAAAGCTCGGCGATTACTTTGGCCCATAAAACAAAAATATGGCAACGCCATCT
>CALCJP010000087.1 GCA_937967625.1 uncultured Saprospiraceae bacterium
GAGTTTGATCTTGATCTTGATCTTTGAGTTTGAATTTGATCTTTGAATTGAGTCAGCATTTCCCGAAAGGGATAAAAAAAACGAGCTGAATAAAATCCAGCTCGTCTGTCTAAAAAAAAAACTTTGTATCAGTAAGTCGAGTTGATTAGCCACATTCGCTGTGACCGCAACTTTTACAAATCAAACATCCTTCTTTGTAAAGCAATCCTTCTGGGTCTTTACAACTTGGGCAAGACTCTGAAGACTTCGTGCCGTCTGGTACGAATTTTTTCAAAGCGCGCGCGATTCCGTTTTTCCAAGTGTTGATGTGATCTTGATCGACGTTGAGTCCTTTGATCAGTTTGACCACATTTTCGATTGGCATGGAATGGCGCAAAATGCCCGAAATTAATTTAGCGTAGTTCCAGAATTCTTTGCTGAAACTTCTTGACAATCCTTCCATCGTCACGCCGAAGCCATCTTTGTCCAAGTAGCGGAAATCGTAGCGTTTTTCGCCTGATTCCTCATCGAGGGTTTTGATGACCCATCCTGACTCTACATAGGCAGGAAGATCGAAAGTATCTTCTGCGCGTCCGGTGAAAACTTCGTAGGGTTTGCCGTCAATTAAGCCAACTACTGCAATCCATTTTTCCATACTGTTTTGGAATCGGATTACTTCAGCCTCTAATTTTCTTGGGCGCTTTGAAGGAAATGCTCCTGCTACTGTAGTTTCGGTTTCTCCTGTGTCATCATTAGAAATCAAAACTCCTGAACGTGAGCCATCTCTATAAATGGTACATCCTTTACAGCCGTATTCCCAAGCTGTTCGGTAGATGTCTTTGACCATCTCGACTGTGGTTTCTTTTGGAACATTCACGGTAACCGAGATGGAGTGATCTACCCATTTTTGGATAGAGCCTTGCATTTTTACTTTTTGAACCCAGTCAATGTCGTTGGCAGTGGCTTGGTAGTAAGGTGATTTTGCAATGATTTTTTGCAAATCTTCCTCACTCATTTTTACGACTTCATCGACGTCGTATTTGTTCAACTTCAACCAATCCATGAATTTGTGGTGGAACACATTGTACTCCTCCCAGCTATCTCCCACCTCGTCGATGAAAGAGACATTCACGGATTTATCATTCGGGTTTACTTTTCTTCTTCTTTTGTAGGATACCAAAAATACTGGCTCAATTCCAGATGAAGTTTGTGTCATCATGGAGGTCGTACCAGTTGGAGCGATGGTCAGAAGAGCAATATTTCTACGACCGTATTTTACCATGTCATTATACAGCGCCTCGTCATTTTCGCGAATGCGTTGGATAAATGGATTTTTCATTTCGCGACTTGCGTCGAATATCTTAAAGGGTCCTCTTTCTTTCGCCATTTGGACAGAAGACTTATACGCATTTAGCGCAAGCGTCTTATGAACTTCGGTAGAGAAGTCAATTGCCTCGTCGCTTCCGTAACGGATTCCCATGCCCGCAAGCATATCGCCTTCGGCAGTGATTCCGACTCCGGTTCTGCGTCCTTCTTCGCAGGTCTTTTTGATTTTTTCCCAAAGGTTCTTTTCGTTGACTTTCATGGATTGACCTTCTGGATCTTTGCCAATCTTTTCAAGAATCTTATCAATCTTTTCAATTTCCATGTCGATGATGTCGTCCATGATTCTTTGAGCCAATTGTACGTGCTCTCCAAATTTCTTAAAATTGAATTTCGCTTTTTTAGAAAACGGATTTTCTACATAACTATAAAGATTGATTGCCAACAAACGGCAGCTATCATAAGGGCAAAGTGGAATTTCGCCGCAAGGGTTGGTAGAAACCGTTTTGTAACCCAAATCAGCATAACAATCAGGAACAGATTCACGAATCACGGTGTCCCAGAAAAGGACGCCCGGTTCAGCAGATTTCCATGCGTTATAAATGATTTTGTCCCAAATTTTAGAAGCATCTACTTCTTTTTTAAATTTCGGATTGTCTGAGTCGATTGGATATTGCTGCACATATTTTTCACCTGAACCTGCCGCTCTCATGAACGCATCATCTATCCTTACGGAAACGTTGGCTCCAGTTACTTTACCCACTTCCATCTTGGCATCAATAAAGTCTTCTGCATAAGGGTGACGACTTGAGACAGACAACATCAATGCACCACGACGTCCATCTTGTGCCACCTCTCGCGTACTGTTTGAGTAGCGCTCCATGAAAGGAACGATACCTGTTGAAGTCAAAGCAGAATTCATCACTGGACTTCCTTTGGGGCGAATGTGAGATAGATCATGTCCTACACCACCACGTCTTTTCATCAACTGCACTTGCTCTTCATCAGTTCTGATAATTCCTGAATAGGAATCTGCGTCATTACCAATCACGAAACAATTAGAAAGTGAGGAGACCTGATAAATATTTCCAATACCAGCCATTGGGCTTCCCTGCGGCACGATGTACTGGAAATCTTTCAGCAAATTGAAAACTTCTTTTTCTGTTAAAGGGTTTTTGTATTTCTTTTCGATGCGCGCCACCTCTTTGGCGATGCGCCTGTGCATTTGTTCTGGAGTGGATTCATAAATATGACCAAACGAATCTTTGAGTGCATATTTATTCACCCAAACATTAGCGGCTAATTCGTCTCCTTTAAAGTATTTCGTAGCGGCTGCTACTGCCTCCTGATACGTGTAAGATTTTTGTCCATTTTTCTTGGCTTTGGACTTTTGCCCAACGACTACTGGCTCCATAGGTCTAAGATTTTTAAATTTTTTTGTTTACCGAAATAAATGATTGAACACCAACGCAGTTAGAAAACTGGCGGTGGAGCGTTTCATTTATCCTGTCTGCTGTGATGTAGTGTAAATTCCTTTGAAAAGGTGTACGAGGGGTGTGTATTCGTGTTTCCTCATAGTGACTCGCTTTTCGCACATAAAAATAGATTCTTTCCACGTTTAGTTGAGGGTAAGTTTTCCACAGATTGTGGAAAACTACCGCATTTAACTGAAAATCAATGCTTTACAACGTTGGGAAACTTATCCACAGTGTTGATAACCTGTTGTGGAAAGTTTAATTTGGATTTTCGAAACCTAATGTAACTGCCTGATTATCAATTACAAAAGCCGTTTTCGCTGAAAATAGGCTATCAAAAGAATGCTAAATGCAATCGACCCCAAAAAGATGAATAGGGCAGAGTAGGGAGAGTCAGAAAAAGGCAGCGGAATATTCATTCCATAGAAAGAAGCGAACAAGGTCGGTACCATCAAAACGATAGTAATCACCGTGAGGCGCTTCATGACATTATTCAGATTGTTGGAGATAATCGAACCGTAGGCATCCATCGTTCCGTTGAGGATGTTGGTGTAAATATTCGCCATCTCCAGTGCCTGACCGTTGTCAATGATGATGTCTTCGAAGAGGTCTGTTAGTTCTTCATCATGTCGGATGTTGAGGAAATCCGAGCGTTTCATTTTCATTTTTAGGAGTTCATTGGAACTCAGAGAGTTTACGAAATAAACTAAACTCTTTTCTATGGAGAGGAGTTGTCTCAATTCCTTATTTCGACTGGAGTCGAGCAGGACAGTTTCAATTTGGTTGCGCTTCCCATTGAGTCGTTTGAGGCAGGTCAAAAACAGATAAACGTTTTGCTCCAAAATCTGAAGCACAAAGCGCGACTCCTCAATTTCAGTGTTGAATGCTTTGACCTTCCCTTCAATAAACATCTCCAAAACGGGCGTCTCGAAAGGACAGATCGTAATCAAATTATCAGGCGTCAGGATGATACCAATTGGCGCAGTGATATAGACTGGGTCGTTTTCGTTTTCGGATTTATTGAGAATAGGAGTATTCACCAAAATCAATTTGGAGTCATCCTCTTTTTCATAACGAGAACGCTCATCAACATCCAGCGAATCGGTCAAAAAGTCCAACGGAATCTCATAATCTTTGGAGTAGATTTCCAACTCCTCCCGCGTGAACGGTGGACGAATGTTGATCCAACAGCCCGGAAGAGAACCCTCCAACGCTACCAATTTCTTTCCTTGCTTCTCGAAATATTGAATCATCGATCTCGGTTATTTTGCCAATCGCAAACTTAGCGATTGGAATCTAATTAATAGCTACCCAGCTGTATTTTAGTTCGCTATTTTCATAAACAGGTATTATTTCCAAAAAATTTCAACGATTTGCTTTCTTTTGTATTATTACAAATAACTTTTCACTTTCGTGAAATATGATCATTTCCAAGATGAAGGTCAAAAGTGAAATGATAGGTTTACTAAACTTAATTATTTTAAAAGCCGCGAATGGAATCGTTGAAATCAGTACATTTAGCGAAAGCGAAGTTTAGTAAACCTAAGTTTTTTTTTCTGTATTCAAGATCATTTCACGAAAGTGAACATAACACATCACAAAAATTAAATTCAATAAATATGAAGCAATTATTTACACTACTTTTTGGATTCACTCCATTTCTTCTTTTGGCGCAAGTCAATCCTGATTTAGCAGCTGCCCTTCAAGCTCGATTAGATGCCGAGCTTGTGTCTAATGATGCAGTCGGTTATGGTGCCGCAGTCATTTTGCCGGATGGCTCCAGATGGGAAGGCGTTTCAGGTGTCAGCACCATTGGCGTAGATCTGACCACTGAATATACTTTTGGAATTGGAAGTATCACCAAGTCATTTACCGCCGCAGTTTTGACGGAGTTGGAGGAAGAAGGAACGCTATCATTAGATGATCCGATTAGCATGTATTTGGACTCGATTCCAAATATAAACATGGATGCTACGATTCGCCAATGTCTAAATCACACTGCTGGAAATTATGATTATAGAGCCAATCCAGATTTGTTTACCTCAGGCTTGACTGACTCAAGAAAAGTTTGGGAGCCAGTAGAGCTAATCGAAACATTCGTCAATGCTCCTAATTTTGCACCTGGCGCCAGTTGGTCATATTCGAATACCAATTATGTCTTGGCAGGAATGGTCATCAAATCCGTTACTGGAAATGAATATTATGATGAGTACAAAAAACGATTTTTTGATCCACTTGATTTATTGGCAGCCAATGCAGCTCCCTTTCAGATGAAAGTTAATCCATTGGCCAACCTTTGGTTTGATGTTTTGGGTACTGGCGTAATTGATATTAATCTTCTGAGTATTTCAACTGATGGTTTGTTTTCAATAGGAGGCGCTGCCGGAGGTATCGTTGCCACGCCCGCCGAAACCGCCAAATGGATGCGCTCTTTAGTAAAAGCAGAAGCAACCAGTCAAGTCGTAATTGATGAAATGTTGGCTACCACACCTCCGCTAACTTATGGTTTAGGAATCTATGAAGAGTCCTTTCAAGGTATGACGAGAATCGGACATGGGGGTAATATCATTTATGCATCTGAAGCATTCCATATTCCAGATTTGGACATCACTATTGCCGTTTGCACCAACGATGGATCAAAACCTTTGATGACGCCAATTTACACTGCCATGATGGAAGCCTATCAAGAGTTTTTGAATCCATCTTCAACAAATGATTTTTCCCTTTCGGGAAATGTGGTCGCGTTTCCAAACCCATTTGACGAAAGTCTAAATTTGGAAATTGATTTGGCGAAAGCCGAAAAGGTTCAGGTTCAATTAATGGACACCTACGGGAAGCCCATTAAAATATTATTGGACGAAAGTCTCCCTTTCGGGAAATCACGAAAAGCATTCAATTTAGAAAACCAACTTGCAGCAGGGACTTATTTGATTAGAGTTCAAACTGAAAGCGGAAGCACTTTTAAAAAGGTGATCAAATATTAATTCAGTTTCGAGGTCTTTCAATAATTTGAGCATCGTCTCTCGAAGAGGACGATGCGATACAACATAACGCATCGTCCCTTTCAGGAGACGATGCTCAAAAAGGAAGTTTCGAGGTCTTTCAAAAAGGAAAAAGATCATAGAAGGTATTACCTCTCCGAAGAGGTGATACCTTTTTTTATATAAGCATCCTTTCAAGGAATCAGAATACCCAAATTTAATTTTGTTTCTTAGTTCAAAAAAAACATACCTTTGCGCCCTGAAATTATCTCTTATTTCAAAACCCAATTTTTAAAATAAAATTCTAATCTAAATCATGGCGTATTTATTTACTTCAGAATCAGTATCGGAGGGACATCCCGATAAAGTGTCTGATCAAATTTCTGATGCTTTAGTGGATCACTTCTTAGCCTTCGATCCAAGTTCTAAAGTAGCTTGCGAAACATTGGTGACTACCGGTCAGGTAGTACTCGCAGGCGAGGTCAAATCGAAAACATATTTGGACGTGCAGCAAATCGCTCGCGACGTCATCAAAAAAATCGGCTACACAAAATCGGAGTACATGTTTGAGGCAAACTCATGCGGTGTGTTCTCTTCGATTCATGAGCAATCTCCTGACATCAATCAAGGAGTCGAAAGAAAGAAAAAAGAAGATCAAGGTGCAGGTGACCAAGGAATGATGTTTGGTTACGCAACCAATGAAACTGACAACTACATGCCTTTGGCTTTGGACTTGTCTCATAAGATCTTGCAGGTGATGGCGGACATCCGCAAAGCAGGAAAGCAAATGAAATATTTGCGTCCTGATAGCAAATCACAAGTAACGATTGAGTACGGCGACGATCACAAACCAGCTCGTATTGATTCTATCGTAGTGAGTACGCAGCACGATGATTTTGACGCTGACAAAAAGATGTTAGATAAAATCAAAAAAGACGTTATCGACATCGTGATTCCAAAAGTGAAAAAGTTGTGCAACAAAAAAGTACAAAAACTTTTTGGTGGCAAAATCACTTACCATGTAAACCCAACTGGTAAATTCGTTATCGGAGGACCTCACGGTGATACTGGTTTGACTGGAAGAAAAATCATCGTTGACACTTACGGTGGAAAAGGCGCACACGGTGGTGGTGCTTTCTCTGGTAAGGATCCAAGTAAAGTGGATAGATCAGCTGCTTATGCAACTCGCCACATTGCTAAAAACTTGGTAGCAGCAGGTGTTTGTGATGAAGTATTGGTGCAAGTGAGTTACGCCATTGGTGTAGCAAAACCAACCAACATTTATGTCAACACTTACGGCACTGCTAAAGTGAAAATGGATGATGGCAAAATCGCAAAATTAGTAGATAAGGTTTTCGATATGCGTCCTTATGCTATCGAAACTCGTTTGAAATTACGTAAGCCAATTTACTCTGACTCGGCTGCTTATGGGCACATGGGAAGAGAGCCTCAGAAGAAAGAAGTTTCTTTCAAAGATGGTTCTGGAAAAGTGAAAACTATGAAAGTAGAAACTTTCACTTGGGAGAAATTGGACTATGTTTCAAAAGTGAAAAAAGCGTTTAAAATCAAATAAGCATTTGATTTTTTAGATATGAAAAAAGCCCTTCTTGAGAAATCAAGAAGGGCTTTTTCGTTCTTATTTTCTTCGCTGCCTGAAAGCGAGAACCAGAAGATTCTTTTGTGGGGAAATATTGGTCGCCATTGGCGCTGAGTTCGACCAGTCAAAAATTGAAAAGGGGCGATTCGTGAATCGTCTCTAAATTATCCTACTGCCTCCAATACATTGCCTGTATCAAATCCTCTAAAATCAACAGGCGTCACTGTCGAAACTCCCTGCTCAGGCATTGAGATTCCATAAATCACATCTACTGCAGCCATCGTCAACTTGTTGTGGGTCACGATGATGAACTGAGATTCCTTAGAGAAGCGCTTGATGATTCGATTGAATTTGCCAATGTTGGCGTCATCCAATGGGGCATCGACCTCATCAAAAATACAGAAAGGAGCAGGTTTCAAAAGATAGAGCGAAAAGAGTAGGGCAGTAGCCGTCAACGTTTTTTCTCCCCCTGACAACTGCGCAATGGTCTGCGGGCGTTTGCCTTTTGGTTTGGCGATGATCTCAATTTTGGATTCGAGTGGATTGTCTGGGTTTAGTAGAATCAGGTCGGCAGTATCATCTTCTGTAAACAGACTGCGGAAGGCTTCAATGAAGTAAGTCCGCACCTTGCCGAATGCTTCTAAAAACTGCACCGTCGCGGTGTCTTCGATTTCTTTTATGGTTTCGAGGAGGTCATCTTTTGCTTTCAGTATATCATCGCGCTGTTGCGTGATGGAGTCGTATCGCTCCTTCATGGCGTCATAAGCTTCGACTGCCATCGGGTTGATTTCGCCGTAGTTGTCCAAACGATTTTTGAGGCGTCCGACTTGGTCGTTGAGACGGATTTCTTTTTCCATCAACTCTTTCGGTTCGCCTTCTAACTGTTTGGTTTTCAAGTCTTTAACTTCCACATTGAACTCCACTC
Source organism: uncultured Saprospiraceae bacterium (assembly GCA_937967625.1). GTDB lineage: Bacteria > Bacteroidota > Bacteroidia > Chitinophagales > Saprospiraceae > JAGQWW01. The sequence goes on from CALCJP010000087.1 coordinate 8,281, forward strand.
TCAGCCTTTCGGCTAATGAAGTCATATCAAAACGCACCGTGTTCAACTTGTCCTTCAAGTTATTAATCAATACCTGAGAGTCATTTCTTTGGCGATTGAATTTTCGTAAATCATCCTCAATCTCATGAATGCCGCCTCGTGCCTTAAAGTAGGTTTGTTCGACTTCCGTCAAATTTTCTTGGCGTTCTTTTCGCTGACCATAGTTTTCTTGAAGTCCTTCTATGATGGTCTTGATCTTTGCTTCTATCTCTGTCGCTTCTTTTCCTTGCTCCTCCAAACTATTGGCAGCATTGGTGCTTCCAGATTTTAATTCAGACAAACTGCTTTCGCGGAAATTCAACTCGCGTTGCAACGACCCCACCATGTTTTGCTGGCGAATGAAATTGATATTTTTTTCATTGTAAGCGGCTGATGCGGCGCTTAATTGCTCCGACATTTCGCGATAGCTGGAATCAACTTCAGCGATTTCGGCAATTGCTTTTTCGACCTCTTGGGACTTGGTCGCTAAATCCAACTCAATCGTTTTGTTGGAAGCCGTCAATGAAGTCGATTCTTCTGAGAGTTTTGCAAACTTCTCATTGGACTCATTCAATCGAGTTTGGATGTTTTCAAATCTTGATTGAACGCCGATTCGTTCTGCTACGGTTACATCTAAAGCTTCTCTTGCTTGCTGAATTTTTCTATCGTCACGCTCACTTTTGAGTTGCTCGATTTGAGACTTTAAGTTGTATAACTCAGTGCTTTGTTTGAGTTCTTCTTTTTCTAACTTTTTGATGGCTTTTTCCAAAACCTCCAAATTCTTCTTTCTCCCGATTTTCTTTCCTTCAAACAATCCAATACTTCCTCCACTTAAACTAAACCTTCTCTTAATGAATCGCCCTGACTGCGAAAGAATCACAAAATCACCTTCTTGCTTAACCTTCGTAACATCTTCATTTTCAGTGACTAAGACATTTTCCAAAAGGTAAGAAGTCAGTTTGCGATAAGCGGCGTCAGTTTGAACCAACTCATAAGCATTGCGTGTGCCTGGCAATAAAGCCACAGGCGGATTATACTTTTCGAATGCCTCCAAAACGAAGAAATTCGCTTTCCCTTTTTGCGATTGACTCAATAACTGAATCGCACTATATGCATCCTTTAAAGTCGGAACGACATAGTAATTCAAGTAGGGTTCGAGGTAGTTTTCTATGGCTACTCGATATGCCTCATCCACATAAATCAAATCCGAAAGTAGCGGCGCTTTCTTCTTCCACTCTTTCTGACTGCTCAAAAACTTAATCGACTCCGGAAAGCCTTCCATGCTTTCAACCATGCTCTGCGTCAGTTGAAATTCGTTTTTCTTGGAGTCCAATTCTCGATTGAGCTTGGTGGCTTTCTCTTCCATCTCCACCAACTTGCCCTCCGATTCGATGATTTTTGTTTGGCGTTTGTCGGCGGCTTCTTGCAGTTTTTCGAGGGTTTCTTTTTGCTGTCCTTCTTTTTTTAGGAGGGTTTTTAGTGTGCCATCTAATTCTTTGACTTGCTCATCACGTTGCTGATTGCCGACTTCCATTTGGTCTTTTTCATAGACCAAATTTTCCAATCGGTTGGTATTGATGGCTTTCTGCTTTTCCAATTCAAAAACGGCGACTTCCAAATTCTTTTGGGTTGCCATGATGGTGTCCATCCCCGCTTTCGCGGAACTATGATTGGTCTGCACCTCTTCCAACTGCTGCTTCGCTTCGTCCAATTCCTTTTCGAGACCTGCTTCTTTTGCTTTTTCTTCGGCAAGGCGCTCTCGGTAGGAAGTTAACTCTTCTTCCAACTGACCGATTCGTCCTTTATTGGATTCGATTTGAGAAGTTAGCTTTTCGCGATTTTGGGTGATGAACTCCAATCGTTGGTTGAGCATGTTTCGCTCACCTTCCTGATCACGAATTTTGCCGACAAGGTCATTAAAAGCCTTTTGGCTATTGGAGAGCAATTTCTCCTTGTCCAAATTGGATTTTTTCGCCTCTTCAATAGCTGCCTCCAATTTAGTAATCTCCACCTCGACGCCTCTGTACTTATCTTCTTCTTTGGTGAGTTTCTCTTTTATCTTATCGAGTTTCGTTTTGATGCTGCTCGCTTTGAGTGTCGCTAACTCAATGCTTTTCTCCTTATAGTCTTGCTTTATCTCAAAATATCGCTTTGCTTTCTTCGCCTGCGCTTCTAACATTTTGAGGTTGCTGTTGATTTCGTGGAGTAAGTCTTCTACTCGCTCCAAATCACCCTCAGTGTTTTTCAATTTATTGAGGGTTTCGCGTTTTCTGACTTTATATTTTGAGATGCCGGCGGCTTGCTCAAACATTTTCAGACGCGAGTTTTCCTTATCTGTAAGGATGTCATCGACCATGCCCAATGCGATAATCGCATAAGAGTTGGAACCGATTCCTGTATCCATCAATAGATTTCGAATATCTCTCAATCGGCAGGTGACGCCATTCAATTGATATTCGCTATCACCACTTGCGTAAAGGATTCTTGCTATGCTAACTTCCTGATATTCAGTAGGTAAGATATTTTTAGTATTGTCAAATGACAATGCCACTTTTGCGAAAGGTGCGGCTCTACGTTTTTTAGTTCCATTGAAAATGACGCTTGACATCTGATCCAAACGCAACTCTCGACTACTTTGCTCCCCCAAAACCCAACGAATCGCATCAACGATATTGGACTTGCCTGAACCATTGGGTCCGACGATTCCAATCACATCCTCGTTGAAGTGAACAACCGTTTCGTCAGCGAAACTTTTAAACCCTTTTATTTCGAGTTTTTTCAAACGCATAGCGGGCAAAGGTAGGAAATTAATGCGTTGCTACTGCCCCAAACTACTCACATGAAATGGCAACTTTTCCACAGGTTGATGTGGAAAACTTCACTTCAAAGTTCGCGCGAGGCTCTGCCTCGTGTGTACGATTTCTTGGTTTCTAACCAAGGTGTTAGCGAGACGCCAACGGATGCCACGCACGAGGCGGAGCCTCGCGCGAGCGCTAAACAAAGTTACTGCAACCGCGCCTTCACTGTGGGCAGCATCAACGCCACCCACCTTCGATATTGCTCACCGGATGGATGCAATCTATCACTCGCCACCAGTTCAGGTTCATCCAATCCCTTTCGGGAAATGGGCGTGATGTCAAAATAAGCCACCTCCATCTCTTCAGCAATCCGCTTGTTGATGGCATTATAATCATCAATTTCTTTGGAAACGATTGGGTCTCCTCCTCCAAAACCTGTAAAGGCATAATCAGGGATTGACACTATAAAAACGCGCTCTTTTTGCCCTCCGGCAAATTGGATGGCTTGCGCCAAAAGCGATTCAAAGTCAGGGCGATATTGGTCAATCGGTTTGCTTTGATATTGATTATTGACACCAATCAAAAGCGTTACGAAGTCGTAAGTAGGGTCAAGATTTTGGGCATTATCAATTCCATTTTGAAGGTTGGCAGTTGTCCAGCCGGTTTTAGCAATGATTTTTATTGGGCGTATGGTATCCCCATTTGCCGAAAGGCTATCGCCTAATTGGTTGGGGAAATTTTGCGCTGCGGGTATTCCATGTCCGATGGTGTAGGAATCACCCAAAGCCAAGTAGGATAGTTTTTTTGAGACTACACGAGTCGTGTCTGCTGGACTGATGTCAGTGGGTTGGAGGTCTGTTTCGACCTTGCAAGCGAAAAGAAGTGGAAGTAAAAATAACGGTAACAGGTATTTCATGTTCAATTTTGTAGTTCAAACAGCAAATTGATAGCAACCGTTCAAATTTAGCATTTCTGTATTGATGAGATTCAATTTGAATATCCAAAAATATTGTGCTTCTGGGGTGCATTTCATTTTTTTGCTCCCGAAATGTATCCGAGACAGGTCTTCGCTAAGTATGGTTATTTGCCGAAAGGCGCAAAAGTGAAAATTTAAAATGCACCTCTTGTCGTGTATTTTAAATTTTTGCCTGATTGTAGGATCGATAACTGCAAATCGCGAAAAAATGAAATACACCCTGCTTCTGAATGAGAAGCACCTACATTTTTTACATTTTAGTGAGGAAATGCTCTCTGTAAGATAAGAATATCCTCAAATGGAGGTGAAATTTATTTAATTACTTCAAGCTAATATATGTTGATTAACAATATGGAAATCACCTTTTCTAAGTAATTTCAAGAGGTGTTTTAAGTCATAGATTACTTACCTTTGATGATTCAGACCTCCCTTATAAAGCAGGAAATCCTACTACCTATCAAAATTCGAAAATCTCCCCCCTCGAATTTAACCTAACTGTTGTTTCTAAATAAGGGTACAAAACTATGAGCATTCGTTTCTTAAAAATTCTTTCTGTTGCCATTATTGGTAATTGTTTTGGTACGATGGGCTTTGCCCAACCTGAATTTCAGTGGAATGAAGTTTATGGAGGCGCTGGCTATGAAGAGCTTCATGATATTGAGGCGCTTCTTGATGGCACCATAATCTACGCAGGCACCACCCAATCTCGGATGGGCTACACGGTGTCTTCTGAGCCGTGCGATACTATGCTTTCTTCCAATCATGATTTTTGGTTGGTCAAAACGGATTATTTGGGTAATAAAATTTGGGACAAGCGATTTGGGGGCAATGAAGAGGATCGATGTTGGAGTGTCACCCCAACTTCCGATGGTGGGTTTTTAATGGTGGGAGACTCAAAATCAGGAATTAGCTGTCATAAATCTCAGGAGTTTCTGGGCCCACATACTGGTTTTCCTTGGTTAGATAAAGACTGGTGGGTCGTAAAAACGGATAAGGATGGAAATATAGAATGGGAGCGTACCTACGGAACCGACGGCACAGAAGAATTACAAGATGCTATTGAGTTGCCAGATGGTTCCTTCTTTCTTTTTGGTTGGGGAGAAGAAGGGGTAGGTGATGATTTTACAGAATCGGTTTCTGATTCAACAGACTGGCGATTGATGAAAATTTCTGCTTTGGGTGAACCAATTTGGGATAAAACTTATGGTGGCACCGGACTTGAGCAAGCCTATAAAATTTTAAAAACTTCAAATGGAGATTACCTCCTTGGTGGCTTTTCAACCTCTCCCGCTGCGACTGGAAATAAAACTGCGCCTCATTATGGAAAAAATGATTTTTGGTTGGTGAGAATCGACATTGATGGAAATATTGTTGGGCAAGACTATACCTATGGTGGTACTGGAGAAGAAAACCTGCAAACCATCGAAAAAGCAAAAGAGGGGGGCTATTTTCTATTAGGTCAAAGTGCCTCACCGGAAGGAACGGGTACAAAATCAAATGATCCTGAGGCAATCCATAGAGGCAAAAGAGATTTTTACTTCGTGAAGATTGATGAGGATGGACAGGTGATTTATGATAAAACTTTTGGGGGAGCAGGGGAAGATTTCGGATACGCAATTCATGAAAATGATGAAGGTGAATTGCTAATTGGAGGGGTGTCAGATTCTGAATCAAATCGCACTGACCCGATGAGCAATAAATCAGATGAACCAGAAGGGAAATTGGATTATTGGATGCTGTTTTTAGAGCCTACTGGAGAAATTGTTTGGGATATTTCCTTCGGAGGAGTTGAAAATGATGCCTTAACCACCATTACTCCAATAGCTGATGGAGGAGTGATTTTGGGAGGACATAGTGCCTCTCCTGCCAGTGGCGAAAAAACTAAAGATAACAACGGAACGATTTGGGCAAATGATATATGGGTCGTCAAAACCGACTGCAAACTTGATCTCGAATTGGGATCTGACACTATCGTCTGCGAGGGCACTCAGATTTTCTTAAATGCGGAACAACTCACCTGCCTCGACTGCCGATACAGATGGAGTGATAATGACCGAACTTCTGTAAGAACTATTGAACCCATTACCAATTTGGACCTAAGTTTAAAAATAACGAGCCGAAGTGGATGTGAGATTGCTGATACGATTAGTATTATCGTCAACGATGCTCCAGATAATCTATTTGCGAGCATCACCCCACCTACTTGCCCAGAAGATAGAAATGGTTCTATTCAAATTTTTGATATTGGCGGAGGAACTGCTCCTTATCAGATTTCGATGAATGAAGGACCTTTTGAAGAGGTATTTGAATACTTCGATTTGTCTCCAGGCGAATACGATTTAAAGATTTTGGATTCCAAAGGGTGTGAGACAGATAGCTTGATTTTTCTTCCCGAATCTACCGAAATTGAAATTTTGATTGAAGGAGGTGGAGAGATGCAATTGGGGGATAGCATGCAATTGATACCCGTTTTTTCTGAACCCGTTGATTCTTTCTTTTGGACCTTAAATCCTACCCTTTCCTGCACGGACTGCCTAATGCCCTACGCAAGTCCTCAGGAGACACAGATATACTCCGTTTCGGCATTCAACAAGAATCAATGCAAGTTTACTGCCTCCACGACCTTAGCCATTTTAAAAGACAGACCCGTTTACTTCCCAACTGCCTTCTCACCTAATAATGACGGACTTAATGACTACTATAAATTCTACATAGGCAGTGGAATCGAAAGAATCGAAAGCTTCCAAATCTATAATCGGTGGGGCGAATTGCTTTATCAATTAGATGACGTGGCTCCTGGCGAATTCGTAAATGGCTGGGATGGCTTACACAGAGGCAAGGAAATGCAATCCGGCGGTTATATTTATTTTGTGGATGTCGTTTGGATTGATGGTTGGAAGGAGCGATTGCAAGGAAGTTTTGTCTTATATCGTTGATTTTTCACTTTCGTGAAATGAGCATATTTCGCGAAAGCAAAGAAAGAAGTCTAATTTGGACATTTCCCGAAAGGGGCGTTATTTTCAAAATAACGCCCCTTTATTTTTTGTATCTCAATAAAGGTTCTATTTTTCGATCCTAAAATCGAAAACATGAGGTTTTTTAATTTACAACAAGAACTCACTGATACCCAAAAATGGCTTTATGGCATTTTGGGGTTTGTAGTATTGATAGGAATTTGGTGGGGATTGGCGGAGTATTCTTCCATCACGGTGCCTAAGGGGGTTGAGACGACTCAATATCTTCCCTCCACTTTGGAAGACAACCCCGGCAATCAAGCAAAACTGGACTCCATATTGAGAGCTGATTCTATCAAGTTGCAAAACGCAACTGAGTTTGAAAAAATCTATCCGATGATTCCGACGCCACTGCAAGTGGTTGAATCTGTTCCAGCGCTTTTTGCAAAAGACAATATCCTTTGGCACACTTGGGTCTCGATTTGGAGAAATCTAAAAGGTTATTTTTGGGCGCTTGTGATTGCGATTCCACTGGGATTTTTATTTGGGCTTTCGCCCATATTCAAAGGAATGTTCAAAAATCAAGTGGACGCCATGCGGTATCTACCGCTGACTGCACTGACGGGTTTATTCATGCTTTGGTTCGGAACCTCTGAGCAAATGAAGGTGGCATTTTTGGCATTTGGTATCATCGTTTACCTACTCCCCGTCGTCATGCAACGAATTGAAGAAGTCGAAACCACTTATCTCAAAACGGTTTTCACTCTCGGCGCAACGACTTGGCAAACCGTCAAAAACGTCTATATCCCTTCGGTGATGTCGAAACTGATTGATGACATTCGAGTGCTGACTGCAATTAGTTGGACTTACATCATTATCGCTGAATATATCAATCGCGAAGATGGAATCGGCGGAATGATCCAATTGAAACAACGCTTCCAAAAGCGTCCTGATATGTTTGCGATTTTGCTGATTATCATTCTGGTGGGTTTCTTTCAGGATCGAATTTTTGTCTATCTCGACAAGCGATTGTTTCCGCATAAATATTACAAAACAGCCATTACCGGTTTGCGGGAGATCAAATATGGAATCTATTTGGTCTTGACCATATTTGCCGTCAAGGTCTTTCAGGAAATCTATATTCCATCTGCCAGTTCGATGACCAATAATATCGTTTATATCGTCTTGATTTCGGCGGTCTTGTTTATGATATATGGCGAGTGGCGCGTTCGGAAAGAGGTGAAGCCTATTTGAGGTTAACAATCCCTTGACCCCCAAATTGGCAGCGGTGGCTGGTTCTAAAATTAGACCAAATATTATTCGCCATCATGATAGATTTAAGATTAAACGATTTGCTATTTTTGATTTTCGAACAGATCGCCAGTCAGAAATCATTTGATCATAAATCTTAAATCCGTCTAATTTGGTTTCTTTCAAAATTTTATTTTGGAAGAATTCCAAAATTCGTTAGAACCATGCGTTGATTATTGGTTTCGTTTACGTGGATCGATTTGAGTAAATGTTCTGAACTATCACAATTTAGGAACGCTCAAAAAATAAGTTCCCGATTTCAAAAAATTAGTGAAGGAAAAGTGATTGATAATGAGGTTTTTCGAGCTAATTTTTTGAATTGAAGAGGGAAGTTATTTTTTGAGTAATACTTAATATGAATATGAAAAGGGTGCACCCAAGTTTTTGGATGCACCCTTTAATATTTTCGAGAGCAGTGAAAGTTCCCCCTTTAGGGGGCGGAGGGGGTCAAATCTCTCCTTCCAACAACTTCTTTTTCAACTTCTTGTACTCAGTATCCGTAATCGCCTTTGCCTTTTTTAGCGCAGCCAAATCTTTCAGCTTCGAGATGATGTCTGTGGTAGGCTCTGGTGAGGATGGAGTAGGAGTTTCCTCTTTTTTAGGTGCCGCTTTAGTAGCAGCAGCTTTTGGAGCTTCTTTGGCAGGTTCGTCTTTGATTTTGAATCCGCCTGCGGCAGGTTCAGTTCCCGCCGATTCTTTTTTCCATTCTTTGGCTACAGTTTTGCCTTTTTCGAATTTCTCTTTATACATCTGCTTCACTCGGTCTGGGTCAAAATCGAGGATGGTGCCGCCTGATTCAAAATGCTTTTTGAAGACCTCGCCCAAAGCGTAGGTAGAAGCGCCCGCAAAAACAGAAACCGCCACGCCGCCAATCATCGAACCCACACCCGGCAACAACTTCATCACACTCCGCGCCGCCAATCGAGCCACAGTCGAACCCGTCAATGAACTCACAATCGCCTTGCCTTGCAATTCATTGAACTCGACTTCATACAACTTCGACATCTGCCGAATCATATCTAATTGAATCGCGCTTACCGCAAATATATCTGCAATCAAAACTGGAATCATTCCTGCTCCCATGCTCCAAACCACATGGTTGCGAACGATGGTGTCAGCGTGTCCTTCGACGCCCGTTTTCTTATCTTTCATATCAAATAATTTTTCTGCAACTTTCTTTATCATCTTTTGATTTTAGTTTAGGAATGTAAAAAATGCAAATTCCATCTATTCAGACGCACATTTTCAATAATATTTACAATTTGGATGGAAAATGGTTTCAATTGCAAATCTTAATAGATGAATCCAATAAAAATAATGATGGACTTCACCAGAAATCAGATTTCTATTTTTGAAAAGCTAACGAAACATTCTTAGTAATTTACGGTATTTTTAGAAAGCAAATTGATTTTCTGCCAAATAAAAATTAACTTGGCAATGATTCTTAAAACAATTCCCTCCCTCCGCCCATAGCTTTCACTCACTAAGTATTCACAAACCTTTGAAATGCTTTTCGATCTATGGCACTTAGTATTAAAATTACTGACAAACCCCTCCAACCTGATGCGTGTTCAAAATTTTTGAACCAATCAAAATCCACATTTATTTGCCAATCCACCTTGCTCAATTCGAGTCAGAGGGATAAGGTGATTCAGTTGGATTTTAAGGAATTTGAGCATGAAGCTTTTTTGCAATTGCATAAAATTGCAGATGCTGCTAACCGCAAATTCAAAATCTCAAAAGCCCTCATTCATCATCGAATCGGGACAATTGAGTCTAACCAACCCATTTTGATGATCGCCTTTTCGGCAAATGATAGGTCACAAGCCAATCAGGCATGTCAATATGCGATCAAAAAATTGAGTGAATTTTTTCCGATGTGGAAAGATGAAAATTGGGAGATACAAGAACAAGGAAGGGTAGCTCAGGCGAGTTAGCCACAACCACCAATGACGCCTTTGGCAATGAGATAAGGAAGCAAAATATATAAGAAGCTATCTCTGATCAGGTAGTAAAAGAAAATGATGACGACGACTCGCCATCCTTTCTGGCGCACCAATTCTTTGAAGCCTTCTTGTTTC
>CALCJP010000088.1 GCA_937967625.1 uncultured Saprospiraceae bacterium
ACTTTCGTGGAAAAGATGTCCGAAGCACAATTAGAAGCTGGTTTTGTAAAAGAAGAATATGGAAACTATCGCCGCAATATTGAAGGGATGATTGAGCATTGTTATTATCACTTTGGGCAGGTGGTGCTTTTGAGGAAGTTAATAGACAATCAGTAAACATAGAAAACGCGAAGTGAATTCCAGATAGGCGAGTTCGATACAGCACTTTTTCAGAATTTTGGCGAAAAGACTTGATGCAAAAAAACTATGCGTCCCCGACGAACAGCCATCCATGACCGCCAACAAATGTTTCTCTTCAGAAATAGAATAGGAAAGCAAAAAGTCCTCGCAATGATTTTGGTGATAATCTCCGATTTGGAGAAAGGAGTAAATTTTCATTGGGGGGGAGCAAGGCTCTGTAGCTTGGCTTAGTTCCATCTTTTGCCTTTCGGCAAAAAATGGGGCGTTCTCATTTCCCGAAAGGGACTTAAAAGCCCACGAGCAAATACTTCCACAACAAACGAATCCCGACCACCAAAATCACCACCGAAGTAATCCGCCGAACAATTAACGGATTCACCTTGCCAGCAGTAAAACGCGCACCAATCTGACCGCCTGCGATGACTGCCAATAAAAGTCCACCGACCACTTTCCAATCCAATTGAAATCCATGCGTCATGATTTGCCCGGTCAAGCCAGAAATGGAGTTGACCAAAATGAAAGTAGCCGTCGTTGCAGCAATCACTTTCACCTCCGCCCAACGAGAAAAATAGAGCAACGGCGAGAGAAAAACGCCGCCACCAATTCCAATGATTCCTGAGAGGAAACCAATACCACCTCCAATTACCGCATTACTATAACGCGGCAAATCGACTGTTTTTTCCTTTCGGAAAATCATCATCAAAATCGCCACAACCACTAAGGTGAACCCTAACAAAATGAAAAAAAACTCCTGCTCAATTTTCATCCGCCCGCCCAAATAGGCAAATGGAACACTCAACAAAACGAGCGGCAAAATTTTCCTGATTTTTAAAAATCCCTTTCGGGAAAATATCCAAACCGACCCGCTCACCACCGCAATATTGCAAAGCAACGCCACCATGCGAATGGTCGTAAACTCAAACGAAAACAAAGTCAGCACTGCCAAATAGCTCGACCCACCTCCAAAACCTGCGGAGGAGTAAACCAGCGCGATGAAAAAGAAAATTGGAATTAAATAGAAAAGTTCGCCTGTCATTTTTCGTGTATGCTTCCAGAGCGCTTTCGCAAATACCCGCCCTGCCGATTGGCAAAGAAAGCACGAATTTCAGAAAGCACCGAGAGCGCAATTTCTTCTGGCGTATTGGCACCAATGTCAAGCCCGGTAGGCGTAAAGATTCGATTGAATTGCTCCTCGGTCGCCGTGATGTTTTCTTTTTTCAAATCATTGAATAATTGCTCCCCGCGCTTTTTGGGTCCCAAAATTCCAATGTACCCTACCTCAGAATGAAGGAAGTATTTGAGGTTGCGCAAATCTGTCGCATAGTCATGCGACATGAGGATGACGGCAGTGTGTGCGTCCGTTTTGATTTCAGGCGTTTGTCCATTTTGAGAGGGATAGATTTTCCCCTTGCGGAAAATACTCTTATCCAATTTCATCGGATTCGCGACCAGTGAAATATTCCAACCCAAAACCGCTGCGAGGTCGGTCATCGGGTAAATATCGTAGTTGTTTCCGATGATGATAAAATGGATATTTGGCGAAAGCACTTCTAATAAAAGAGAAAAGCTACCTGCCTTATTGAGTTGATAATCAAGGATTTGTGTTTTTCCTTTCGTCAAAACCGTTTTGACATCTTCTTCAAACCGCTTCTTAAAAGAACCCGATTTTTGGATAAAGTTTTGCACATCTTCAATTCGAAACATTTCTCCTGCCTCCCACCGAATCGAGGAGTCATTTTTTATCACCGTAATCAATAAATTCGACTGCCGACTTGCTGTGCAATCTTTCAACACTTCGAGTGGATTGCGCTCATGCCCTGCTTTTATCGGGCTGATCAAAATATCAATAATTCCATTGCAGCCCAAACCCACGCCGATGTTGTCGGGGCTATCCTGATTGGTGTCATAGCGAATGATTCGTGCCTTCCCTTCCAGCATGACGAGTTTGGCATTTTTGAGCACATCTTTTTCCAGACAGCCGCCACTGATTCCACCTTTCCAAGTGCCATCTTCAAACATCAACATCCGCGCCCCGGTGCGCCGATAGGAGGAGCCTTCGACATTGACGACCGTAGCTAATGCGGCAGTTCCCGCCTTCCGTTTTTCAAATAAATCAAGAAGTGTAATTATCTCTTTCAAAGGAAAGTTATTTTATTTCTATCCTTAATTTCTGTGAACTACATAAGTTAAACCAAAGATTCTCTGAAATTGCAATTTAGGGAAATGGAATTAATTGAAGGTCTTATTTTGCGGGTATTTTTGCTCCTTCTGCGATCCAATTTTTGACGGCGGCAATAAAGGCTTCTTTCGAAACAGGAGGTGCCTTCCTCGGCTTCCCTTCATTATTTACACCTGGTTCAAAAGCCCAAAGCACCAAAGCATCTTCTGTGAGATGTTCTTCAATTTCTTCAAGTGAGCGCCCTCCGTTTTTTGTTTTATCAAGCATCGCATCTGCAATTTCAACTCGATTTAGCCCCTGCCAGCCCATGCTTTTGGGCGCAAGGTGCCAATGTGGTGCCCCAGGCACACCAGAGAGGTCATTGTTTTCAGATTGGTGGCAGGTGCTACATTTGAGTGCCGGCATGCCGTGCCCGTCCGCTCCCCGTTGGATGTCGAAATGATGTACGCTACTTTCATCACCCTGTCGAGGGCGATCATCTGAAGGGTGGCAATTCATACATCTTTCATGGGTGATTACTTTCATCATCACATCAAAATTTTCAGATGAGATATTCTCGTTTTCTGACCTGCTTGGTGGACTCTCCGTATCATAATAACTGTAATTGGACTTCATTGCCGCCAAACACAGTAGTCCAGAGAGGGAGATAAAGATGATTTTTTTCATAGAATGAGCAGTTATTTAGTTAGGTGTACGTTTTTTTGAATTTTACTTTAAATCGAACATCTATGCTAATACAGGTAAGGTCTTCTATAGTTCAGTCATCATTTGTAAATAGTAAAGCTAAAAAAATAACATTTCAATATGAAGCGGTTCTTTTCCTATCAAAAAAAAAACAGGCGACTTTCCATGATGAAAAGCCGCCTGTTTTTAATTTTCAAACCCTTTCGGGCAATGATTCATCCACCCTGCAACTCAGCTAACTTA
>CALCJP010000089.1 GCA_937967625.1 uncultured Saprospiraceae bacterium
AGCCGCAACTATACCATTTGGATTGAAGAAAGCGAACAGGCATCTCACAAAGCAAAAATTGACGGCAACCAAGTCTTCCTAAAGCTCACCAATAAAGACAATGAAATGCACACTAAAAAAGCAGTTCGTCACTTATTGAGCAGAGTCATTTCAAGAGATTTCCTTCCGGAAATCAGAAGGCGCGTCCATGAATACAATGAACTCTACATCAACAAACCCATCAAAAGCGTCAACTTAAAATACAATCAAACCAACTGGGGAAGTTGCTCCACACGCGGCAATATCAATTTCTCCACGCGCCTACTTTTCGCGCCCGATGATGTGGTAGATTATGTGATTGTGCATGAATTAGCGCACTTGGTTGAGGCAAATCACTCTCATCGTTTTTGGAAGGTCGTGAGTGATATTATGCCTGATTATAAAGAGAAGGAAAAATGGTTGAAGGAGAATAATCACTTGTGTGATTTTTAGAAGCCACATTTCCCGAAAGGGAGAAATTATCGATCTGCCCAAACTTTTGGATTTCTCTTCTCATGAAAAATCGCCAAAACAAAAACGGTATTTTCAACGATTTCAAAAATTATTAGATAGGGAAATCGCTTAAGTACTGCCTTCCTTTTTTCACCGGAAACTTTCGGAAACAAATGAGGTTGAGAACGGATAAGTTGCATAACTCTTTGGAGCTCTCGAGCAAATTCTTTTCCCAATCGATCTTTGCGAGCGTCATAATAATCAACTGTTTCCCATAGTTCCTCTTCTGCTGATTCATGCAGTTCAAGGTTATAAGTCATAGCGTTGTCTCAGTTGTTCTTCTATAGTATCCCAAGATGTGGTTTTTGCTGCACCTGACTTAATAGATTGAGAGCGATTTTCTATTTCCTTCAATTGAGCCTCAGTCAGTTCACCTTTACTCGTTTCGTCCGAAATGGTATTCAAAATTTCTTGTATTAACCGAATTCGATCTGCAACACTCAATTTTGAAATTTCTAAAATTAATTGTGACATAACTTTAATTTTAAAACAAAGATAAGATATGTTTCAATAGCTTACTGCTTAAAGCATCCACACTCCATAAAATCATCAGACCTATTCCAGCTATCAATTTTCAAAGAATCTGTCCCTAAATCATACAGAAGATTAAGTTGCCAGCTACTCAGAGACTCTCCAAATTGAATAAAAGAATCTATACACGAGTATGGAAGTCCAACAGGGGCATCAAATAAAGACATTTCAAATAGACCTCTTTCCCATTTCTTCACCTCCCAAATATAACGCAGCTATCTTAGTTAAAAATAGGAAAGAAATCTACCGCCGCCTCAACTTATTATTCTTATAATCCTTAAACACAAACTGCCCCAATCCATCCAAAGAACTATAATACGCCTTGCCATTATTCGCCTTCGTGAATTTATCTACAAACTGTACCAACCACGGGTCACGAGCAATCATAAATGTCGTAATCGGAATCTGCATTTTGCGACATTTGACAGAAAGCGCCATTGTTCTGTTGAAGATTTGTTTGTCCAAGCCGAAAGCGTTTTTATAATACTTCTTGCCTTTTTTGATGCAAGTCGGCTTGCCGTCTGTGATCATAAAAATTTGCTTGTTCGGATTTTTTCGCTTTCGCAAAATATTCATCGCTAACTCCAACCCCGCCACCGTGTTGGTGTGATAAGGACCCACCTCCAAGTAAGGCAAATCCTTCATTTTAATCTCCCAAGCATCATTTCCAAAGACGATGATGTCAAGCGAATCCTTTTTATATTTCGTAGTAATCAACTCAGAAAGCGCCATTGCTACCTTCTTCGCAGGCGTGATTCGGTCTTCTCCATATAAAATCATGGAATGCGAAATATCAATCATCAACACCGTACTCATCTGACTTTGATAGTACGTTTCGTGCATCTCCAAATCTTTGTGCGTCAGTTGAAAATCATCTATGCCGTTGTTGATTTGCGCATTTTTGAGTGACTCCGAGATGGCTAAATTATCGAGGCTGTCGCCAAATTCATAGGGCTTTAATTCGGAGGTGAGTTCATCTCCGTTGCCGGAAAAATTAGTACTATGATTTCCTCGTTTCGATTTTTTCAGTTGACCAAAGATGTCTTCCAAGGCTTGCTTTCGCATACCGATTTCCATCTTAGCGGAAGGCTTGAAATTGGGGTCGCCATCGCCTCGCTGCTCGATCATGCCTTTGTCTATCAGGTCTTGAATGAACTCTGCCATCCCATATTCAGGCGTCGTGATATTGTATTGCTTATCAAGCTGGGTCAGCCAACTCAATGCTTCACTCACATTGCCGGAAGTATAGACCAACAACTCTTTAAAAAACTTCAGCAACTGGTCAAAAACAGAGCCTTCGCCTTCTCCTTTAATATATTCCGAAAACCGCCATCCAATCATTAGAGTATATTTTTTTCTCGCTTTCGCGAAATTATGTGCATTTCCCGAAAGGGAAAATGAATATGTACTAAAACTCAAAAAGCCTTCAATAGTTTACTTTCCCAAAGATAGACAATGTAGTCTAAACTCTGCTTCGTAACTTTGCGCTATGTCGAGCGGCACTCAAACGAATGGATTAGGGAAATTACCGATTTGCTTCCTCCTGCTTTTTGTAGCAATGAGCTATTTCGCGCAAGCGCAAACTAGCAACCCATTTGAGATCAAAACCCGCGTCAAAAAAGTCGAAACTGCTGAAGCAAAACCAGCCAATGCCCCTACCGAGACATCAAACCCATTTGATTTAAAGCCACGCACCAACCCGAAGTCAACAAGGACAACGACTGCCCAACCCAAAAAAGAATCCACCCCGTTTCTGAAAAGGAAAAAGAAAAAAGGAAAGGTTTCGCCTGAGAAGCAGCGCTCTTTTACATTTACGATTTTAGTCGTAGTCCTTCTGTTATTAGCGCTTGCGATGACCCTATTGCGCGAGTTCATCTTCAAAGCCTATCGAGCCTTTTTGAATGATAATCTCTTAAGTCAACTTTACAGAGAGCAGGGCTTCATTCTAAATGGTCCTTATCTAATTCTTTACGGATTGTATTTTATATCGATGGGATTTTTCGGCTATTTGGCGCTAAATCACTTCGAACATTTACCCTTTGATGGCACTTGGAGCAACCTTCTCGCCTGCATCGGCACAGTAATGGCTATATATCTATTCAAACACCTTGTACTCAGAATTGTAGGATGGTTATTTCCAATCAAAAAAGAAATTAGTCTTTACAACTTTAGTATTGTTGTTTTTAATGTCATCATTGGCTTGGCGGTGATTCCATTTTCGGCTTTTATGGCTTTTGGTCCCGATGATATGTTTCGAATGATTTTTTGGACTGCCGCAGGGTTTATCGGAATAGCGCTCGCCTTCAGACAACTTAGGGGACTGTTCATTTCGGGAAAATATTTATCACTATATAAATTTCACTTTTTGTTGTACCTTTGCGCCGTTGAAATTGTTCCGGTAGTAGTACTCATGAAGTTGATTTTATCAGGACAAGGAATTTAATTTCTTTTGATTCTACACACATACTAAATAGATTTTTTAGTTGAATGATAGCAAGTAAAATGCAAGGGGAAACTTATAAAAAAATAAAAACAATTTTAGTATCCCAGCCCAAACCGGAACGATCTCCATACTTCGATTTGGAGAAGAAATGGGGGCTAAAAATAGACTGGAGACCATTCATTCATGTAGAAGGATTGACTCCAAAAGAGTTTAGAAAGCAGCGGGTCAGACCTGATGAATTCACCGCCGTAATTTTTACTAGCAAAAATTCCATCGATCACTTTTTCAGATTATGCGAAGAGTCGCGGGTATTCATGTCTGCCGACACTAAATACTTTT
This sequence comes from uncultured Saprospiraceae bacterium, assembly GCA_937967625.1. GTDB lineage: Bacteria > Bacteroidota > Bacteroidia > Chitinophagales > Saprospiraceae > JAGQWW01. The sequence goes on from CALCJP010000089.1 coordinate 3,845, forward strand.
GCCTAACGGAAGCGATTGCAAATTATCTTCAAAAATTCATCATTTACAGAAAGCGAAAAGTATTCGCAGGTAAGCGAACGATTCAGGATTTGAAGAACTACTTCGTTCGCCATAAGGAAGAAAAGTTCTTACTGCCATGCTCTAACCTTGGCGCAAAGAAAGCTACCAAATATCTGGAAGAATTGGAGTTGAATTGGAAAGAAGTCATGATGTACCGCACGGTCAGTAGTGATCTTTCTGATTTGGAAAATGTTACCTATGATGTGTTGGTTTTCTTTAGCCCTCTGGGCATAGAGTCATTGTATGAGAACTTTCCTGAATTCAAACAAAACGAAACTCGGATTGCAGTCTTCGGAAGTTTAACCAACAAAGCAGTTGAAGACCATGGTCTAAAAGCCAATATCAAAGCACCTGCACCAAATGTACCTTCGATGACCATGGCCCTGAAAAACTACCTTCGCGAATCGAATAAAGAAGAAGAATAGAAATATGAAATTCATTCCATAAAAACATGCACGGACTATCGTCAATAATAAATTTGAAAAAAATAGTCTCTGCTTTAGAAATACCGCTTTCTGAATTTTTAGAAGATTAATGATAAAAACGCTCCGTAGCTAATTTGCTACGGAGCGTTTTTTTTATTTGCCGAAAGGCTCCTAAAAATGTAGCCGCTCCTCAAAACGAATTGAGAAACGGCTTACCACACACTCATTTTAACTTACAATCGGCTGTTGGAAGCCAGAAAGTCATTTTTCCAAATAAATGGGTTTGTTTGCTTTAATATTATTCTTTGAGAATTTCTGTGTCTGAGTCAGTCCGAAATTAAAATTTGTTTTCCCTTTCGGTCAAAAGATTTGAATTTCCTCCTGACCACAGAAATTTCAAAGAAGTTTTTAAAAATCCTTCAGCAGATATTGCTACCTGCCGAAGGATGCGCAGTTTTTTGGGAGGGAGCTATCGCCCTCCTATCTCATGAAAATTAACTTATTGGTCTGGATGGTATCAGCTACGCGCAAGCGGTAGAAATACACACCTGAAACAGGCAAGTCCTGACCTTTTACTATAATCTGTTGATAGCCTTGTGGATAGAATGCATTTTGCGAAAGCACCGTTCTGCCACTCTGATCAATCAACTCAAACTGTACGTCTTGTGGAGTCGGCAACTCAAACCCAATGATGGTTTGCTTGCTGAATGGGTTCGGATAGTTTTGATGTAATTTGAAAGCAACATCATTTGTATTGGTGGTAGAAGATACTTGACCTTCGACACCAAAATTGACATGCAACATATTTTCAAATACATCTGTACCCATATCATGCAATAGTGATTGACCTACATTGAATTGGTTGGCAATCGTATTGCGCGCTTGCAATGCTTTGAACTTCAATCGGAAAACGACATCATCTGATTGGGTCGAAATACCGTTTGGATCCAAGGCACGGTCATACCAAAGCATGGTGATAGTACCATTTTGCGCGAAAGCGTTTCCGACCATGTTGTGGTCAAGTCCTACCAAGGCGCCCGGTAACATCTCAACAAATTCGAATGCAGCAGGATCGAAATCCAATTGGAATTGGAATCCGCATACATTATTGAAATCTGATGATTTGACCTCCAACACAAACTCCTCATTCGCCCCGACTGAACGGTCAGCAACTTCGAAGTTAAGTTGACCCGCCATCGCGTAGTCCTTATCACTCATCGTGTTCATGTCGAGTGAGTAATCTACATCACCCAACTTCATACCGATGAAATCATTGTTGTAAGAATCATCGTTGACAATCGGCAAGTTGATCATCACTGGGAACAATGGAGCAAACGGCTGCGTCGGGTCTGTAAATGTCCAATCAGCAGGCATAAATCTCCAAGAGTCACCATGTACCATATCAGTTTGGTTGCCCAAAACTAAGTCCGCTACGATGCCTAAATCGTTACCATTGACCAATTGGTCACGGTTCATATCCGCTGCAATGATTTTGTATGGCGAATCGAATACTGCAGCTTGCGTCATGTGGCGACGCATTGCCAACAAGTCTAAAATCGTCAATGCCATGTAGTCATCACCGTCTTTGACGGGAAGAATCAAACAGCTATTGCCTGAGTTGATTTCGAATTGGAAATCACCAGTTTGCGAATCGTTCATCTGTGATTGCGAGTTGTTGCAAGTCACTTCTACATTCGGAACTGCTTTATGATCTGCACGGTGGACGTTTCCGACAACGTTGACCATGTTGCTAATACAAACCTCACCATTGAAGAAGTTAGGCATGACCATCGTCGGGTCAGCAAACCATTTCTGATAGACTTCAATCATCATCGGGTCGGTTACAAATTCGATTGGGGTACACTCTCCGCGAGCGCCATTCAACTGAATTCGTAAATCGAAGATTTTGAAATCGTCTGGTCTAGAGATACCGTTCGGATCGTCACTCTCCCATTTGATAGTGACAGTTTCCTCATCTACCAATTCGTACTCTACATCGGTTAACTGGTCGTTAATTATATCAAGCAAGTGAGCGCGATTTTTATCGCCAAGTTTGATAGAATATTGGAAACTGGTCACTCTATCGAAATTATCTACATAGACCGGTACTTCAATAATATCACCTTCGCGTCCACTTGATGGTGGCGTTTTGAAAGTAAGGTTTGAAGTATAAACGGTCGGTACCATTAATGTCTCGCAGTAAGTATCAGTACCGCAGCTATTGGTTGCAGTCAAGCAAACTTTGTAAGTATTACCTACTGTGAATGTATGAATCGGATTCGCGTCAGTTGAAGTCGAACCATCGTCGAAATCCCAAGAGAGATTTCCTGCTGAGTTGTTAGAGAAAAACTTCACAACGCCACCTGGACGGAACATGAAGGTAAACTCTGCAAGTGGTGCTTGACCAGTGTTATTGATCATCACAACTATCTCATCAGTACATCCTTGTGAATCCGTTACTTTGACTACATAGCCGCCACTAATTAAACTCGTGATGGTGTAGCTTCTATCATTGGTCGTCGTTACCTGAACGCCATCCAATTCGATGGTGAATGGAGCGGCACCGTTAGTAATGTTTACCAGCGCACTACCATTGTCGCCACAGTTGTCTGGTTGAGCGATTACGTTGAAGTCAAGTAATGCAGAACCGCCAACGGTTACTTTCGCTGTTTCTTCACACCCTGCTGCATCAATTAGTCTGACATCGTAAGAAGCAGAAGAAAGCCCTGTAATATCGAATGAATTACCAGATGTAGAAGTCACGAGATTTCCGTCAAGGTAAATCTCAATTGGAGCCGCACCTGCTGTAATGTCAACTTTGATTTGACCCGGTGTGCCGCATGACTCATCGGTAGTTGAAGTCGTAAAGGATAATGCTCCTCCACCGCCTACGGTTTCTTGCGTTTCCGCAAAACATCCGTTCGCATCTTCGACTCTGATGTCGTAAGTTCCAGGGTTCAAACCTGCTACGGTGAACAGTTGATTGAAAGTGGTTCCAACGTCATTTCCGTTAAGGAAAATAGTATAAGGAGCCAAGCCACCTGAGTTATCGACGGTGATAGTTCCATTCATTTGACTACATGCGCTATTGGTTGGCGATGTACTCGTATTGATTGAGCTATTTCCGGTAACGGTCAGGGTCTGTGAAGCTTCACAGCCATTCGCGTCAACTACTCTAACGGTATAAGTGCCCGGCACGAGGTCGTTGATATTGTACCAACGGTCAGTTGTGTTGGCAATCAAAACGCCATCCAAGTAAATATCAAATGGCTCAGTCCCACCAGTTACATCTAAGGCAATATTACCATCCATCGCTCCACAGTTCTCTGGGAACGCAGTAGCATTGATTGAAATATTGGAAGACGAACCGGTGATGGTTACATTTTGCGTGTCGTCGCAAGTATTGTCATCCACTACGCGGATTAAATATGCGCCTGCCGGCAAATTGTCAATCGTGTATGAATTGTCACTGGTAGTAGCCACCAAATTACCATTTGAGTAAATGGAGAACGGAGCCACACCTGCTGTAATATCAACCGTAATCGAACCATTCATCATTCCACATCCTGCACCTGTGCTTGAAATGGTGAAATCCAAATCAGCAAAGTGCAATACATCTTCAGTCACGCTGTCTTCGCAATTGTTAGCGTCCACTGCTTTGACCGTATAAGTACCGGCAGCTAAGCCGCCAATCACGTAGGTTGAATTCGTGGTTGAAGTAATATAATTTCCGTCAAGGAAAATGTCATAGGGAGCAGTGCCACCTGTTAAATCAACTGCAATGGTACCAGTGATGCCGTTACATCCACATGCAGTAGAAGTAGTGGTTACGCTTACACCAGTTGCTTGAGTAACCGCAACAGTATTGGTGTCTTCGCAGCCATCAGCGTCAACGACTCTGATGTCATAATTGCCCGGCGCTAAACCAGTTACGGTTAAGTCATTGCTGACTGTTGAGCCAAACAATACACCATCAACAAATACATCATAAGGAGCAGTGCCACCTGTGATGGCAACATCGATTTTACCATTGGTCTGTCCGCAGCCGCAAGCCGTTGGCGTTCCGATAAAGGAAACATTAGAACCTGAACCTCGAACGTTTCTATTGAAAGTGACTTCACAGCCATTGGCGTCAACGACTCTAATCGCATATCTGGCTGGTGCCAAATTTGAAATCGCATAAGTCAAATCTGAAGTCGTCGTCTCTAAATTACCATCTACATAAATCTCATAAGGAGCATCTCCTCCTGTGATGATTACATTGATAGCTCCATTTTGACCACAAGCTGCATTGGTAATTGTACCTCTCGCTGTGAGGGTACTTCCTCCATCGATTTTCTCGTTGGAAGTGTCTTCGCAACCATTGGCGTCAACTACTCTTACCATATAGATACCTGCTCCTAAGTCGGTCACTGTGTACCATCTATCAGAAGTGGTTGTTACTAAGTTGCCATCAACATAGATTTCGAATGGTGCGTCTCCGCCTGTTACATCAACTGCAATCGTACCATCATCGTCGCAACTTGCGTCGGTTGGAGTAGCAGTCATTTTTAGGTTGGAAGAACCACCTGTGATTTTTAAATCTTCGGTAAGGACACAACCATTGTCATCGATAACTTTTACTTCATAGTTACCAGCGTCAAGGTTATCGAAAGTGTAGCTACGATTATTAATCACTGCTACTGAGCCTCCATCTAAGAATACTTCAAATGGAGAAGTGCCGCTTGTAATATCAATTTCGATACTTCCTTTGCTGCCGCTGCAACCTGCATTGACGACTGTTGAAGTAAATACTATTGGGTCAGAGCCACCTACTGTTAATGTAGCTTCTTCTTCACATCCATTTTTATCAACTACTTTGACTAAGTAGTCGCCCGCACCTACACTTCTGAAGGTTTGGTTTCTGGCGTTTACGCCATCTTTTTCGAGCGTTCCGTCAACGAAAACATCGAAAGGAGCCGTACCGCCATTAATTCTAAACTTAAGGATTCCATTATCCAAGCCACAACTGCTATCAGTAATATCTGGGTCAAGGGTAATATCTGAACCAGTGCCTGTTACTGTTACATCTTTGGTAGCGGTGCAACCATGCTTATCAGTTACTTTGATTGAATAATCACCAGCGGCAAGGTCACTGATGTTATATAAATTATCTGAAGTCGTTGCAAGGAAAGTACCATCCAAATCAATGTCAAAAGGCGCATCGCCTCCTGCGATGTCTAAATGGATTGCACCTTTGGTTGAACAAGTAGCTGCCGTAACATTTGCCGTAAGGCTAATATTACTTCCAGAAGTTCCCACTGTCGTGGAAACACTTGACATACAGCCATGCTTATCAGTCACTTTTACAGTGTGGTCTCCTGGAGCGACATTTGAAATCACATACCAGTTATCCATCGTCGTTGCCACGAAGTTGCCATCCAATTCAATATCGAATGGAGCATCTCCAGCTGTGATATCAATTGCAATGGAGCCATTGCCTGAGCAAGTCGCTGCAGTTGGATTCGCAACGATAGTCACGCCACCACTTCCTGTATTTTGAACGATTTCATGGTGTGTGCCCATGCAGCCGTTTGCGTCAGTTACTTTAATATCGTAAGCTCCTGCTGCAACATTTTGAATCGTGTACCAACGGTCATTGGTTTGAACGATGAAAGTGCCATTCAACTCCACATCAAATGGAGCGGTGCCACCTGTGATGTCCAACATAATGGTTCCGCCACCACTACAATTCCCTGGAGTAGAAGTTGCTCCAACGAAAAGGTTGCTATTGCTCGTCGTTACATGAATTGTTTTGGTTGACATGCAACCATTTTTGTCTGTTACCTTGATCGTATGACTTCCCGGAGCTACGTTTGGAATCGTGTACCAGTTATCAGAAGTCGTTGCTACAAAATTGCCATCCAACTCAATGTCGTAAGGAGCTGCGCCGCCGTTAATATCCACTTGAACTGAGCCGTTGCTGCTGCAAGTACCGCCCGTCGCGGTAGTGGTTAAAGTAATATTTCCACCACCAGTTACCGTTTTATTGATGGTAGCCATACAGCCATTTGCATCTGTGACTTTTACTGTATGTGAACCAGCGGTTACGTTAGTAATAGTAAACCAGCGATCAGAGGTATTGGTAACAAGCGTACCATCTAATTCTACATCAAATGGCGCAGTGCCGCCGATAATATCTAAAGCAATCGTTCCACCACCATTACAACCTGCATTGGTAGTCGTAGCGGTTAGTGAAATATTTCCACCTGAACTACCGCCCACCGTTTTAGTAATGGTGTCTTCGCAACCATTTGCGTCAACTACTCTAATCGTATAAGTGCCAGGAGTTAAGTTCTGAATAATGTACCAACGATTTGTAGTGTTGGTAACCAAGTTGCCATCTACATATACGTCAAATGGCGCAACTCCCCCTAAAATATCTAACTGAACTGAACCGGGAGTACTACAGCCTGTTGCTGAATTAACCGTTCCAGTTACAGCGAATTTTTTGTTGCTACCACTTACTGTAACAGGAGCGGAACCTGAACAACCATTCGCTCCTTGAATTGTGATATTATAGCTACCTGCTGATAGGTTCACAATGTTGAAAGCGGTTTGGTTAGACGTTCCGATATTGTTGCCGTTAACAAAAACAGTGTAGGGAGTACTTCCACCTGCTACAGTTATTGCAACCGTTCCGGTGCTTCCACAAGCAACTGTTGTTTGATTAGCAGTTACGGTAATGTTGCCGCCTGTTCCGGTCACAGTTCTTGTAATGGTGTGTTCGCAACCGTTTGCGTCCACTACTTTAACGGTATGCGTTCCCGCAGGTACATTTTGAATAATGTACCAGCGGTTGTTGGTATTCGTTACGAGATTTCCGTTAAGGAAAACATCAAAATTAGGCGTGCCGCCTAGTATGTCTAATTGAATAGAACCGCCACTGCCGCAACTTGCGCCAGTTGTGGTAGCAGAAACAATCAATTTTTTATTAGTACCACCTGTAACTGTTACAGGAGTAGAGCTTGTACATCCATTTGCGTCAGTGATACTCAAAGTATATGAACCAGAAGTTACATTGGAAATTGTGAATGGATTTTGAGAGGTATTTCCAACCACTACACCATTCATACTTACCATAAATGGAGCCGTACCGCCATTTACTGAAACCGCAATACTTGCAGTGGTGCCGCAGCTACCGTTAGTAGGAGTTGCGGTAATGGTAAATCCACCGCCACCGCCGACAGTTATTGTAGTAGTGCCTGTACATCCATTGCCATCTGTTACAAGCAAAGTGTAAGTTCCCGGCGCTACATTTTGTAAATTAAACCAATTGTTTTGATAAGTACCTGCTCCATTACCATTTAGTGTGACTGTATAAGGCGCAGTACCACCAATCACATCTACTGCTATCGAACCCGGCACATTACAACTTCCTGATGTCGGATTTGCTGTCACTGTGATATTGCCGCCTGCACTACCGACTGTCGTCGAAACAGTTCCCGTACAACCATTCGCGTCTGTTACTAAAACAGTATAAGTACCCGGCGCTATATTCGTTAGCGTAAACCAACTATTTGTATAAGTGCCTGCTGCTGCGCCATTCAGTGTCACTACATAAGGCCCTGTGCCACCAGTCACATCTACTGCAATTGAACCCGGTACGCTACAACTTCCTGATGTCGGATTTGCTGTCACTGTTAGGTTTCCCCCTGTATTGGTAACCGTCACATTCGTATTATCACTGCAACCATTCGCGTCAGTAACAACTAAATTATAAGTCCCTGCACCTACATTAGGAATCGTAAATGAGGCAGTCGTATAGGTACCTGCCGCATTTCCATTTAAAGTTGCGGTATAAGGCCCCGCTCCTCCTGTCACACCCACTGAAATAGAACCTGCACTTCCGCAAGTAGCATTTGTGACAGTTGGATTGATGCTGATAGAACCACCGGCGCCGACAGTTACTGTAGCAGTGCTACTGCAACTCCAGTTATCTGTAATTTCTAAAGTATAAGTACCCGGTGCTACGTTTGGAATTGTAAAATTATTCGCGGTATAAGTACCCGCAACAGCTCCATTCAAGGTAGCTGTAAATGGTGAATTACCAGCAGTAATATTTACAGTTACAGAGCCGTTACCGCCTCCACAGGATGCATTAATTCCGTTTGCCGTGAAGGCTACCGTTCCTGTGTTATTAGCAACAGTTACGGTTTGTGTAGCAGTACAATTATTGGCGTCAGTGATAACCACTGTGTAAGTACCCGGTGCTAAATTTGGTAAACTGAACCAAGTAGCATTGTAAGTTTGACCAGTTGAAACACCATTGATAGTGGCCGTAAATGGTGCTTGCCCATTATAAACATCAACTGAAATATTTCCCTGACCCGTACAAGTAGCCCCCATAGGCACTGCCGTGATGGTCATGTTACAAGTTGGCACAGTTAAGCCAGACATGGTCATCATGCTCGTCTGAGGGCAGTTAGTTGCATCAACAACTTCCACCTCGTACTGACCAGCTACCACATTAGGAATTGTATAAGTAGTATTACTTGTGGTGCCTATTAGATTTCCGTTAAGGAAAATTTGAAAAGGAGGCGCGCCTCCTACCATTGTCAGATTGATTTGATTGGTGCCGGCAGCAGCAGTAACCATAAAATTGGTCAAACCTGAATAAACAGGCACCTCTTCTCTATCCATACATCCATACATATCCAAAGTATAGACTTCATACATACCTGATGGTAAATTGGTAAACTGGTAGGAAGAGTCTGTGGAGCCTCCTGTACGAGACACTGGTCCTTCTATTGAATACCAATAAGAATTGTTTCCTTCGCTGGCGCTTACTCTGATGGTTCCGCTTGCTGTATTACAATCAGTATTGGTAGCGAAAGTTTGGGTATGCATTTCGCAGGAGGAAGGACAACTTACATTCAGCATATAGTCTCCAGTAGCCCCCATTTGACCATCCACAATAACGAAATAGGTACCTGCCTGTAAAAACATAGTAATGTTTTCTGTAGAAGTTCCTCTATTCGCACTAAAGCCAACACAGTTTGACCTATCCAGCTCACTGACTAAGTACATATTCATATCAGCTGCAAGATTAAAAAGATCAACACTAACCTGCCCATCCTGATTTGTAGTAAAAGTATATACCATTTCAGGTCCGCTACCTGGAGCGTTTTGAATCAGATTCGGACTGGCAAAGTTTCCACATGTAAATGCAATTAAGTTATTTTCACCAGGGCTATTATTGGTAGCCATCGGAACACCACAATCAAGTTCTACTGCATTTGTAGTATTCAAATAACCAGTCGAGGCTTGAATGCAATATTCACCAACCACATTAGCATATTGTGCATCCACTACAATGTAGTAGGTACCGATTGGTGCATTTTCTACGACTACTCCTTCTATGTTTTGCCCCGGAGGAGCGATACTTTGCCCAATACAACGAGCATTGGTCATACCATTTATAACAAAGATATCTAAGTCAATATCAGTCGATGGAAATTCCATCAACACCTGCAAGTCACCCGGCTCTGTTTTATGAATCACATACACTTTTTCAGGCCCTAATAGCGGCACATTCGTACAACCTGAATAATTGCTTATGTCATTGCCATCTGCCAACGTCGTTTGATCACAAATCAAATTGCCCGAACTTATCGGAATCGCATCATTTTGCCACTGGTTGGCGATTGGATTACAAACACCTTGCGTTACCTGAGTAACACCAGACGCTTCTGCCGCGCATTGATTGATATAAGTCAGACCATTACACCCACAAACAGGGGCATAAGTCGAATTACAATCTTGAGGAACCCCCATATTAATTTCTCGTGGCTCCACGCAGGAACCATTATTTGGGGTTTGACACAATCCATAAGTATAGTCAATTATACCACTCGCTTCAGCAGCACAGGGGTTGCGATAGGTCACACCATCACAACCACAGACTGGTTCTTGAACCACCCCACAGTTGATATCAAGTGTCCCGTTGCTGTAATTGAACGCAGTCGGAAAGGCATTAGAAATATTTTGATAATCAAAACAATTATCAATGTCCCCATTATTCATAGCATAGGCGCCCTGTGGCATATAAGAAGTTACCCCATGCTTTTGCGCTTCGCACGCATTGAGATAGACTTCGCCGTTACAACCCACCACTGGATCGTAAGTAGTACCACAATTAGCAGCAGGATTCATGAGTTGAGGATCGATACATCCTGAAAAACTCACCCCTTTCGTATAAAAGGAATTACTTGCCGCTTCCGCGAAACATGAATTTAGATAGGTCACCCCATTTGTTCCCACTACAGGGTTGAAGACCATCGGACAGGTTTGTGCTGAAAGACCAAGACTGGTCAGTAGCAACATTTGGATTAACAGATTACGTAGATTAACGCTTTTCATAGTACAAACATTAAATTTTGGAAATTAAAATGAGTTGCCTGCTGTACTGCAATCAGGCAAAAATTCAAATACCCGATTGCCATATCAATTGAATATGAACCAATCAGGAAAATAAATCAGTGTAATCCCGATTAAAATCGGGAAACAATGAAGGGGGTCGCCAACAATGTTGAAAAGCCAAATGAGTAAAAGATCAGAATTGACCTTTGTACTGGGGAAGATTTAGATTAAAATCAAAAAGGGATAATAGAATCAAAAAGAAATTGCTCTACTTTTTTCCAGGGAAGAACTTTTTCTTTGAATTGAGATACGAAGGATTTTTAATCAGGACGCAAATTTACGAAAAAAGAAACTACATTTTCAATATTAAATAAATTTATATGTAAATAATACTCTTTTTTAGTTAGGCGCTATGTGTGAGTTTTGAAAATTTTAACTATTTCTACTATCAAATAGCGTCAATTAAAAAAAGGAATAATACCTAAATCCTAATTAAAATTGGGAAACATCTCAATCCTTACAATGTCACAAAAGACAAGAATCGATCCTTATTTTCGACTCCTCTTTTCCCCCTTTCGGGAAAATATGAAGTAAAATATTTCAGGCTCATTTCACTATTTTTATTTAGCCTTTCGGCAAATACAATCATTTCGCGAAAGCGAGAAACAACCCGTTTTTTTAGGCACTCCTATAAGTCTCCATTCTTGTTTCTTGTCTCTTGCTTCTTTTCTTACTTTTGCGCCTCATAAAAATTGGAACTAACAGGTACAATGCTTCGTTAGTTTCTGAAAATCATTCCTCCGCGAAACTCTGCGGTTCTCTGCGAAACTCGGCGTTACAAAACATGATGGGTTGTTACACAGAGATTCACAGAGGAGTCTCAGAGATTCACAGAGGTTTTACAAGTCAAAAAAAACCGTTAACCGTGGACCGTCAACCGTCAACCGTTTCGAACAAGTACAACGAATATAAAAACCTCAATCTCCCTGAAATCGACAAGGAGATCCTCAAATTTTGGGAAGAGAACAACATCTTCGAAAAATCCATCGAGCAACGCCCCGAGGATGACACCTACGTTTTTTATGAGGGTCCACCTTCTGCAAATGGGAAACCCGGCATTCACCACGTGATGGCACGAACGGTGAAAGATTTGTTTTGCCGATTCCATACCATGCAAGGGCAGCGTGTCGAGCGAAAAGCAGGTTGGGACACGCACGGTCTGCCGATTGAG
>CALCJP010000090.1 GCA_937967625.1 uncultured Saprospiraceae bacterium
ACTTTACAATCACAATCCCAGTCCGCCCTTTCAGAAATTGTACCCACAACCGAGGAGTCATTAACAATCCGAACCTCCTACTTCGCACACCCCGCTGCAAGCCCAAAGAGCGCAAACAGCAACATGAATTTTAGTGATGAATTAAAGCCCCCCCCATTTGGGAAAAGGATTGTTTGATGAAATTTAGGTCGAGCGACCTGTTTTGATTTAGTAACCTCATGATTTAAAAAGTTTAGAGGGTTAATGAATTAGTTATTCTTTTGATTGGCTTATTTTAGTAGAACGTATTGTAAATGTAAGAAATGTGTTTTGATTTTCAAAATTTATAGTATGGAACGCTGATGACGCTGATTGTCCTGATTTTCGCAGATTACCTCCACCCATTAGTGTCATGAAAAACCTGAGAGATGGAGGTAAAGTCTAAAATTTATACTTCAAATTGAGTGAGCTTCTTCTTGCTGTAAAAGTCGATTCGCCCCTCAGTGGAAAAATTTGTCTCAATTCAACCAACCATGATTTGGAAATTGGGTAGTCAATTGAACAATTGATTCCTTTTACATTGACATAAAATAAGTCAACATCTTCTCCATTAAAAAAATATGCTCTTCTTACAGCTCCAATAATTCCTAAATCTGAAATAAATACACCTCCTACTCCAAATTTTAAATATTTCACTCTGAATGGAAAATGATAAAAAATATTGACTGTGGAAGTTTTTATGAAACTATTGAATTTTTGATTTGGAACCCCTGCAATCAAGTTCATGTGCCAATCCCTTGAAAGGTTAAAGGATAGGTTGTATTTTTTGATTAAAAATTCAAGTTCTCCACCTATTGAAGCTTTAGGTGCTGATTGTAAAGAATCATTTTTGGAAAATGGGTATGCGTTTAAAGTCAGATATATATTCGATTCAATACCACTTTCTTTATTCGTAGATTCTCTATCTCTAAGTTTATAGAATAGGTTAAAAGAAGTCAAATGATCATCAAGTACTCTTAAAAAAGGAGCATAGTCTATATTTCTCCTCACTTGAAATGTAATTTTATCAAGGATAATTGAAGAACTCAAGCTTATTCCTCTAAATTCTTGGTCAAAAAAAGGGAAACTTAAGTCAAGCAAGTTTTGACTCCGATACCAATAATGACCAAGCCCAAAGGTTACTTTTTTAGGTTTCCAAAGAAGTTCTAAGCTATGCGTTCTATATTTTGTGTGGAAAATTGAGCTTGAATTTATTGAAGTAACAATAGCCAAAAAATTATATGAATAAGAAAGACTTAAAGGAAAGGAGTCATACTTCATTTCTAAACCCAAGCGAGGTGAAGAATATATGTCCCAACCTTGAGGGAAAGAAGGACCAACTCCTTCTACTGTATAGTGTGAAACTCCAAAGTTTAAATGAGTATTGACTTGGCTATGTAAGCTAAACGTGAACATAATACATGTCAAATACAAAAAATTTCTAATCATTGATTCTTTTTTTAAACAGTTCACATAAAATAATCCCAGTTTTCTTTCAAAGAAAACTGGGATTTGAATATCTAACTGTCTATTCTTTGATAAATGAAGGAGCATTTTGAGTTCGAAATTTCTAAAATTGACATATGATTAGGAAACCCACCATCTCGTGTAAAACATTTGACATGATACCATTCCCAACTTCTTTTTCTTCGACTTGAAAATCTAAATTCAGTTGTTTGATTACTACATTTTGAACTGCATGGAGGAATTAATCGTTTTCTTGCGTACCAGTCATATTCCCACAAAACCATAAACATCGCGTCTAAATCTTGAAATTCAACAGGTGTATAACATACTAAATCATCATCAAGTTGTATGACGGTTGAATTCGTCACATCATCTCTATCCCATCCAATTCTAAATTCATCAATTATTTCAGGATTTTCACCATTGCAATCCCTTGCAACCATTGCAAGTCTTACTTCTAAATCTCCTCTTTTTTCATAATGATGTGGATTTTTTATTTGACCTGTTAAAACCTTAATTGTGGTTCCACTATTTCTGTTTTGAACTGAGTTTCTGACACTTCCTGATAACGAAATGGACGAAATACTTTGAGCAGAACCAATTTCGTCCGCCCCTACCACCAATAAAGTTTTGCTGCAATAAGAAGTAAAATCCTCTTTAATAGTGACTTCTACATCATTTTCCCAACCACCAATTGAATTAAAATCGTCAACCTCTGAAGAGACACCTATAACTATATTGTCAGGATTGTTAAGGTTAAACCCCTCCTCATCAATAAGGTATAACACTAACTCCTGCTGAATACTACCATAATGAACCAGAGATGAGACTTTGTCAACAACATTTTCAAGAGTTGATTCAGAAATAAACAGGGGTAAATCAATACCACCATAATTGCTGTATGGTAATCCGCTTAATGTTTCTAACAGGTGAGATGAAAAATAATTATGGATGATTTCATCCTCAAGGAGTTGAGTAAAATTTAAAGCGTACTCTTCTGCTCCAAGCACCTGATTAAGAATTGATGATTTGTAAGATGGATGTTCGGAAATAAATGAACTCAAGGATTCTCCAATTAAATAAAATCCCAAATTGTTCTTCTCGTCTTCTAAGTCCTCAGCATTTTTGAGTGCCTCAAGGATAGATTCAGAGGAAACTTCGTTACAAAGTCCAGAGGAAGATTCAAATACTTCGTTTGGAATACTTTGATTGCTTTTTTGACAGCCGCTTGGCATAAGCCCCACAAAAGCAAACAGCAACATGAATTTTAGTGATGAATTAAAGCTCCCCCCATTTGGGAAAAGGATTGTTTGATGAAATTTAGGTCGAGTGACCTGTTTTGATTTAGTGACCTCATGATTTAAAAAGTTTAGAGGGTTAATGAATTAGTTATTCTTAATGTTTGGCTTGTTTTAGTAGAGCGTATTGTAAATGTAATGAATGTGTTTTGTTTTTCAAAATTTATAGGATGGAACGCGGATGACGCTGATTGTCCTGATTCTCGCAGATCAGTGTTCATCATGACAATTCGCGTCATCAGCGTTCCATCCTACCTAATTAGTCTAAAAAAAGAACATTTGCCAAAAGGCGAAAACAACTTTTTTAGGAGATACCAGTTACTTAATGCGTTGCCCGAATTTTTAACCTAAATTGCACCCGATTGAAACTTCCATGCACTAAAACCACGCAATTGGAATCCGTATCACCCGAAGTCAGTTGTCAAATCAAAGGAAAGGAATATCGCATTGCGTTTTTCCCTTCAGTCAGTGAGTTGCCGGAAGAGTGGGTCTATTTGGCTTCGCAAGGCAGCACTTTCGTGCAAAAACCCTATCTGACCGCTCTCGAATTGGCACCGCCTACCAATATGAATTTCGGCTATCTGCTATTTTATAAGGATGGAAAAGCAATTGGATTGTCTTGCTTGCAGACGACGATTTTTCAGGCAGAGGATAGTTTGAATGATGGGAGTGCGAACCCTTCTATTTTTGCGAAATTGGGGAATGCCATCAAAAATTGGTTTTCCAAAATTGTAAAGATTCCAGTGCTGATTGGTGGCAATATTTTAGTGACAGGCGAGAACAGTTATGTGTATAGCGAAGACGACATTTCCGAAAGGGAATTTATCGACCTGTGGAAAGAGGGACTTCATTTCGCGAAAGCGGAATTAAAAAAGCGTGGACTCAACACGCACGGCTTTTTCTTAAAAGATTTTTTTGAACCAAAGGTGCCCTTCATGTCAGAGACTTTGGGCGAAGGCTTCCATGAATTGTCGGCGCAACCGAACATGGTTTTTCATGTGCGCGAGGAGTGGGAGACTTTTGAAGATTACTTAGGGTCGATGTCTTCCAAATATCGAACGCGCGCCAAAAGCGCCTATAAAAAAGGCAAAGATTTGGAGCGCCGCGTGATGGACGAAAAGTTGATTGAAGTATTCAGCGAACGCATTCATGAGTTGTATAAAATCGTTGCGACCAATGCTGGTTTCAATCTCTTCATTTTGCATGATGATTATTTCCTCGAACTCAAAAGGCAGATGGGCGATCAATACGAAATGGTGGGCTATTTTGCTGATAATCAATTGGTTGGCTTTCGAACTTTGATAAATAGTCATGATGATTTGGACGCGCATTTTGTGGGTTATGATCCTGCCTTTAATCGCCAATGCAAATTGTATCAGTGCATGTTGTATGACATGATCAAAGCTGCCATTGAGCGAAAAGCTGCCAACCTCATTTTTGCCAGAACGGCGATGGAAATCAAATCTGCTGCAGGTGCGGAAGGATATAATATGTCTTTTTTTCTAAAGCACCAGAACGGCTTTATCAATCGTTATACAGGGCGGATTTATAATTATTTGGAGCCGCCAGTGGAGTGGGTGGCGCGGTCGCCGTTTAAGTGATTTGGGGTGGTTTGCCCCCTGACCCCCGACACGGGGGAACCTTAATTATCACAAACGGTCTCAAATATTTCTGTCTTTGCAAAAGTTCCAAAATTCTTTAAACCATTTATCTAAGATATAGTGGTTTTAAAGGAGAGCTTGGAAGCTTATTGAAACTTTGAAATTTTATACATCCGATTTTAAACGCTTGGTTCCCCCGCGTCGGGGGTCAGGGGGCAAAAAACAATCACCCTCGCTTCCAAACCAACTCAGGCATCTCCGCATCCTCCTCCACAATTCCAGCAATTTTCAAATTATAAATCACGGATTTCAACATCTTATTACTCACCCAACCGTGAATCGCCCACTCGGTGCTATGGAACCACCGCTCCACGTCTTTTAGCTTTTGCTCATAGCGTTTGCTGACCAATTCAATAGCCTTATCGCTTTGCATGAAATTATCACAACTATCATGAATCGTTCGCAGCACGCGGATGACGTTTTCGGGTTGCTTTTTCAGAATGTCGTCAGTGGCAGCAATGACGAAGCAGGGCCAGGGTGTATTATATTCACCAACACGACGCAGTTGACCTGAATCTACGTAGGGCTTGGTTGTATATTTTTCCCAGTAAAAAACATCTGTTGCCAGATTGTCGAGTGAATCCAAGGCACCATTCAGATTGCCGATGACTTCAAATTGATCTTCTTTGATCGTGTGCCCTTTACTGTTGGCATCCACAATTGCCATCAGGTGCGAACCCGACCCAAAACGACTGATAGCGTACTTTTTATTGAAGATTTTTTTATAGTGCTTGAGCTTATTTTTTGCAGAAGTATGAATGCCCCATGTGAGCGGCGTCTTGATATATTCGCTGATGATTTTAGAGGGATTGCCATTGATGATGTCTTTGATGATTCCCTCGGTCAGCAAAATGCACAAATCCACCTCTTTCTCGCGCAAGGCTTTGGTCATCTGGCCCGTACCTCCGCTGAAAGTCGTCCATTCCACATTGACGCCTCTGCTTTGGAAATCTCCGTTCTCAATAGCCAAATGTATCGGCAGATTAAAATGCTCCGGCACACCGCCGATTTTGATAGTCGAATTTTTCATAGGTGCGAAGATCGTTTTCTTGTTTAAATTTTCAAATTGCAACTTATTCACTTTCGTGAAATGTCCTCATTCCGCGAAAGCGGCTACGTAACGCGGATTGGCAATCCGCGACCCGATATCTCAAAAGATAAAAGCGCAATTTTTCGTAGGAGATTTCCATTTAAATAGGATTTCTAATTAGATGAAAATAATTTCGCGAATTACCAATCCGCGTTACGTGAAGAACAAATCATCGATTTCTTTTGGCACTCGTGCAGGACGATTTCGCTCCTTATCAATCAAACACCAATTCGTTTTTGCTTTTACAATCAATTTATCCTTTCGGAAAAAATGCACATGCCTCACCGACCGCACCCCCTCGTTCTTTTCGACGAAAGTCTCAATATTAATCTCATCTCCTAAAAACGCAGCGCCTTTATATTCAATAAAGTGATCCAAAACGACCCAATGGTATTTTTCATTGAACTCAGCAGATGATTTGAAAAGCCAATGCGCTTTTGCAGCATCTTGTACCCATTGCAGATAGACCACATTGTTGACATGATTGAGCTCATCTAAGTGCTTTTCGTCAACAGTTATATGCATCTCGTACTTGTTACTTACTTTTTTATCCACAACGCATCAAATTTTTTTTGAAAGTAAAAACAAATTAATTACATTCGCTAATACTTGCGAGAACTGCTTTTATAAATTGATTTTTTTTTCAACCCTCGCATTGCTGATACACTATCAAGAACTTGAGACCTTTTTAATTTCAAAGATTAAATCCTCAAGAAAAACCATTTGTTTTAAAGGCGTTCAGTTTAACCCGCTGAGCGCCTTTATTTTTTATACCGTTCCATAAACTTCTCATAGAGCGGATTTCCTTTCAGCATTTCTGGACAACCCACCACTACTAAATGATGGCGCGCACGCGTCAGTGCCACGTTGAGTTTTCGATCTGTCCCATCACTCATCAGACTGGTCATCGAAGCCAATTGCGAATCCGTATTCGTACACAACGAAATCAAAATCACATCTCTCGCACTACCTTGATAGCGCTCCACCGTATCTATCGAAAGGTCATCAGTGAGCATTTTGGCTTTCGCCAAATAATCGGTAATCAAGGCAATCTGTGCGCGATAGGGCGTAATGATTCCGATAGTTGCTTTAAGACTCATCTGCTTAAAAATCTTTCTAAAATCTCCCACCAAATCCACTATCTGTGCCGCCTCGTATTTATTCGTTTTTTGGAAGCCATCGTCCATGTCCACTTTGGAGGGGAGGAAAAGGACACGTTTGGTCAGTAGCTTTTCGATGATGTTTTCGCGGTCGGTAACTTGTTGACTATCAAGGGTTTGTTGCTGTGTAGAGCGATAAGCGATTTCTTCTGGAAGGATTTTTAAGTGTCCTTGATAGAAATATTCATTGGGGAAAGTCATGATGTCTTCGTGCATTCTGCCCTGATGACTGAGGCGGTCGTATGCCCAAGACCAACCATTTTTTTCGCATTGCAAAAACAGCCGCTCAAAGAACGAGTTGCGCATATCTGACAGTCCGATGGATTCTAATTTTTCGTCCTTAGTAGCAGACAATTCAGGCGATTGCGTCACCACAGCTGGTAGTTGCTTGTGGTCGCCAATCAAAGTGAAATGCTCGAAATGAGTCAGCAACCCCGTCAACATCGGTTCCAACACCTGCGATGCTTCATCAATGATGACGCGCTTGAATTTTTTCATCTCCAATAATTCCATCTTGCTGCCAAAAGAAGAGAGCGTCGCCACAAAAACGCGATGCCGCTGCACGATGTCCAAAAGCTCCGACCGCTTTTTAGCAGGAGCGATTTTTTGATCCAACAATTTTCCGCGAAAGCGGGGATCAGTCCCATAACGCGAGCCAATTCGGATGTAAGAATTTTCAACCTCATCGCCCAAACTCTCAATTGCCGCACAAATCTCATCAACCGCTCTGTTGGTGTAGGCTAAAATCAACACATTCTCCTCGGTTTCATTGAAGTAATAACCCGCCAAATTTTTGAGCATCATGCTCGTCTTGCCAGTCCCAGGAGGTCCCCAAAGCAAAAAGTAATCTTTAGAAGCAATTACCTTTCGGAAAATTTTCCCCTGCTCGCGCGTCAACTCTTTTGGCAATTCTAAACTCACTGGATTTGGTTCTTTTGGTGGGCGCTGAAGCAGTAGTAAATCTTTCTTTTCACGAGGCGCCGAAGCAAACTTAAACAAGCCTCGATACATCCCCACAAAACTGCTATCCAAAAGGTCATGCTCCAAATTCCAAATCTGATTCTCATCAAAAATCGTCGAATTAAATTGCCGTGAACGCAACCGCACAACCACCTGCTCTTTGCTCAACTCAATGATGGTCACTTTAAAGACCTGATTAGTTAAAACAGTATCGGTCGGGTTCGTAAAAGGGTAGAGCGCTCCAATATCACCTACGCGAAAATTCGCCAGCGGGTTAGTCTTTTCTGTTTTATTAAAAATCAGTAATGGTTCGTCCTTATCTGATTGATTATCAACGAGTTGGAGGTGGCTGATAATTTCAAAATTCCGCTCTTTGTCATGAAACGGATTGCGCCATAGCGAGGCAATTCCATTAGCGTTAGAGACGCCTTCCATCCCCGTTTTCGCCATCTGATGTTCGCGAGCGATAAAGCCGACGAAGCTGTTGAAATATTTCTTTTCGAGTGGCGTCAGTCCTGCATAGGTCTTTTCAAAGCGCTCCATGTCGCGTGCTTGAAAACCCTTTACTTTGGGGAAGTATTGGGGGCGCAATTTGGAGAGTAGTTGTGTTGCCCCTCCACGAAGCGAGTTCGGGACAGGTTCCTGAGAATGACCCCCAGACCTCCTAAAGGGGGGATTTGCTTTTTGTGCACTTTCAGTTTCTTTAGATGTGGAAGAATCTTCCTCTTTATTTTTTGCAACAAGCTGATCATTTGAATGCTCTGATTTCCCCATATCGGTTCCCCCGCGTCGGGGGTCAGGGGGCAAACCCGCCTCCCCTCGATTTTCCGCAACCGCCAACCCTTGCTCAATCGCCACCAACTGATTCCTAATCTGCAATGCCTCATACTGCTGCGACTTCACCACCGGCGCAAATCGCAACGGCTTATCTATCGAAGAGGAATAAAGAATGTAGTTGGTCGGCTTCAATTTATTATTGAAAGTCGTTTTGATGAGCAGGTCGTAGAGTAGCGTTTGTGTAAAGTGATTATTGCTCAAACCGTAGGCGTTGGGCATGTATGCTTTCCCTGACTTCAATTCAACAATAGCGGATTTCTCCGAATGATGGAAGGCATCCAAACGTCCCTGCAAGCCATATTCAGCAGAGTAGAAAGTCGGTTCCAAATAACAACTCTCTCGGTCGATTTCGTTTTTGGCGAAACCCGTTTTGACCATCATCTTGATGACTTGAAAATGCCCTTTAGATTTGAGCATGATTTCTTTCACCTGCCCATCTGACATCATCGCAAAGCGGAGCGGAAACAACCCAAACACTTTCGGAAACAACTCCATGAACTGCGCATCAGGGTTGGTCATCAGTTCGTCCAAAAAGAAGTTGGCAATGTTTCCAATAATCAACGCGGACGAACTCGAAAACGGCATCATTTTTTTCAGCAAGTAGAGCATTGGCTCATTGTGCTGGGGTTGAAAACATTCCGCGACAGCGGTAATATCCATTAAGTAATCTGGCTCTACTACAAATGCTTTTGGTCGCAAAACGCCCTCCTCATCAATCTCAACGTCGATTAAATTGACCATTTGGGGAAACCCAAAAGTGTCTCGTATCGCTCTGATGGTGGGGTTGAAATTGGCATTACGTTCCGGCAAGTTGTATCGAACGATTACTGAGCCACCCGTGCGCTCACTGACGGCTTGAAAACAAGAGTTGTCTGGGTCGTCTTTCATCAATACTACGCGCACAAAAGCCTGAAAACCAACGGCTTGTGTCTGCGTAATCTGAAGCGAAACGATTTTTGGTGTGATCTTATAGACCTCAGGGGGGATGGCAATGTCCCAAATTTGTTGAAGAATTTTGGGGGTGATTTTGAGTCCTAATTCATAGAGTTCTTCCCACTCTCCATATTTTGCAACCTCCTGTTTTTGCCGCACCAATCGGCGGAAGGTGTGGAGTTGAAATTCCGTTTTTTTATCTATCTCAAATTTCTGACCTGCATAACTGATACGCGAGAAGAGATTGGTAAATTGAATCTGCTCTTGCTTGGTCGCGACGACATAGACCTTGACCAATAGCTTATCCAAAAAGACGCATTTGGTCTTCCAATCATAAGCTTCCTTATTGTGGATTTTGAGAAGTTCTTTGAAGAAATATTTAGCGTAAGCGGGATTCATATAGCATGTAGGTTTTCATGGCAAATAAAAGGAAAAATTGGGACTTGCTAATTTGACGAAGAGGAACGCGGAAGACGGGGAAGAACACGGATTAACGCAGAGACATGATTCGCGAAAAATTCGCGTTCTTCCGCGTTCCTCTTCCCAATGAAGGGAATTAGCTTTAAATGAACTTAATTTATAATTCATTAAATCAACCTCATCGGCATATCATTCGCAGGTTTGAGTGTCACCAAAGCTTGATAACCTGGCTCGCCATCACCCATATATTCAAAGCCAAACCGCTGGCAAAGCATGGCTAAAATCAATTGCATTTCCATCATGGCGAAGTGGTTGCCGATGCACATTCGTTGCCCTGCGCCGAAAGGCATGTAGGCATATTTGGGAATAGATTTGACTCGGTCGGGATGGAAGCGCTCCGGGTCAAACTCATTGGGGCGTTCCCAATTCTTTTTGGATCTGTGGGCAGCCGAAATGCTAATGAACATTATTGACTTCTTAGGAATTTTGGTTCCCAAAACCTCTGTGTCCACAGCGGCTTCTCGACCGACGGCATAGCCGGGAGGGTAGAGGCGCATGCCTTCTTCGATGACCTGTTTTGTGTATGTAAGTTGCTGTATATCAGTAAATTGTGGTTTTTTATCGCCAATCACCCGTTCCGCCTCTTCTTTTACCTTTCGGTAAATGTCAGGATGTTGCGAAAGCAAGTAAACCGTCCAAGCGAGCGCATTGGAAGAAGTCTCATGCCCTGCCGCAAATAGCGTAATTGTCTCATCCCTAATTTCTTCATCAGACATAGATTCGCCCGTATCCGCATCTTTAGAATGAATCAACATCGTCAAAAAATCATCGGGCGGATTGGCTGCTTCTCGATGCTGTCTGATGAATTCATACGCCAATTCGTCGAAAGACGCTTTGTCTTTCAAAAACTTTCGATGCCTTCCGTTGATATACATAAAAGGAATCATCAGCGGGCGCGTGGTGCGATACATGATATAGTCTTGCGCATCGACGATTTGGCGATAGAGTTCGAGTTTGTCCGCTTCACTTTCAATGCTGAAGAGCGATTTCAAAACGATTTCGGAAGTGACATCCATCATCAGGTGAGAGAAAAGAACCTCCTCGCCTCGCTTATTTTCTATGCTTTCGCAAAATGCAGTGGTGCTATCGACCATCTTGTCGATGATGCCCATCAGCGATTTTTTATAAAAGGCAGGCTGAGCAAGTCGTCGCTGCCGTCGCCAAAACTCGCCTTCGCTGGTGACGAGTCCATTGCCTAAAGCTAATTTTAGTTGTGCATAAGCGGGACTTTTAATAAAGTCTCGTTGATGAGTCACCAAGGTGTGTTTGATGACTTCTGGATTGTGAGTAATGAAGATTTTCCGTAAGGGAGAATCTAATAAGAAGAAGTCACCCAAGGAGTCTTCTTGTTTGATTGGAAAATTGACTGGGTCGTTGAGGAAGTCGAATCCGCGTGTGAGGAAGTTTTTTTCTTTGTATTCGGGAATCATTTAGATATGGTTGAGTATCTACTTTTGCTTAGGTTGACATTAAGATAAATGCAAGTTGGCAAAAGTTAGTCGATAATTTTAAAATTATAGACTAACAGCACATAGTTTAGACGCACAAAAGTGAGTTTGTAAATCATTATCAACATTCCCCGAAAGGGGTAATTCAAAATAAAATTCTAAAAAACGGTCAGCTACCCATCATTTTTTATCCACTTTCGTGGAATATAGGAACGATCATTTTTGAGCCACTGTTTACCGAATTCTCGATGGTTCGCACCTTAAAAAAAAGTTTGAACTTCATTTTGTTATATCCGACATAAAAACCTACCTTTGCGCTCGCTTTAAAAAAAGCCCCTATATGTTTGTTTGGAATTAGGGGTGTTTTTAAGGGAATTTTGAGAAAAAATTAATTTTTAGCAATATGCCAACCATTAATCAACTTGTCCGTAAAGGGAGAAAGCAAATCAAAACGACGAGCAAGTCGCGAGCTTTGGATTCATGTCCACAACGTCGTGGCGTTTGTACTCGTGTTTACACGACAACTCCAAAGAAGCCGAATTCTGCTTTGCGTAAAGTAGCAAAGGTACGTTTGACAAATGGATTAGAGGTTATCTGTTATATCCCAGGTGAGGGTCACAATTTACAGGAGCACTCAATTGTACTTGTAAGAGGTGGTCGTGTAAAAGATTTGCCGGGTGTGCGATACACTATCGTAAGGGGAGCATTGGATACAGCAGGTGTAGAGGGCAGATTGACGGCTCGTTCTCGTTACGGAGCGAAAATGCCTAAGAAATAATCAATAATAAAAGGAATTCATTCAACCTATAGATAATGCGTAAACGTAAACCTAAGAAGCGGATAATTCAGCCAGACCCAAGATTCAATGATCAATTGGTGACGCAGTTTGTCAACAACATGATGATTCAAGGTAAAAAAAGCACCGCTTTTCAATTGTTCTATAATGCAATGGATATCGTTGCTGACAAGACAAAAGAGGATCCGCACAAATTGTGGAAAGCTGCTTTGAATAATGTTATGCCACAAGTGGAGGTGAGAAGTAAGAGAATCGGTGGTGCGACTTTTCAGATTCCAACTGAAATCAGACCCGCAAGAAAGGTTTCTATCGGAATGAAGTGGATGATTAAATTCTCAAGAGAGAGAAGTGGAAAAGGATACGCTCAAAAATTAGCTGCTGAAGTAATGGCAGCCTCAAAAGGTGAGGGTGCGGCAGTGAAGAGAAAAGAAGATACCCACAGAATGGCAGAGGCGAACAGAGCATTCGCACACTTTAGAGTATAAACAACATTTTTATAAAGATATATTTCAGACCAGCTTTTAAAAAATAAGAACAAGTACTTAAGGTTTTCATATTACTTAATACTTTACAAATCCCGAATTAATTTTTAAAAATGGCTAAAGATTTAAAGTTCACCAGAAATATTGGAATTGCTGCTCACATTGATGCAGGAAAAACGACTACCACTGAGCGTATTCTCTACTACACTGGTATTTCGCACAAGATTGGTGAGGTGCACGATGGTGCAGCGACAATGGACTGGATGGAGCAAGAGCAAGAGCGAGGTATTACAATTACCTCTGCAGCTACTCGTACGCACTGGGATTGGGATGGACAGAAATATGACATCAACATTATTGACACTCCTGGTCACGTTGACTTTACCGTAGAGGTAGAGCGTTCTTTGCGTGTATTGGATGGAGTAGTTGCTTTGTTTTCTTCTGTTGACGGTGTTGAGCCTCAATCAGAAACCGTATGGAGACAAGCTGATAGATATAAAGTTCCACGGATTGGTTTTGTAAACAAAATGGACCGTTCAGGTGCTGATTTCATCAACGTAGTAAACGACGTAAAAGAGAAATTGGGAGCTAATGCGATTCCGTTGCAAGTACCAATTGGTGCAGAAGAAAATTTCAAAGGAGTGGTTGACTTGTTGTCAATGGAAGCACGAGTTTGGAATGAGAATGATTTCGGGATGACTTATGAAGTCATTGATATTCCTGCCGACATTAAAGATGATGTTACGAAATATAGAGAGGCGTTAGTAGAAGCAGTTGTAGAATTTGATGATGCATTGATGGAGAAATTCTTCGATGATCCTGATTCAATTACTGTTGATGATTTGCGTCCAGCAATTCGTAAAGCAACAATTGAAATGAAAATCACACCTATGATGTGTGGTTCTGCATTCAAAAATAAAGGAGTTCAAGCATTATTGGATGCTTGCTGTGATTATATGCCTTCTCCAGTTGACATTGACGCGGTGGAAGGAACAGATCCTAAGACAGATGAGCCTATTTCGCGTAAGCCTTCCGTATCAGATCCTTTCGCGGCTTTAGCTTTTAAAATTGCGACAGATCCTTACGTAGGTCGTTTATGCTTTATTAGAGCATATTCAGGTGGATTAGATGCAGGTTCTTATGTTTTGAACACAAGAACAGGTAAGAAAGAGCGTATCTCTCGTCTTTACCAAATGCACTCAAATAAGCAAAATCCAATCGATCGAGTAGAAGCTGGTGATATTTGTGCGGCTGTTGGATTTAAGGACATTCGTACTGGAGATACTCTTTGTGACCCGGCTCACCCAATTGTACTGGAAAGTATGACTTTCCCAGACCCTGTAATCGGGGTTTCAATTGAGCCAAAAACTCAAAAAGACTTAGATAAATTAGGAATGGGCTTAGCTAAATTGGCTGAGGAAGATCCTACATTTAAAGTAAGATACGACGATGAGACCAACCAAACCGTAATTAGCGGTATGGGTGAGTTGCACTTGGAAATTATTGTTGACAGGCTGAGAAGAGAGTTCGGAGTTGAGTGTAATCAAGGTCAACCTCAGGTGAATTACCGTGAAGCATTGACATTGATGACTGACCACAGAGAACGTTTGAAAAAACAATCAGGTGGATCTGGTTTATTCGCAGATATGTCATTTGAACTCGGACCTGCCGATGAAGAATTCTTGGAAAGCGAGGACTTCAAAAATGGTAAGGTTAAACTTCAATTCGAGTGGGCAATCGTTGGTGGTAAAATTGATAAGAATTACCAAAAGCCAATCAAAGACGGTTTCGTCGCGATGATGGACAACGGTATCTTAGCTGGATATGCAATCGACGCAATGAAGGTAAGAGTGTACGATGGTGGAATGCACACAGTGGATTCTAAGCCAATTGCATTCGAGCTTTGTGCAAAAGAAGGGTTCCGTTCGGCTGCAAAAAATTGCAAACCAACACTATTAGAACCAATCATGAAATTGGAAATCGTAACCCCTGAGGATTATGTAGGACCAGTTATTGGTGACTTGAACAGGCGTCGTGGATTGCCAAAAGGACAAGAAACTCGTACCGGAGGAGCAATTGCGATTCAAGCAGATGTTCCACTTTCAGAAATGTTTGGTTACGTAACAGATTTGCGTACCATTACATCTGGTAGAGCATCCTCAACAATGGAATTCTCACACTACGCACCACCACCGCGCGCAGTAGCAGAAGAAGTCATTGAAAAAGCAAAAGGCGTTGTAGCCTAATTGATTAGAGTTGTAGAGTCAAAATTTGAGTTGATTTCTCAAAATAGAGGCTCTCAAAGATATTTTTAATTAATCTTTTGGCTTTCGCCAAATATTATTAATTCAGGCATGAATCAAAAAATTAGAATCAAACTCCGTTCTTATGACCACAATTTAGTGGACAAATCAACGGAAAAAATCGTAAAGACAGTACGCACCAGTGGTGCCGTAGTGACTGGACCGATTCCGCTGCCGACCGAGAAGAAGATCTTCACAGTTTTGCGTTCTCCGCACGTGAATAAAAAGTCTCGGGAGCAGTTTCAATTAAAAACCCACACCCGTCTTATTGAGATATATACTCCTTCTCCAAAGACAGTGGATGCTTTATCTAAATTGGAATTGCCCAGCGGCGTTGATATTCAGGTCAAATTGACCTAAATAAGACTTTATCACGGTTTCATTCCCATCTATTTGGGAGAACGATTCCTTATTTTTTGAATGCGATTTAGGCTATATCTCATGAAATAGTCTGAGATCCATAGAATTAAAATTTTGCATGTTGATGTCTGTATGATGTCTTCATGTTTTACCATAAAAATTTTTCGAAAGTGAACGGAATAATTGGTAAAAAACTAGGTATGACCTCCATCTTTAATGAGAAAGGACAATCTATTCCTTGTACCATGATTGAGGCAGGACCCTGTGTTGTTACTCAGGTTAAAACTGAAGAAACAGACGGTTACTACGCGTTGCAATTGGGTTTTGGTGAAGCAAAAACCAAGAATACCAGTAACCAGATGATGGGGCACTTTGAAAAGGCAAGCACCTCTCCAAAGAGAAAGATTGCTGAATTCAGAGATTGCGAATTGGACAAAGGTCTTGGCGATACAGTCACCATTGAAGATGTTTTTGAAGAAGGTGACCTCGTTGCTGCAATTGGCAAAACCAAAGGAAAAGGTTTCCAAGGTGTTGTCAAACGTCACAACTTCCGAGGTGTAAACGACGCGACTCACGGTCAGCACAACAGACAAAGAGCTCCTGGGTCGATTGGTCAAGCATCTTATCCTGCACACGTAAACAAAGGTATGCGTATGGGAGGTAGAATGGGCGGCAAAAATGTAAAGATTAAAAATCTTAAAGTGGTAAAAATCTTCGCTGACAAAAACCTTTTATTGGTTTCAGGGGCGATTCCGGGACATAACGGAACCACAGTTATAATTGAAAAATCATAAATTTTCAACAGATACCAAATTTTGGTTTCAAATTCTGAATTGATATGAAAGTTGATGTTGTAAATATTCAAGGAAAAGCTACCGGGCGTAAGTTAGATTTGCCGGAAGCAGTATTTGGTGTTGAGCCGAATGAGCATGCTGTATGGCTTGCTGTCAAGCAATTCTTGGCTCACCAAAGACAAGGAACTCACAAAGCGAAAGAGCGAGGCGAGATAAAAGGTTCAACCAAGAAACTGGTCAGACAAAAGGGTACAGGTGGGGCTCGTAAGGGTAACATTAAGTCTCCTTTGTTTAGAGGCGGAGGTCGTGCATTCGGTCCAAGACCTCGTACTTATACAATTAAACTCACCAAAAAGGTGAGGCGCTTAGCCAAGTTCTCTGCACTTTCCGTTAAAGCGGCAGAAGGAAACCTGATGGTCATTGAGGACTTCTCTTTTGACGCACCAAAGACCAAAGCCTTTGAGGACATCCTCTCAAGCTTAGAGTTGCGCGGAAAGAAAACCGTCCTGGTAACCGGCGAAGCAGAAAGCTCAATAGTTCGTTCTGGTAAAAATATCGATAAGGTATCTGTAACCAGGGCTGAAGATCTCAACACCTATGGCATTATGAACAATGATACCATTTTGCTTTGCGAAGGAGCAGTTGAAAAGCTTCGCTCAATGTATTGTTAATTAGTTGACTTGAAATAAATCAGACATCATGTCAAAAGAAATATTAATAAGACCTATCGTTAGCGAAAAAGCTGACAGACTTACCGAAAAACACGGGAAGTACTCTTTTGTGGTAAACAAAAAAGCAAACAAGGTCGAAATTAAAAAAGCTGTAGAAGAGCAATATCAAGTCAATGTTGATTCTGTCAACACTGTGATTATGCCTTCAAAGTCGAAAGTAAGAACTACTCGTGCCGGCATGGTGAGAGGACGAAAATCGACTTATAAAAAAGCAATCGTCACATTAGCTGATGGTGAAGAAATGAACCTTTACGGCGAAGTTTAATTGGTGAAACACCAAGATTAAAAATTGAAAAGCTTTAAAAAATGCCAGTAAAAAAGTATAAGCCAATAACCCCGGGATTGCGTCAAAGAGTAAGTAATGCTTTCACAGAGATTACTGCCAGCAAACCAGAGAAATCGTTATTGGCGCCACTGAAAAAATCAGGCGGAAGAAATAATCAGGGACGAATGACTTTGAGGCACCGTGGTGGTGGACACAAGCGTCGCTACCGTATCATTGATTTCAAAAGAAACAAAGACGGCATCGAAGCATTGGTCAAAACAATCGAGTACGATCCGAACAGAACAGCATTCATCGCTTTGATTGAATATTCTGACGGTGAAAAGCGATACATCATTGCACCAAAAGGATTGACAGTAGGTGATACCCTTCTCTCTGGAGAAGCAGCACCACCGAATGTCGGTAACTGTTTGCCGCTTGCCAAAATTCCTTTGGGGTCTGAAATTCATGCCATTGAATTGGAGCCAGGAAGAGGCGCTTCTATGGCGAGAAGTGCAGGTACCTCAGGTACCTTGATGGGGCGTGAAGATAAATATGCAGTTGTTAAATTACCTTCAGGGGAGGTGCGAAGAGTTCTTTTGAACTGTCGTGCGACAATAGGTTCGACTTCTAATCCTGACCATGGCTTACAGGTTTATGGTAAAGCAGGTAGAAGAAGATGGTTAGGAAGAAGACCACGTGTAAGAGGGGTTGTAATGAACCCAGTGGATCACCCGATGGGTGGTGGTGAAGGACGTGCTTCCGGTGGACACCCACGCTCACGTACGGGTATCATGGCTAAGGGTCAGAAAACTCGTAACAATAAGAAATTCTCAACCAAGTTGATTATTTCAAAGCGTAAGAAAAAATCTAAAAAATAAAAATTCTTGTTCTTTTTCGCGCCTTTCGGCAAATGCGGATAGAATCAAAATACTTAAAGTAGCATAATATGGCTCGTTCAGTTAAAAAAGGACCTTACGTATTTCACAAGCTTTTGGTGAAGATCACCAAAGCAAAAGATTCGAAGAAAAAGCAAGTAATCAAGACTTGGTCACGAGCTTCGATGATTGTGCCGATTATGGTAGGTGAAACTATCGCTGTGCACAATGGAAAAACCTTTGTTCCGGTTTACGTCACCGAGAATATGGTAGGACACAAATTGGGCGAATTTGCCTTGACTCGTACCTACAAAGGTCACGCTGGAAATAGATAATTGAATTTTTCCTTCTTTGACTGTTTTTTTGGTCAAAACGAAGTTTGAATATATTTCCCGAAAGGGATAATTAGAACCATTTTTTAAAAAATAAGAAGATGGAAGCAGTAGCAAAACTCAGAAATTGTCCAATGTCTCCTCGCAAAATGCGATTGGTAGTCAACAATATCCGTGGAAAGAATGTAGATGAGGCATTGTCGATTTTGAAATTTACCAAACGTGAATCTGCGATTTGGTTGGAGAAATTGCTCTTATCCGCAATCGCAAATTGGGAGGACAAGTTAGGTCACTCCGAAAGTGCAGCGGATTATGATTTGTATGTGAAAACCGCTTTTGTAGATGGTGGGTCTTTCTTAAAAAGAATTCAACCTGCTCCTCAAGGACGCGCACACAGGGTAAGAAAGCGTACAAATCACGTCACTATAGTAGTCGAAAATCGAGTTGCAACCGAGGCTGACAATGGGATCGAAGAGGTAGAAGAAGTAGCAGCAGAATAATAATTTGAATCATTTTTTCCGCTTTCGCGGAATGATAATATTTCCCGAAAGGGAGCATTTTTTTAATACCAATATACCTTAACATGGGTCAAAAAACGAATCCAATTGGTAATCGTCTCGGAATCATTCGTGGTTGGGATTCTAACTGGTACGGAGGCAAAGACACTGCTAAAAATGTAGTTGAGGATGAAAAAATCCGCAAGTACTTAAGAGCACGTATCTCTAAAGGAGGGGTCGCACGAATCGTAATTGAGCGCACGCTCAAGAGAATCACTGTGACTATCCATACTTCACGTCCAGGTATCATCATCGGTAAAGGTGGTCAGGAAGTAGATAGAGTCCGTGAGGAGTTGCGAAAGTTGACCAGCCAAGATGTTCAGATCAACATCATCGAAATTCGAAAGCCTGAATTGAATGCCTACATCGTTGGGGAGTCAGTTGCAAAGCAAATCGAATCTCGTATCAATTATAGAAGAGCAATTAAATCTGCAATTCAATCTACTATCAGAGCAGGTGCAGAAGGAATTAAGATTAGAATTTCCGGTAGGTTGAATGGGGCAGAGATGGCACGTTCGGAAGAGTACAAAGATGGACGTACTCCTTTGCATACCTTCAGAGCCGATATCGATTACGCTATGATTGAAGCATTAACGGTCTATGGTAAGATTGGTATCAAGGTGTGGATCTGTAACGGTGAGGTTTTAGGTAAAAGAGATTTATCACCAAATGCTGGAGCAGCAGCTCAGAAAGGTGGAAGAGATAGACGTGGTGGCGGCGGCGGAAGAGACAGACGTGGCGGCGGTGGTCGTGATAGAAGAGGCGGCGGAAGAGACAGACGTGGCGGTGGCGGCGACAGACGTGGCGGCGGCGGAAGAAGGTAGATTTATTTTTAATTTATCTCCTTTTTTAACTAAAGTAAAATCAAAAATTGCTGTACCTTTGCGCTCCTTTTCGAGATAGGTCAGCAAAATTCGATAAAATTTAATAGAAATTTTTAGCGATGTTACAACCAAAAAGAACGAAGTATCGCAAGCAGATGAAGGGTAGAGTCAAAGGACTCGCTTACAAAGGAAGCACTGTTTCTTTTGGAAGTTACGGATTGAAATCCCTTGAAATTGGTCGGATTACTAACCGCCAATTGGAGTCTGCTCGTATCGCGATGACCCGTCACATGCAAAGGCAAGGAAAGGTTTGGATTCGAATTTTTCCAGACAAACCGATTACTTCCAAGCCGCTTGAGGTGCGTATGGGTAAAGGTAAAGGTGGATTGGATCACTATGTCGCTGTTGTAAAACCCGGCAGAATTATGTTTGAGTTAGATGGTGTGTCTGAAGAGATAGCAAGAGAATCACTCAGACTGGCCGCACAAAAACTTCCGGTTGCCACCAAAGTGGTAGTCAGACCGGATTTTGCAGGATAACCATTTAGTATTTACCTCTTAATTTTTGAGTAAAAATGGCATCAAAGAAATTTTTAGAATTACAGGATTTTTCATTGGAGGAATTGCGTGCTGAATTGGACGCCATCCAATCAGAGTACAAAAACTTGAAGTTCGATAACGCTTTGAAAGGATTGGACAATCCGTTGATCATCAGAGATCGACGTAAAGACATTGCGAGATTGCACACGGAGATTCGACGCAGAGAGTTGGAAAGTAGCACGCCGGAAGAGCTGGCACGCAGAACGAAAATCGTGGCAAGACGACGTAAGTCCTAATCAATTCTACAATTCGAAATTATACCAAATCAGATTCAAATGAGCGAAGTAGTAAGAAAATCGCGTAAAACCAGAGTAGGAGTCGTCACGAGCGATAAAATGGAGAAAACCATTACTGTCGAAGTAAGACGTAGTATCCTTCACCCGCTTTATGGAAAAGCCCTTAAGCGCTCCAAGAAATTTACAGCGCACGATGAAAATGGTGAAGCTGGTATTGGAGATGTGGTGAAAATCATTGAAACCAGACCTCTTAGTAAAAAGAAGCGTTGGCGTCTGATGGAAGTAGTCGAAAAAGCGAAGTAAGATTTTTTACCCGTTCATAATGGGTTTCCCGAATTTGCTTTGGGAGCGATTACAATTAATAGGATTATTTTAATTTATTAATCATGATACAACAAGAAAGTCGTTTAAGAGTAGCAGATAACTCCGGTGCAAAGGAGGTGCTTTGTATTCGAGTGTTGGGCGGTACCAAACGCCGTTATGCTTCTGTGGGTGACATGATCGTGGTCAGTGTGAAGGACACTTCTCCTGGCGGTGGGATTAAGAAAGGAACAGTAACCAAGGCTGTAGTCGTGAGAACGAAAAAAGAGATTCGCCGAAAAGACGGGTCGTACATTCGTTTTGATGACAATGCAGTAGTACTGCTGAATGCATCAGAAGAGCCGAGAGGAACGCGTATTTTCGGACCTGTGGCGCGAGAGCTGCGTGACAAAGAATACATGCGTATCGTTTCATTAGCCCCCGAGGTACTTTAATCAAAATCTAAAAATATTTAGCAATGGCTTATAAAGGTAACAAAACCAAATTTACTGGAAAGTTGCACATCAAGAAAGGCGACAAAGTGTTAGTTCTTGCCGGAAAAGATAAGGGTTCGGAAGGAGAAGTGAAGCAAGTCTTTCCAGCTAAAAATAGAGCGATTGTAGAAGGAGTGAACATGGTCACCAAACACCAAAAACCTGATCAGATGAATGAAGGTGGGTTGGTACAGCAAGAGGCTTCTATTCATATCTCAAATCTGATGTTAATCGACCCTTCGAATGGAAAACCAACAAGAGTTGGTCGCAAATTGGACGGTAAGAAATTGGTAAGATATTCTAAGAAAACAGGAGAAATTATAGCATAATGGACAAGTATATTCCTAGTTTAAGAAAAAAATATAAGGACGAAGTAGTTGCTAAATTGACTGAAGAGTTTCAGTACACTACTCCCATGCAAGTACCTCGAATTCAGAAAATTTGTCTGAATCAAGGTGTTGGTGGTGCGACCCAAGATAAGAAAGTAGTCGAGGCTGCACTCAAGGAAATGACGGCTATCGCTGGTCAGAAAGCAGTTCCTACCAAAGCGAAAAAATCCATTTCGAACTTTAAGTTAAGAGATGGGATGACTATTGGTGTACGATGTACCCTCCGTCATGACCACATGTGGGAATTTTTGGATAGATTGATTACTGCTGCTTTGCCACGTGTTCGTGACTTTAGAGGAATCAATGACAAGAGTTTTGATGGTCGAGGCAACTATTCATTAGGAATCACGGAGCAGATTATCTTCCCTGAAATCAACCTTGACAAGATCAATAAGATTACAGGTATGGATATCACTATTGTCACATCAGCAAATACAGATGCAGAAGCACTGTCATTGTTGAAGCATTTAGGACTTCCTTTTAAAAATCAAAGAAATTAGAAAACTAAATATTTTCCGAAAGGAAGATATTTAGTACAAAATACTACCAATTATGGCTCGTAAAGCAGTTATCGCAAGAGAAAGAAAGCGCGAAAAAATGGTTGCAAAATATGCCGAACTCCGCGCAAAGCTCAAGGCCGAAGGCAATTGGGATGAATTAGACAAATTGCCTCGTAACGGTTCTAAAGTTCGTTTACACAATCGTTGTCAATTGACAGGAAGACCAAAAGGCTATATGCGAAAATTCGGTATCAATAGATACACTTTTCGCGAAATGGCACTTAATGGCAAAATTCCAGGCGTGACAAAAGCCAGTTGGTAAATCAAAAATAAATCAGACAATGTCTGATAGTTTAGAAAAAACAAATTCGTAATGGTTACAGATCCAATAGCTGACTATCTAACTCGAATCAGAAATGCTCAAATGGCTGGGCATAGAATGGTTGAAATTCCTTCTTCAAAGCTGAAAAAGAGCATGACGGAGATTTTGTATGATCAAGGATTCATCCATAAATACAAATTCGATAACGAAGCAGGTCCTCAAGGTGTTATTAAGATTGCCTTGAAATACGACCGAGCTACCAATAAACCGGTGATCCAGAAGTTGCATAGAGTAAGTCGTCCGGGACTTAGAAAGTATGTCGGGACTGAAAACCTTCCGCGAGTAATAAACGGCTTAGGTATTGCAATCATCTCAACTTCTAAAGGTGTGATGACGGAGAAGAAAGCACGACAGGAAAACGTCGGCGGAGAGGTTCTTTGCTACGTTTATTAATTTAAACTCATTGCACGAAAGTGCGAACTTCATTTTCCTTATGGAAAATGCATAAATTGATATTTAGTACTTAAATAATAGAATCATGTCTAGAATTGGAAAGGCACCTATAAGTATTCCTGCTGGCGTAACGATTGATGTTAGCCAAGGTAATATGGTTACTGTCAAAGGACCAAAAGGAGAGTTGAAACAGCAAGTTGATCCATCACTCACTCTTACTATTGAGGATGGTGCATTGACATTCGCTCGTCCGACAGATAGTCCTCGTCACCGATCTTTTCATGGATTGTATCGCTCTTTGGTCAATAATATGGTTGAAGGCGTTTCAAAGGGATTCGTCAAAGAGTTAGAAGTAATTGGTGTTGGATACAGAGTGAAAAACACAGGTCAGTTGTTAGAATTGACAGTTGGATACTCTCACCCGATTTATTTCTACATTCCTGACGAAGTTAAATTGGAAACTCTTTCAGAAAAAGGGAAAAATCCAATGATCAAATTAGAAAGCATCGACAAGCAGTTGGTAGGTCAGATAGCAGCAAAAATCCGAGCGTTCAGAAAACCTGAACCATACAAAGGAAAAGGTATTCGCTACAAAGACGAGAACGTCAGACGTAAAGCAGGTAAAACTGCTGCAGCATAATAAAATCAGGTTTTTCCAATACGATAAATCTACATTAAAATGGCTTTTAATAAAGCGGCGAGACGCCGAAAAATTCATAAAAGAATTAGAAAGAACGTTAAAGGGACGAGTGCTCGTCCACGATTGAACGTTTTTCGAAGCAATACAGACATCTACGGACAACTGATTGACGATGTGGCGGGCAAGACTTTGTTGTCTATTTCTACCAAAACTCAAGGATTGGATTGCACTGGCAATAGAGTTGAGCAAGCAAAAACTGTTGGGAAAGCATTGGCTGAGAAAGCACAAGACCTTTCGATTGAAGGCGTTGTCTTTGATAGAGGTGGCTACTTGTATCACGGAAGAGTAAAAGCTTTTGCAGATGGTGCACGTGAAGGTGGACTTAAATTTTAAATCATTTCAATTAAGCATATCTAATGGCTAATAACAGAAATAGGAACAAAAACGAAAAAAGGGTCAGACCTACCGAAACGGACCTCAAAGAGAAACTTGTAACGCTTAACCGCGTTGCTAAAGTGACTAAAGGTGGACGTACTTTTAGCTTTGCCGCAATAGTTGTTGTTGGTGACGGAAAAGGCACAGTTGGATACGGATTGGGAAAGGCAAGAGATGTGCAGGAGTCAATCGCCAAAGCAGTTGATGATGCCAAAAAGAGTCTGATTAAAGTTCCCATTTATAAAGGTACTATCCCTCACGAGCAGCGAGGGAAATACGGTGCAGGAAAGGTACTTATCAAGCCGGCATCCGATGGTACAGGTGTAATTGCGGGTGGTGCGATGAGAGCAGTTCTTGAGATTGCGGGAGTTCAAAATGTGCTTGCCAAATCTCAGGGTTCTTCTAACCCTCACAATGTTATTAAAGCAACCATTGATGCTTTGGGCAAATTGAGAAATCCAATGACTGTTGCAAGAGCAAGAGGGATTTCTATGGATAAAGTATTTGCAGGTTAAGATTTATTTTTCGCTTTCGCGAAATAATGATATTTCCCGAAAGGGATATAAATTTTTTCAAAATGAAAAAAGTAAAAATAACTCAAGTTAAAAGTGTGATTGACCGCCCGAAAAGGCAAAAGGACACCATGATCGCACTCGGTTTGCGGAAAATGAACGCAACCAGAGAACATAATGCTACGCCGCAAGTTTTGGGTATGATAGCCAAAGTTGCGCATCTACTCAAAGTAGAGGAAGCATAATTCAAACGAACATTTAAGGTTTTTGAAATTTACATAAAATGAAATTAAGCAATTTAAGACCGGCAAAAGGCGCAACCAAAAACGGAAAGAGAATCGCTCGTGGTACAGGATCTGGTAGAGGAGGCACTTCTACTCGCGGGCACAAAGGAGCTAAGTCTCGTTCAGGTTGGTCAAAGAAAAGAAACTTTGAAGGTGGGCAAATGCCACTTCAAATGCGACTGCCAAAAGTTGGTTTTAAAAATGTCGATAAAATCTACTATGTGCCAATGAACTTGGCAACGTTGGAGAATATAGCTGACAAGTACAGCGTCTCTGACATCAGTCTCGACTTTTTAGTAGAAAAAGGTATTATTAAGAAAAATGCAAAAGTGAAAGTTTTGGGCAAAGGTGCTTTGACGAAAAAAGTTTCTGTCGCAGCACACGCATGCTCTGAAAAAGCAAAACAAACTATTGAGGAATTAGGCGGAAGTGTAAACCTTGTTTAAAAATTTCACATGAAAAATTTCATTCAGACGCTCCAGAATATCTGGAAAATCAAAGAATTAAGAGAAAGAATTCTTTACACCCTGGGTTTGATATTGATTTATCGCTTGGGGTCATTTATTGTATTGCCAGGGGTAATGCCAGACGTGTTAGAGCAAGCAACTGCCAATAGCAATCCTAACGACATCCTCGGTTTGATCAACCTCTTCACAGGGGGAGCATTTAATAATGCAGCCATCATGGCGCTTGGCGTAATGCCATACATCACAGCGGCGATTATCGTCCAGTTATTGGGTTTTGCAGTACCTTATTTCCAAAGGTTACAGCAAAGAGAAGGAGAATCAGGAAGAAAGAAAATCAATCAAATCACTCGGTTGCTGACTTTAGCAATTACCTTGGTTCAAGGAGGTGGTTACTTAACTTACATATATAGTCTCGGTGCTGTTGACCCGAATGTTCCTCAAGGGATTTTCTGGATTGCCAACATCATCATACTATCTACGGGTACCATCTTCGCCATGTGGTTAGGTGAGCGGATCACCGACAACGGAGTAGGAAACGGTATCTCTCTATTGATTACAATTGGAATCATCGCTGGTTTGCCACAAGCATTTGCAGCAGAATTCCTATTGCAGATGGAGAATAGTCCGATTTTATTCGTTGTTGAGTTAGCTGCGTTCTTCGTAATCATGGCCGCGACAGTTTTGATTGTACAAGGAATCAGAAAAATTCCAATCCAATTCGCAAAAAGAATGGTTGGACGTGGGGCGAATCAAATGCCAGTAGCTGGTGTAAGAGATTACATTCCATTAAAAGTGAA
Source organism: uncultured Saprospiraceae bacterium (assembly GCA_937967625.1). Classification (GTDB taxonomy): domain Bacteria; phylum Bacteroidota; class Bacteroidia; order Chitinophagales; family Saprospiraceae; genus JAGQWW01. The sequence continues at coordinate 26,100 of CALCJP010000090.1, forward strand.
TGCAGCAGGAGTAATGCCAATCATTTTCGCGCAAGCGTTAATGTTCTTGCCAGCGACAGTAGCACAATTTGCCTCTGGAGCGAGCGCTCAAGCATCTCCAATTTTGAGAGCATTGAATGATTTTACCTCAATGCCTTACAATATCATTTACTTCTTTTTGGTAGTACTTTTCACTTATGTATATACTGCCTTGATTGTAAATCCACAACAGTACTCTGAGTACTTGAAGAGACAGAACGCATTCATTCCAGGTATCAAGCCAGGAAAACCGACTTCGGATTTCATCGATTCAATTACGACTCGAATCACGTTGCCAGGTTCTGTATTCTTAGGAATCATTTCGATTATGCCAGCAGTAGCTGCTGCATTTGGGGTGAACGTAGCATTTGCGATGTTTTTCGGAGGTACTTCTCTCCTTATCTTGGTGGGTGTTGTTTTAGACACTTTGCAACAGATTGAGAGCTACCTATTGATGAGAAAATATGATGGTTTAGTAAAATCAGGAAGAATTCAAGGAAGAAGCAGCAGCCGACTACAGCAGATTGGTTCAGGCATGTAATTTCTTTTTGACTTTCGTCAAATATTTTTCCAAGCAATTATGATCATATACAAGACCAACGAGGAGATTGAGAAGATAAGAGCGAATTGCCATTTAGTTTGTAAAACTTTGGCGTTGGTCGGAAGTATGTTGAAGCCGGGAGCAGTCGGCAGCAAAATTGACAAAGCGGCAGAAGAATTCATTAGAGATCACGGTGCAGAACCAGGCTTTAAGGGATACAGGGACTTTCCCTGGACACTTTGTGTTTCTCGAAACGAATGCGTAGTTCATGGATTCCCAACAGATAAGCCCTTTGAAAATGGGGACATCGTATCTGTTGATTGTGGAGTTTATGATAAAGGCTACTACGGCGATGCAGCATATACTTTCGCAATTGGCGATGTGTCAGAAGAGACCATGCAGTTGTTGCGAATCACACATGAGTCCCTCTATCGAGGCATCGACATGGCAAGAGTCGGAAAGCGATTAGGAGACGTAAGTTTCGCAATTCAAGATTTTACACAAAGAGTTAATAAATACTCAGTGGTTCGAGAATTGGTGGGACATGGATTAGGTCGCAATCTTCATGAAGAACCAGAAGTTCCAAATTTTGGAAAAAGAGGAAGAGGCGTGAAGTTCATTGAAGGATTAGTCATTGCAATTGAACCCATGATCAATCTGGGTCGCAAGGAAGTGAAGACCCTTCAAGATGGATGGTCAGTAGTGACAAAAGATGGAAGACCATCTGCACATTACGAACACACTATCGCAGTGACTAAAAATGGTCCTGACATCTTGAGTGACCACAGTTACATTGAAAAAGCCATTGTGAAGAATGAACATTTGACTGAGATAAAAGCAGTTGAATACTCGCTTAGTTAGTCAATGGATTTCCGCTTTCGCGGAATAAACATAATTTCACGAAAGTGAAGTCGATTTTAAAGTAAATTTGAGTGCAATTTTTTGGGATAAAAAATTCGAAAAAAAATCTATCTTTGCGCTCCAATTTTCAAAACGTATGTCAAAAAAGAATTTAATAAAGCAGGACGGCACTATTGAGGAGGCACTTTCAAATGCCATGTTCAGAGTTCGTCTTGAGAATGATCACATAATCGTAGCAACGATTTCTGGCAAAATGCGCATGAACTACATTCGTATTTTACCAGGAGATAAAGTTGCCGTCGAAATGTCTCCTTACGATTTAACAAGAGGCAGGATCACATACAGATATAAATAGATAATTTTTCTAAAAAATATACATCATGAAGGTTAAAGCTTCAGTTAAGAAAAGAACAGCAGATTGCAAAATCGTCAGAAGAAAAGGGCGCATTTACGTAATCAACAAAAAGAATCCTCGATTTAAGCAACGTCAAGGGTAATAATTGAAATTCTAAGTTTTTTGTCAGAGGACACAAACCATTTCAAATTCTTGATTTGGTTTCCTTTGAGAGATTATTCAGAATAGACATTAATCAAAAATTTTAAACTCGATATAAATGGCTCGTATAGCTGGTAACGATTTACCGAAAAATAAAAGAGGTCTCATCGGATTGACCTACATCTTTGGAGTAGGAACTTCTCGCGCAAAGGAAATTCTTGGCAAAGCAGATGTAGATGTAAACGTAAAAGTGAAGGACTGGACGGATGCTAACATTCGTGACATCTCCGGAATCATCCAAAATGAGTACAAGGTAGAGGGGGAGCTACGTTCTGAGGTTCAGATGAACATCAAGCGTTTGATGGACATCGCCTGCTATAGAGGATTGCGCCATAGAAAAGGATTACCTGTAAACGGACAGCGTACCAAAACAAACGCTCGTACCAGAAAAGGTAAGCGTAAGACAGTTGCAAACAAGAAGAAAGCAACCAAATAATTTGACTCTAATAACAGATTTTCTTTATTTCAATATTCCATATAAATGGCAAAGGCAGTAAAAAAAGGTAGGAAAAAAAAGGTAAAAGTTGATCCGGATGGATTGGTTTATATCAAAGCAAGCTTCAACAACATTATCATTTCTGTCACCAACAAAAACGGTAGTGTAATTTCATGGGGTTCTGCTGGTAGAGCCGGTTTCAGAGGTTCTAAAAAGAACACTCCTTATGCTGCTCAGATTGCGAGTTCTTCTGCATGTAAATTTGCCTACGACGCAGGTTTGAGAACGGTTCAGGTGTACGTAAAAGGACCTGGGTCGGGAAGAGAAGCTGCTATCAGAGCGATTGACCAATCAGGCATCAAGGTAACCCGTATCACGGATGTTACGCCGATTCCTCACAATGGATGTCGTCCTCCCAAACGTCGTAGAGTTTAATTTTTTAAATCGAGTAAGCGTAAATATTTAAAATGGCAAGATATACTGGACCAAAACAGAAAAAGGCAAGAGCATTTGGCGAGGCAATTTACGGACCAAGCAAGGCTTTTGATCGCAAGAAATACAGACCGGGTCAGCACGGAACTTCAAGAAGAAGAGGCCAAAAATCTGATTATGCCAATCAGTTGATGGAAAAGCAAAAGGCTAAATACACTTATGGTCTTTTAGAGCGACAGTTCCGTAATCTATTTGATAAAGCAAGTAGAAAAGGTGGAGTAACCGGCGAGGTGTTATTGCAACTTTTGGAGTCTCGTTTAGACAATACGGTTTTTAGATTAGGTTTAGCGAGAACTCGTCGTCAAGCAAGACAGTTGGTATCGCACAGACACATCACTGTCAATGGAAGAATCCTAAATATTCCCTCGTATGCTATGAATGTTGGTGATATCGTCGGTGTCAAAGGAAAATCGAAAGAAATGGAGATTATTCAAGACAACGCCGAAAGAAAATCTGACATTAGAAAATTCAGTTGGTTAGAGTTCAACCCTGCCAAAATGGAAGGCGTCTATTTGGAGTCTCCAACAAGAGAACAAATACCTGAAAACATTAACGAGCAGCTCATCGTCGAGCTTTACTCTAAGTAATATATTTTTTACATAAACCTGAGCATTTCCTATGCTCAGGTTTATGCTCATTCCACGAAAGTGGCTTCTTCTTTTCAATATAAGTCCAATCTAAATTATGAGCATTCTTAATTTTCAAAAACCAGATAAAATTGTTCTTCAAAAAGCGGATGACTTTGAAGGAACTTTTGAATTTAAACCACTCGAACCTGGTTTTGGTCAAACTATTGGTAACTCTTTGAGAAGAGTTTTGCTTTCTTCTTTGGAAGGGTATGCTATCTCAGCGGTAAGGATTGCTGGAGTTGACCATGAGTTCTCAACTATCAAAGGAATTACTGAAGATGTTGTGGACATCATCCTAAACTTGAAACAAATTCGATTGAAGCAATTGCTTTCTGATGAAGAAATCAATTCAGAGAAAATATACTTGACTATCACTGGAAAGGAAGAATTTACTGCTGGTGACATTGAGGAGTTTACCAATGTCTTCAAGGTGATGAACCCTGACTTGGTAATCTGCAAAATGGAACCATTTGTAAACTTGGAGATGGAATTGACCATCACCAAAGGTAGAGGATATGTTCCAGCAGATGAGAACTTACCTAAAGACGCTCCGATTGGTGTGATTCCAGTTGATTCAATTTATACGCCGATTAAAAACGTATCGTATAAAGTTGAAAACACTCGTGTAGGTCAAAGAACAGATTACGAAAAATTAACGATTGACTTGAAAACGGATGGAACTATCCACCCGGAAGATGCAGTCAAAGAGGCTTCTCGTATTTTGATTCAACACTTGATGTTGATTACTGATGAAAACATCACATTCGATGACGCTACGAGCCGTCAAGATGACATCGTTGATGAGCACATTTTGCACATGCGTAAGTTGTTGAAGACCTCTCTCGAAGATTTGGATTTGTCAGTTCGTGCCTACAACTGTTTGAAAGCAGCTAAAATCAACATCTTGGCTGACTTGGTTAGATATGACACTCATGAGTTATTGAAGTTCAGAAACTTCGGTAAGAAATCATTGGTTGAAATCGAAGAGTTGCTCCAAGACAAAGGCTTGACCTTTGGAATGGACTTGTCTAAATACAAACTGGACGAAGAGTAATTTTTCCCTTTCGGGAAATCAAAAATAAATTTGGCAAACAGCGGCTCTTTTGACGCTGGGATTTAAAAATAAATTGCAATAACCGACTACTCAACTTACGCTGCCAATCGTAATTTCAAAGTTGAGGAAAAGTGTTGCGAAGTTAAATTCTTATAAAAATGAATCACGGTAAGAAATTCAATCATTTAGGTCGTAAAAAAGGACACAGACGTGCCTTACTGAAAAACATGGCGTGTGCTTTAATCGAACACAAACGTATCAACACAACCGTTGCGAAAGCAAAAGCATTGAGAGGATACATTGAGCCATTAGTGACAAAAGCAAAAACGAATTCAACCCATTCAAGAAGGGTCGTATTCAGCTATTTGCAAAGCAAGGATGCCATCAAAGAATTATTTGGACCTATTGCTTCTGAAATAGGCAACCGCCCAGGTGGCTATGTGAGAGTGATAAAGACAGGTTTTCGTAAAGGAGATGCTGCTGACATGGCAATGATTGAATTCGTGGATTTTAATAAAGACTACTCAGTTGGTTCTGGAAGCGAAGGCGATTCTGGCAAATCTAAGAAACGTAGAAGAAGAGGTGGCAAGAAGAAAGCTGCTGCAACTGCTGCTGCCGCAACGACCGCTGCTGCTGTAGCTGCAGAGGAAGTAGTTGAAGACGCAGTTGAGAAAGTAGCTGAAGCACCTGTTGTTGAAGCAGCAACTGAAACCGTGGAAACAGTTACCGAAAATGTAGGAGGCGAAGACCCTGAATTGGCTGCAATGGACGCTGCAGAAGACGCAGTCGAAAGCGGAACAACTCCAGCTTCTGACGAAGAAGAATAAACATTACGCATTTACAATACAAAAAAGCGACATTCGGGCAGTTCCGTTTGTCGCTTTTTTTATTCTGAAAACGTTTTTAATTTTGATTCTCATTTTAATTTTGATTAACCAACATCATGGCAGATAAAACCACATTGGGCTACGTCAAATCCGAAACCAAAAACGGAGTAGCTACTATTGAATTTTTCCACCCTTCTCATAACTCCCTGCCGGGAAATCTCCTTGCGCAATTAGCAGACGCTATCAAAAAAGCAGGAAAAGACAAAGAGGTATTAGTGGTAGTTTTGAAAAGTTCCGGCGACCGTACCTTCTGCGCGGGCGCCAGTTTTGATGAATTGATGTCTATCAAAAACCTACGAGTTGGGAGGAAATTCTTTATGGGGTTTGCCAATGTCATCAATGCCATGCGCAAGTGTCCCAAATTTGTGATTGGGCGAATTCAAGGCAAAGCTGTTGGAGGGGGAGTAGGATTAGCTTCTGCAACTGATTATTGCATTGCTACTAAATTCGCCTCTGTCAAATTGAGTGAATTAGCAGTAGGGATTGGTCCCTTTGTGGTAGGACCAGCGGTGGAGAGAAAAATGGGAACCTCAGCATTCACCCACCTATCCATCAATGCAACTGAGTGGCAGACTGCCGCATGGGCAAAAGAAAAGGGACTCTTCAATGAAGTATTTGATTCAATAGAACAAGTAGATGCCTACATCGATCACCTTTCGGAAAAATTAGTCGCATCCAACCCCGAAGCGATGAAAGCGCTCAAAAAAGTCTTTTGGAAAGGAACCGAAGATTGGGATGACCTTTTGAAAGAGCGAGCAGGTATCAGCGGCAAATTGGTGCTTTCTGATTTTACCAAAAAGGCAATTGAGGGGTTTAAGAAGAAGGCGTGACAATCAAATCGGAACTTGGTTGTTTAATCTCCGTAAGTAGTTTTTATCAAACCTTAAAAATATAGAAGATATGAAAATTAAAATGTTTTCACTCTGTGCATTGATTTATCTTTTTGGAATCGGACTCAATGCGCAGGTAGATTGTTCTTTAGATTCGATTTTGATTTATAACCAGAACAACAACTTATCTGTTTTCAAAACAATTGTATCTAAAAAAGATAATGAAGGCAGGAAGATTAGGCAAGATAATTATGGTTCGGCATGGGGACTAGCCAACAGTGCCACCGGAATAAGAACTTACGAAGAGTATTATTATCATTTGAATGGCGAATTAGAATTCAGGAGGATCGTTTTTTGTTTTCCAGGACATGATACCTGTGTTTTTCGAAATCAGGTGAACTGGAATGAAGATGGTTTTAATACAACCTCTCGTTACTACACAACCAGATTAATACAAGATGAGGGAGATACTCTGATCCTTGACAATCTTATTGAGACTTGGGATACCACCTTTTTCGGTTTAGATGGATTTCCAAGTAAGCTACTCTCCTATGCAGAAGAAGATACCGATCCCAAGAGGTTAAGAGTAGAGGTTACTTATTCCTGGGATAGTGGTCTGCTTGACACCATTTCAAATTACTCAATAGATTTAAGTGGTATCAAAAGGCTAACCTCAAAAAAATACAACGAATACGATTCGGAGGGAAGAATAGTTGCTGAAACAACTATTGGTAGTTTTGGCGAATTTCAATCTAAAATGGAGTATGACTATGATACTGAAGGCCGGGAAATTTGGCGAAAAAATACGAATCAGGACGATTCGTACTGGATTTTGTTAAAAGATTTTGCTCAAGATAATAGTAACATGATTGAAACCTATGAAAGTTACGGTTCAGGAGGTGATCTTCGATTTTCAAATATAGCGGAAAATTACTTTAATGAATTTGGATGTTTGGATTCTCTGGCAAGACTTTCTCTGATTAACAGTGACTGGCTGTTTATAGAAGGCAGTAAATACTATTATTCAGGCACTGTATCAACTGACGAATCAGACACCCAATATGCACTATTACTTTTTCCTAATCCTACCTCTGGCGAATTAAATATCTCATGGGAGTCTAATAATTTGTCGCTTAATGATTTTAGGTTATTTGACCTTACGGGTAAACAAGTTTTACCAATCTCAAAGATTCACTCCAATCAAAAAATTCAATTAGGGCATTTGCCGAAAGGCATCTATTTTTTAAAATCAGAAAATATAATTCCTCAAAAAATCATTATAAAATAGGATCAACCCCCATACAACTGCAAATCCGTCATAAACGTCCCCGGTGCTGCTTCCAACATATACTTCTTCCAGTTTTCTGGAATCATATCTTCATTGAGTAAACAACCCGGAGTTAAGTAGGGATAAATCTCATCATAACGTTTGATGGTATTCATCGTGATGCGGCGGTAGATGTGGGTGCGGTTGATTTTATCAGCATTCTCTAAACCGGCTGCCGCCAAAAGTTCTACGAAGTTTTTGACGGTTTCGTGGTGGAAGTTGGCGACGCGCACTTTTTTATCACTAACCACCAATCCTTTCATCAATTTCGGATCTTGGGTAGCGACACCAGTTGGGCAGTTGTTTCTATTACACTCCAAGGCTTGAATACATCCCAACGCCAACATCATCGCACGCGCAGAGTAGGCAGCATCTGCTCCCAATGCCAACGCTCTGAAAATATCGAAACTCGTCATCACTTTCCCAGAGGCGATGATTTTGATGTGCCGCTTCAAATTGAATCCAATCAACGCATCATAGACAAAAGCCAACCCTTCTCGATAAGGCATGCCTACTGAATTGGAAAACTCCACTGGCGCAGCACCAGTACCACCTTCACCTCCATCTACCGCGATGAAATCGGGCATGATGTTTAATTCGATCATGGCTTTGCAGATGGCTAAAAATTCACTTTTGCGACCTACACATAATTTAAATCCAATCGGTTTTTCCGAAATTTTCTTCATACGCCCAATCATCTCCATCAGTCCTCTTGGGCTGTTGAATTCTTTGTGATATGGTGGCGAATTGACCGTAGTGCCGGGTTCGACGCCTCTGATTTTTGCGATTTCGGGAGTGTTCTTTTTGCCGGGTAGTATGCCTCCGTGTCCGGGTTTGGCACCTTGTGAGAGTTTCAATTCTATCATTTTGACAGTCGGCTCGGCGGCTCTTTTGGCAAATTCTTCCCATGAGAAATTACCGTCCTCCCCGCGCGAACCGAAATAACCCGTTCCGATTTGATAGATTAGGTCGCCTTTGTGTGCGAGGTGATAGGAGCTGATACCACCTTCGCCAGTGTTGTGGGCGAAGTCGCCGATTTTTGCGCCTCCGTTTAAGGACTCGATGGCGGCGCTGCTTAGGGAGCCGTAACTCATCGCGGACACATTGAATATGCTACAGCTATATGGATTGGCGCAGTCAGGGGTGCCGACGGTGACTCTTGGGTGTTGCTCCAAATCATGCGGATCAAATGCAGCGATGGAATGATTCATCCATTCGTAGCCTTCGCCATAGAGGTCGAGTTGGGTGCCGAAAGGCGTCGTGTCTGTCACTTTTTTTGCGCGTTGATACACCACACTTCGATCGATTCGAGTGATGGGAGTGCCCTCTGTGTCGCGCTCCACAAAGTATTGCTGAATGCCTGGTCGAAGTGCTTCCATCAGGTAGCGACCTCTTCCCAAAATCGGGAAGTTGCGCACGATTGCATGGCTTTTTTGATTTGCGTCATAAAGCCCCCAAAGTACCAACGGAATGATTAAGAACAATGACGCCCACATTGGCGACCATAGAAAGTGGGCTATCAAAATGGCTCCTATCAAAAGAAGGAATAAAGCAGCGAGTATCTGGTTTCTCATTTTCTTTTACATTTTGACCAAAAGTAATTTATTCACATGATATTTCTAAACAAACCTGATTCATCCTCCATTTTTTACTTTTTATCGAATAGTTGTTTCAATGGGTCTTGGAATTGCTACATTTGAATTCATTTCCCGAAAGGGGGAGAGGAGGATTTGTTTTGCTTCGCAGATTGTTGCGCCACTTCGTGGCTGATTGTTTCGTGGCTTTCGCCACTGATTGTTTCGCTTTCGCTTAATGTGAATGAGAGTTATGCCGAAGTTCGCAGAGCTTTGCGAAAGCGATTTGGAGATATAGATTCATACATCTTGACTCTTGTTTTCTTGCATCTCGTCTCTCACATCTAAATAACTAAATGAGTTTACTCGAAAACATACGACGCGCTTTTGTTTCCGTAAGGGGAAATTTACTTCGTGCTTCTTTGACGCTGATGATCATCGCGTTGGGCATCATGGCGTTGGTGGGGATTTTGACGGCAATTGATAGTGCCATTTTTACGCTCAATGATAGCTTTTCGCGCTTGGGCGCAAATTCGTTTTCAATCAATCGAAAATCGGAACGAGTCCGAGGTCGGAGACGTGGGCGGCAAGAAAAAACGGCGGCAGAGATTACCTACGGGCAGGCGCTTGAATTTAAAGACCGCTTTCGCGGAAATGGGTACGTTTCCATTTCGATGTGGTGCACTGGTAGTGCGGAAGCAAAATTTGGAGACAAGGCAACCAACCCAACGGTGATGGTTGATGGTATTGATGAATATCATCTTGAACTAAAAGGATTTGAAATCGATCAAGGACGTAATTTTTCAACCCAAGAGATCACCTACGGCGGCAACAAAGCCATCATCGGAATGGAAATCGTCGAAAAACTTTTTGATGATAAACCCAGTCGCGCACTCAATCAAATGGTTTCGATTGGGAGTTCTAAATATAGGGTGGTGGGAATTTTGAAATCGAAAGGGAGTAGCATGAATGGAAGCGATGACCGAAGGGTCCTAATTCCGCTGCAAACTGCCAAACGATTTTATGGCACTCAAAAAACGAATTATAAACTCGCCGTCGGAGTGAAAAACGCAATTGACATCGACGACGTGATTGCTTACTCAACGGGCGTCATGCGGAATGTGCGTCGCCTTAAAGCGAGCGAGGAAAACGATTTTGAGATATTTAAGAGTGATGGACTGATCGAAATGATTAAAGAAGATACTGCCAATATTCGTATTGGCGCTATTGCGATTGGTCTGATGACATTGCTCGGCGCGGCGATTGGTTTGATGAATATCATGCTGGTAAGTGTAACAGAACGGACTCGCGAAATTGGTATTATCAAATCCTTAGGTGCGACCAAACGTAGTGTGATGATTCAGTTTTTGATGGAGTCTGTTTTGATTTCTCTGGCTGGTGGGGTGGTTGGGATCATTCTTGGTATTTTGATGGGCAATATTGTTACGCTCATCATGGGCGGTTCCTTTTTGGTGCCTTGGGGATGGATTTCCTTGGCTGTTTTGATTTGTACGATCGTGGGGCTGGTGAGCGGTTTGTATCCGGCATTGAAAGCGGCGCGGCAAGATCCGATTGAGGCGTTGCGGTATGAGTGAGTTTGGGGGGTCAGGGGGAAAGCCACCCTTTGCAATCCTAACGATAGAACTTCACCCCTATGATAGATTGAAGATTAGCGATTACATGATTTCTGATTTCTGATGGAGAGAGCTATTGTAGAACTTTTGCAGCCCATTCCTATTTATCAAACAAATTTATAATTTAGGTTCCCCCAATTTGGGGGTCAGGGGGAAAAAACGCTCCCTCACAACCTCCCACAAAAAAAACGCGATATGCACAAGCACATCGCGTTTTTTTATCCCGAAATTGTTTCGGGAGGGAGAAAAACTACCAAGCTCTTGGGTCAGTAGCTAAGTAATTATTAGCCATGTTGAGATATTGCTGATAGGTGAATCCACATCTACAAAGCCCGTAGTAAGACATGAAATTGCCAGTATGGGCGCGGTATGGATCGCCATTGGGATCTGAGTCGGGGTGAATGAATCGGCATTCGTCCTCACTGTTGATGAAACCTCCTCCGATTGGGTCAACTGGTGGGTTATAATTATCAGCGGGGGTGTCACAAATCAAATCACCTTCGGTGTCGCAATTGGAACCATCGACGAGTTCAGTGCCGTTGCCTTCAAAGGTGTGAAGCAAACCGAAATAGTGTCCAAACAAATGGATTAGCGGTTGGGTGGTGCCGAGGCAAGCCTTATGCCAAAGGATGGTTGAATTACTTACACTATCAATTCCATTGAGGTTGGCATAGCCGCATTCGAATTGAGGAGCGCCACCGTCAAAACCAGCTAAAACACTAAAGTCAACAAGATATACATTGATTCGATTCGGCTGATTTTCTTTGACAATGAGGTCTTCCCACTTTTCGAGAGTATCGATATTGTTGAATTGAAAATTCCGAATTTCGCGCGTTTCGCAAACCTTAAATTTTGCACAAATCGGCTCATAAGCTTCATTGAGTGCTTCAAATGCATCGTCAATCTGAGCACGGTCAGCGATGCCGTCTTCTCCTAAGGAGTCGAGCACGATGTGGACGACTACTGAAAATTCCTTATTGAGGCAGGGCAGGGGTGCTTGCTGCGTGGTGTAATTGAGCACCTGAGAAGTTGCATTAAAAGAGCAAAAAATGAATGCAAAGAGGAAAAATGATGACAAAAGTCTTTTCATATAAAATCATTTTATGATATGGGCAAACATACGTATTTTGCCCACTGAATTCAAATAAATTAATATGGAAGGCTGATAGCAGTCATTTACATATTAAAATATTATAAACCCTTCTTATCTATACTATCAATTCGTTTTTTGTTGCAACCTTAGCGACTGGCGAATTTTGTCATTTCGCGAAAGCGATTCCGAATTTTAAAACTAATCGAAATAAATGAAATTTTTAAAATCGATTTTTTCTTTAGCTGTTCTCACGCTGTTTACTTTCAATGCTTTTGGTCAGTTGGCTAACATAGATAGAGGCTGCGTTCCTCTTCGAATAGAATTTACCGCACCTGCAGGTGCTTCTGGTTTTTTTTGGGATTTGGGCGATGGTAATATCATCACTGATCAAAACCCATTTAGAACTTATACTACTCCTGATACATACATCATTGAGTTTAGAGAAGTGAGTGGTGGTCCGGTGACGGCTCGTGACACCGTCATTTTGTATGACCAACCTGTGATTGATTTTGTGGCAGATACGACTACTGGATGTACGCCTCTTGATGTGGAATTTACCAGCAATATTACCGCAGATCCAGCGGTTCCGATTGATTCATACAATTGGTCATTTGGTGATGGTGATTCTGGGACTGGAGCAATGGTTTCTCATACTTACAGCACTGCGGGAACTCGAAAAGTCGGTTTGACGATGACCTCCTCTTTTGAGGGGTGTACCGCTTTCGCGGAAAAAGACGATTACATTTCAATCAATGATTCACCGGCCACGATGTTTAGTCCGAGCGCTACCAGTGCTTGCGATCCGCCGTTGGATGTGTTATTCAATAATACGACTCCAAATCCCGATAATAATTTGACCTATGAATGGGATTTCGGTAATGGTCAAACAAGCACCGAGGCTAACCCTTCAACAATTACCTATACTCAAAATGGTTCTTTTACAGTTTCTCTTACCGCAACTGATTCAGTAGGATGTTCGAGTTCTTTCTTTGTTTTGATTGGTGTTGGAGGACCTGCGGTAGATTTTGAGGTGCAAGACACGGTTTGCGTTAACAATCCCGTTTTGTTTACCAATAATTCTTCTATTGGACAATACAACTGGACGGTTGACTCAGCTGGAGTTACCGTTAGAACGACTTTCCAAAGAACGCCTTCTTTTGTCTTTAGAGGCGAGGGGAACTATGACGTGACACTCACAGTTAGCGACCCCGCAGGAAATTGTACTTCCACACTTACTAAAACCATTTATGTAGAAGAAATTCAAGCAGATTTGGAAATAGATCCAACTACGCTTTGCGAATTGCCAGGCTCGAAAACCTACACAGCTCTTGGTAGTGGCATCAATGCAAGCTGGGCTATCTACGATGAAAGAATTGACTCAAATTATATCTCAACTGACAATCCATTTAAAGTTGATTTCGAAAGAGACACACAGACCTATGGCTACAATTGATTAAGGATCTTGGAGGTTACTCTGGAGGTGACCAATGCCAGAGGTTGCGTGGATCGGTTGGAAGTTTTAGATACCATTCGCCCGCCTAACGCATTGTTTAGACCAGACACGACTTTTGGTTGTGCGCCATTGGCAGTAACTTTTGAGTCTTCACATAGCACCTCTTTCGAGGCCATTACTACCTACACCTACTCTTGGGGAGATGGCACTCCTGACCAGACATCAAATAATGATGACCCCGTTACCCATACCTTCATGCAAGCAGGGGAATACGATGTCGTCTTGATTATCGAAAACGCTTCTGGTTGTGTGGATACTTCTTATGCAGTTACAATTGAAGTAGGGGCACCTGTCAATGTAGATTTTACAAGTGATCAAACTAGTATTTGTCAAGGAGACAGCATCCAATTCATGGGCAGTTCGATTGATAGTATGTTGATTGACGCTTGGCATTTTGATACCGATGGCAGCCGTTTGTCTCATTGTGCAGATGATCAAAATCCTAATTGGATTTTTGGAAGCATGACGGGCATGATGGATGTAACGGCAACAGTGCTATACAATGGATGTCCGTCCCGACTTTGCCTTGGCTAAACCCTTCGCTCTAAAGATGACGCAACAAGCACCAGGGATC
>CALCJP010000091.1 GCA_937967625.1 uncultured Saprospiraceae bacterium
TAATTGAATTCTTTCTGCCATCACTTTCCAATGCTCAGATTGGTAAGGCGCTTGGGTGTTTTTAATTTTATTATTAATCACCTGATCAAATTCCTGATTAGCTGACTCAGTAGCTAATTCAGGGTCGGCATCTATCCGATGTGCTAACATATCCCAAGAGTCGGGATTGTATTCCACATGGAAGTTGTCCAACGCGTCCCTTATTTGATCATCAATATTATCGTTTGTCATTATTCTTTTGTGTACTGCTCAGTTTCAAAAATGGTTCCTAAGAATCGGTCTTTACAAGAAAATTAGCTTGATTGGTTAATATGACTTGTAATTTTGATCTCGCTTTGACGAGATTGGAACGAGAGGTACTTTCGGTAATTCCGAGTTTTTCAGCGATTTCGCGATGGGAGTAGCCTTCGATGATGTAGAGATTGAAAACCGTTCGGTAGCCAGGTGTTAAGGTCTGCACTGCTTTTAGGATTTCTTTCTCTGTGTATTGACTCACCACGTCAACATCTGATGAACTAACTTGGTAGGCTTGATCCAAATCTTCGGTTCGGCGCCTGATGTTTTTGCGATAGAAATCAATCGCGGTATTGACCATGATACGTCGAATCCAAGCTGAAAGAGAGGTGCCTGGTTGAAATTTTCCGATATTTTTGAAGACTTTGATAAATCCTTCGTGAAGGATATCTAATGCGTCATCACCATTATTGGAGTAACGCAAGCAAACGCCCATCATAGAAGAGTAATAATCTTCATACAATTTCTTTTGTGCCCATTGCTCTCGACGAGCAATTGCCCTTAAGTAATTTTCTTCGGAAAAATCCAGCGGTAAGGTAATATTCATAACCGGTTGGTTTTTGTTACCATAAAATTAGCACGCGCGCACCGCTTCACCAAATTATTAACATATCGCGACTTTTCGCTTTCAGTTTTTAAAACGTGAGGTAAGGAGTGGTTGCTGCTTTTGGAATTAAATTATCTCCTCAAATTCATTGGGCAATTCCTGAGGAGCATTTCTTAGAAGGGTATCTAAGTGTAGTTTTTTCATCTCATTGAGACCGGTTTCAACTTTCTTGATGAAAGTAGAGTCCATCATCTTTTTGACACCTTCGAGGGTAGTCACCCCCTGCCGTTCATCAAATTTATAGGTCTGTTCAATCATCCCATCTTCAAATTTTACAGAGAAACGCCCCCCGTTTTTGAAGACACTGATTTTGAGGCGTGGGTGTGGTATAGTGTCGATTATTCGCATAGAAGAGGATATTTTTGATATTCAGATATTCGCTTTCGCGAAACATTCTCTCATTCAAAATTCAATCATTCTCTCATTTCTTCCTTCTCTCATTCAAAATCCGCTTAGTGAGCAACTCATAAACGGGTTTGAGGTCTGGATATTTTTCTAAAAACTGCAAATGTCTTTCAATTGTCGCTTCGTCGCCTCGTGCGGCAGGCCCGGTTTGCATGTCTTTTGGAGAGGCGTTTTGGACTTTTTGGGCGGTTTCTAAAATCAGTGGACGTAGTAATTCAAATGGCAGATTTTCTTTTTCCAAAATGTCATTTGCGGAAGCGAAAAGGTAGTTGGTGAAATTATTGACCATGACGGCGGTGACATGGGCAGTGGCGCGCTGTTCGTCATTGAGTTCGAAGACTTTTTGGCTGATTCGTTTGGCTATTTTTTTCACGAAAGTGAGATCTGAATCGCGGCTCGTGTAGAGGCAAATCGGAATTTTTGACCACTGTGGCTTCTTTTTAATATTGAAAGTCTGCAAGGGGTAAAAGACGCCGTATCTCTCAAAATGTGGCGCAATCACCGTGCTCGGCGTCGAACCTGAAGTATGCACTACCAAACTATCTTTCTCAATAGCTTTCGCCAAATGTCCCGCCACATTCCCAATCCAATCATCATGAACTGCGAGGATGTACAAATCAGCAGTGGGTACCACTTTCGCGAGAGAATTCGTCCATTTTGAATCTATGGCTTTCGCCAAATGTTTTGCCTTTTCCGCCTTTCGGCTAAATACCTGCACGACATCAAGTCCTCGCGCGTGAAGTCGTTTGCTGAGTTGGGTGCCGACATTGCCGGAACCGATTATGACGATTTTGGGTGATATTTCTTTTTGTTTTTTCAACGCTCAAATATGAGATTTTTTGAACCACAAAAGACACAAAAGAGACACAAAAGATTGAGGGGCGCTTTTGTGGTTTAATAAGAACCCTCACACCAAAAGCAGTACTTAAAAACATCTTACCACCAAACTCATTTGCCGAAAGGCGGAATAAAAATTAAAAAGTCATGAAAAAATTTAATCGGAACCGCACTTCAAAAGAAATCAACGCCAGTTCAATGGCAGACATCGCATTTCTTTTACTCATCTTCTTTTTGGTGACGACGACTATCGTCAACGACCAAGGCATTTTGGTAAAACTACCGCCTTTCGACCCCAACACGCCACCCGCAACGCCGCCTTCCAAAAATGTCTTGAAAGTCAATGTGAACGGCACCGATGAATTGTTTGTGAGAAATGACATCATAGAGCTAAGCGAACTCAGAGAAATGACTAAGGACTTCATCATGAACCCCTCGAAAAGCGCTGACAAACCCAATAAGCCAACCAAAGCAATTGTATCGCTACACCACGACCGAGGCACATCTTATGATCTCTACCTGCAAGTCTATAATGAATTAAAAGGAGCCTACAACGAACTATGGGATGAAGCTGCCGAGAGCCGATTTGGAAGTCGTTTTGAAGGACTGACGAAAGGACAGCAAAAGGAAATTAAGCAAGTGATTCCGATGATTCTTTCGGAAGCGGAACCAACTGATTTCATTACGATGAATGGAAACCAATGAGAGAATGATTGAATTACTGAATGAGAGAATGTTCTTCTTGGGGAGAGACATTCTCTCATTCAGTAATTCAATCATTCAGCAATTACAAACCCCTTACCCAGCCCTCTGAATTTGCGAGGCTTTTCACGTATTCAGAAAGTCGCTTGAGTTCATCAGGAATATTGTAATAAAGTTTAATGGTTTTGGTTTGTCCACCATCTGAAAAGGTGAGATAGGTCGTAGGCAAATCGGTGATATTGCCAGTATATTCATCCTCATAAGACCAAAAATTAGCAGAACGGAAAGAGTCAAAAGCCAAAGCCGCATCCATCATACCAAAGTCCTTTTTCTTGTTGCCTTTGACTGCCACGTGGCGTTCGCCAGCATAGGTAGCAGTACCATCGCCATTGAGTTGAAATTCATAAATCGGGCAGGTGCCGAAGCAGCCAGTCGTTTTGACTTTGATGTATGAGTCCTTTGGCATGTTGTTGCCCTCAGCGTCGGCAATCCAATATTCGGAATTAGCGAGTGATTCTGTCATTTGAGATAATTCCGCCAATTTTTCAGGAAACTGATATTCCAGCCTAATCTTTTTAGTTTGACCACCGTGAGTATAGGTCAGATAAGTGCTTGGCAAATCGGCAATTCGATCATCAGAATATCTATCTTCATAAGACCAATAATCCGCTTCCGCGAATGCTTGAAACAAGCGATTCGTCTCTTCATCAGTAAACTGCTTTTCTTTTTCACCGGAAACAAGTACGAAACGGGTGCCACTATATTTTCCTTTTCCGGTACCATCAATGGTAAATGAATACGTAGGGCAGGTGCCAAAACACCCCGTTTTGCTGATGGTAACCGAAGAATCAGCGGTTAGCTCTGAGTTGGTTTCTCCGCCGTCGCGTTTGCATTTTGAAGCCATCAAAACGGAAGCAATGAGGAGGAGTGCAAGTATGTTTTTCATGTTTTTGTTTTTAAATTATCGAAAGTTGAGCATCGTCTCTCGAAGAGGACGATGCGACGCAAATGTATCACATCGTCCCTTTCAGGAGACGATGCTCGAAATCGTAAAATTATTCAAACAATATTTCCCGAAAGGGGGAAAATCAAATTAAAGGTAAACAATTCGCAGCAGAGCCGTTCTGCTTTGATTTTAAAAACTGCTTGCCGGTAGCGGCAAGCGTCTGGTTGATTGGTGTATATTTAAAATCGAATTGTTCGACTGATTTATTGTTTTGATAGTAAAATGTCTGAGCGGTCGTGATGGCATTTTCTTTCGAATAGAGTGGATTGCTCCCCGTTAGTTTCGAACGAATCCACTCCAATCGCCAAGCAATGCCGCTCAAAAGAGACGTCATTTTTCGAGAAGGCGGTTTGGCATTGGTAGATTGAGCGATTTTGGAAAAGACTTCTTGGTAAGACCAATTTTCGGCATTCAGCAAAAAACGTTCGCTCACCACATCGCTATTCATCAACTCAATCATAAATCGCGCGACGTCGCGCACATCTACCAATCCACTTCCCCCTTTCGGGAAAAATGGGAAATTTTTGGAAAGCGTTTGGTACATCTTCGGCGTACCTGAATTCCAAAAACCGCTACCCATAATGAGCGAGGGATTTACCACAGCGGCATTCAATCCTTCTGCGATGCCACGCCAAACTTGCATTTCTGCCAAGTGTTTGCTTTTCGCGTAATTGCTATTTAGTTCGCTGGTTTCCCATTTTGTTTTTTCGTTGATGGAGTCGCCATCTTTTACGCGCCCCAGAGCGGCGATGGAGCTGACATGAACTAATTTTTCGACATTGGCGAGCAGGGCGGCATTGACTATATTTTCAGTGCCTTGCTCATTGACCTCAAACAATTTCTTCCTATCTCTCGGATGAAAAGAAACCACCGCCGCGCAGTGATATACTTGATCGACTCCTTCCATCACCTCATCCATAAATGGCATGTCCATAATATCCCCTTCGACCCATTGCACTTTGTCTTTCACCTCCTCGACCATGTCCATTGGACTATTTTTTCGCTTAAGCGAAATGACGTTTTTTTCACCTCCTCGAATCAGGTATCGCAACAAATACGACCCTAAAAAACCAGTGCCTCCGGTGACTAATATTTTCTTCATAATGCTACGATTCCGCTGGGTGCCAATGCAGTTTTTTAAAATTTACAACTTTATGATTTTTCACTTCTACGCCTTCTGTTTCCAACATCTCCTGCATGTAAGTGGGCGTTGGAAATGCCATTCGACCACTCAATTCTCCGATCCTATTGACTACTCGATGGGCAGGTATATCATCTTCCATTATCGAATGCCGCAACGCATAGCCAACCATGCGCGCTGACCCCAACGCTAAGTAATCCGCAATCGCGCCATAGGAAGAAACCCGCCCCTCGGGAATCGTTCGAATGACTTCATAAACCTGCTCGTAATATGACTTCTTTTTGAGGAGCATTAGTTTCCTTTCCATATTCCATCTCGTTCCGTATCAAGCAGTCCACCTTCGTAAGCGCATACGCCCATACGAGGTGAATTGAATACAGTCATAGAAGCGTAATCATCGAAGTCAGGGCATTTTTTTGCATGAATTTTAGTGCAATCTTTACAAAACATGCTCTCGCCATCGTAGATATGGATGGAACAAATTTTAATCGCGGGTTTCTTTTCGCATATATGACATAAGATAGGTAGAGGTTCATTTCGCGAAAGCAAAAGAATACCTCCCAGAAAGGCGATATTATATTCATTGACTACTTGAATTTCAAGGCGAGTCGTCGAGCCAAAATCATAGTCATATTTTAATTTCATTCCCTTTCGGAAAATTGTTTCCACTTCACTTCCCTTGGGTTCTCCAAATTCATCAGTAGGATCCCAACCAAAATCATACTCCCTCCCTCTGACCATAAAACTACTCAAGTGCCCACAACACTCCAGCCAAATTGATCTTAAATATTCATCCAAATCAGCAAGGGTCATTTCTCCATCTATCAATATGTGAAGAAACTTTTCTGCCGCCGAAATTTTGACATGAAAGGCTTTGCTATCTGAGGTGGCTTCTTTTTCTTTTGCCTTCAAGTGAGATGTCAAGTGCCTGCCAATGCCCGTGCTTGAATACATCTTATCGCAAAAGACACATTTTCCTTCTGATTTGAGTTTTTCCATAATATTCAAGTTTATTATTTCAATTTATCGTTGGTTTGATGTCGTATTTTGTCGCGTTTGGTTTTCTTATCCAAACTCTTTTGTAGTGCTTCGGTTAAGTCCACCCCTGTTTGATTCGCAAGACAAATTAGGACGAAAAGCACATCCGCCATTTCGCCCGCAA
This sequence comes from uncultured Saprospiraceae bacterium, assembly GCA_937967625.1. GTDB lineage: Bacteria > Bacteroidota > Bacteroidia > Chitinophagales > Saprospiraceae > JAGQWW01. The sequence continues at coordinate 6,155 of CALCJP010000091.1, forward strand.
GGTCATCTTTTGCAGTGGCAGCTTGAGTTTCCGTTTTGAAGGATTGCTCGCCATAGATTCGTGCCATGAGGCGCGACATCTCCCCTACTTCTTCCATCAAAACAGCCGTATTGGTCAATTCGTTGAAATAGCGGACGCCGATGGTTTTTATCCATTCATCGACGGTTTGTTGTGCTTGCTTTATAGTCATTTTTGAATGAGAGAATGAGAGAATGATTGAATTTTGAATAAGAGAATTTTTTCTCGCTTTCGCGAAATAATGTCATTTCACGAAAACTTGTCCCGTATTTTAATCGGGAGTGAAAATCAAAGGTAAAACTAAAAAGGAAAGAAGTTGAATCGCTCCAGCGGAGCGAAATCTTTGTAGCAAGGTCTTTTTTACAAATTAATCCGCTCCGTCAGGTGCGGTATCTCAAATCAGTTATTATAAGATACCGCACCTGACGGAGCGGGCATAGCGACTAAATGTTTTTTGCTACAAAGATATTGCTCCTAATGGAGCAAGAATTCTATTTTATAATCATTTCAGCAGGCACTCTTTTATTCATAATCGAAAACCAAAGTGGTGGCACCAAAGCCAAAAGAACGGAACCAGGATAACCAGTCGGCAACTGAGGAGCCTCATCAAAATGACGTAAGATTTGATACTTGCGGCTTGCTTTAAAATGATGGTCAGAGTGACGCGTCAGTTCAAATAGGAAAATACGCCCCATTGCATGCTCTGAATTCCAGGAGTGGTACGGCTGAACGGGTTCGTAGCGACCGCTTTTCAACTGCATTCGGCGCAAGCCGTAGTGTTCAATGTAGTTGACAGATTCGAGCATGAAGATGCCGCCGATG